>CAYMDG010000018.1:16640-20867 GCA_964388905.1 uncultured Bacteriovoracaceae bacterium
TCCAGCCTCCCCTGGGCATCCTTCTTTTCCTGAAGCAGGATCTTTAACCGTGAAATCTGTTTGAGGAGGGCCTTATTATCCTCCATACAACTGATGTTTTTATCAAGGAGTTCCTGTTTATTGGCATAACTCGAAGTGATGTCAGTTGATGCCTTTTCAAGATTTCTGCGGGCTTCATCAAGTTCCTTATCCAGACGTTTTCTGTCAGACTCACATGTCGCATGGAGTTTCTTGCCGGCATCCAGTTCAGATTGAGGGTCTGTGTACTCTTGGGTTGTATGTCGGTATGCACACCCTCCAGCAAAAAGAAACAAGGTAATAACGATAAAAAGGCTAAAAATTCTATTCATTTGTGAAAAGATCATACAAGTTCCTTCCCAAGGTGTCAATCTTTTGGGCATGATGCAAGTACTGTCCTGATCTGCTGTTGTAGACAACCGTTGTCATCCATGCGTATAATCTTAATAGAGTTATGCTGATTAAAAGATACATCTTTCTATCTCTGGTTGAGGTCTTTGGCGCCACGATCGCTGTCTTGTTCGGCGTGATGCTGATCATTCAATGGATTACGTTGGGCAAGGCCCTTAGCCTAAGTGATATGGATGTGTTGCTGCTTGTGATGGTTCCCTTGTCGTCTTTTGTGATTCCCATGGGGCTACTCTTCACTATCCTGATTGTCCTTGAAAAGTTATCAGTAGAATCCGAGATCATTGCAATGAAGGCATGCGGGGTGAAGTCACTTACCATATACTTACCTGTTATTTTTTTGTCTTTTTCCGCCATGCTGCTCCATATGCTCATTTCCACAAACCTCGGTCCTATGGCTATGAAAACAGTACAAACAAGACTTTTGCAGAGTGCTTCGCAAAAGATATTTTCTTTTTTGAAAGAACGCGAGTTTGATGATTCATTCAAGGGTCTGATTGTATATGTGGAGTCGGTAAATCCAAAAGAGAAGGAATTCAAAAACGTGTTCATCGAGACATCCGGTAACGAAAGATCTGTGATAACCTCTGAAAAAGGCACCATTGAGGTGAATAAGAACTCCATCATCATGAAGCTGAAAAAGGGAAGTATTTTTATGAAAACAAAGTTTGCGGACCGTTATCTGACCTTTGATGAATACAGGTTTTCTCTCGATGCTGACTTCACAAGGAAACTCAGGATAAAATCCTACGATTCTGCCACGCAAGGCGAGTTCAGGAAACTCATTGAGGAAAACCCGGACCCCCAAAGGATAAAGGAATACTATAATCGGATCTCTTTTCCTGTATTGGACTTGATCCTAGGTTTTGTCGGGATAAGTTTTGGCATTGTCAGACCCCGATCACCAAGACATACCGGTTTCATCATAGGCATAGGCACCATCGTAGGCTATTATTTTCTGTTTACCGTAGCAGATAGGCTGGTCAGGGCTCATGTTATGGCTCCACTCCTGGGGGCATGGCTCCCTGATATAGTTTTTTGTTTAATGCTGTGCACAGTCCTGCTTGCTAGAAAACTGCGGTTGAGCGAGGGGGGAATCTAATTATTAGTACGCTTAGTAATTATATTTTAAAAAAGGCATCAAACATGTGTGGTGCAGCGTGCCTGAGTCTGACTCTGCTTGTTTTCCTCTCAACAATCTTCGGAAATTTGAGCTCCTTTTCTCAACACAACGCCTCCGGGTCGATAATTATGCAATATCTTTTTTTCTCACTTCCTCGAATGATCTATTATGTACTGCCTTTTTCCATATGCGTCGGTATTGTTGCCACGCAGGCCCAATTCTCACGGCATGTAGAGACCATTGCCATGCAGTCCTGCTCCGTCTCATTCCTTAGACTGTCACTGCCATATATCTTTGTAGGATTGGCGGCAGTGTTTATCATGTCACTCCTTTCCTTCTCAGTATATCCAGTATCTCAGCAACATGCAGATAAGATAGAGGATATATATATAAAAAAGCATGATATCACCGGATCTTTCTCAGTAAATGGCGGGAGATTCATTGTTGGCAACGATATATATTATGTTGAGCACCTGGATATCATAAAAGGCATCATGCGCAATGTCTCCTGTTACAGGACTAAGTCTGGCAAGCTCTATGCAATCTTAAGATCCGACTATGCAGCCTGGGATGGCAGGCAATGGAACACGAAAATGTTGGATACCATAGGGATGTCTACGTCCGGGATTTCCTTCTCACAATCCGTGTCCTCGTTGCCCCTTAAACAGGAACCAAGCGATCTGGTAATGGCTCAACCAAAGCCGGAGGTCCTCTCTCTTATAGAGTTGATGGAATACCGGGCGCACCTCAAGGAAGACGGGATCAAATCGGTGAGCCTTGAAACCCAGTTCCACAGCCGTATCAGTTTCACCATGGCACCCCTTATTATGACCATACTCGTCCTGCCCTTTGGTTTAAGGTTCCCCAGGGCCGGGGGCATCGCACGCGGCATATCCATAGGGATCATCCTTGGCCTGTTTTACTGGGCCATTCATTCCGCTATGACAAATGTCGGCATTTCCGGATATATGAATCCTGCATTAGCCGCCTGGTCGACTGACATAGTCATGCTGGGCGCTGGGACCTTTTTCATGATGAAGAGGAGGAAGACCTATGGCTGATGTTGTCATTATCGGCGCCGGACCTGCCGGGATTTTTGCAGCTCTCGAGCTTATAGACACGGTTCCAGGGATGAAGATTGTCATCATAGAGCAGGGCAACGATATCCATAAAAGGTCAAGAACCGGCAAAGAGATGCTCGTGGGATGGGGAGGGGCAGGGGCATACAGCGACGGGAAGCTCACCATCTCAACCGATGTGGGGGGGCAGCTCTCAAACTTCATTTCCGATGATGAACTTTTCAAGATGCTCGAGTACGTTGACGAACTGTATACCCGGTACGCACCTTCAAGTGATCTCTTTGCCTTGGAGAGTGATGAGTCAGAGAAAATATCAGCACATGCCAGACTTGCAGGCCTGGTATATATCCCCACAAAGATAAGGCACATCGGTACGGAAAACCTGCTGGTCACCCTTGAAAACTTAAGGCATTACCTCGATGGCAGGGTCGAAATGATATTCAATACCCATGTTGAAGAAATCCTTACGAATGACCTTGAGGTTATTGGAGTGAGGTTATCTGATGGAGCAATTATAAAAACTACGCAAGTCATTGCAGCACCAGGACGAGTGGGTTCGTCATGGATGTCGAGCCAGGCCAAGCGACTCGGACTCGAAACACACCCGAACCCTGTAGACCTGGGTGTGCGTGTCGAGCTCCCTGCAGTGATCATGGAACATCTTACCTGCAGGGCCTATGAGACTAAATTCGTCTACTATTCCCGTACCTTCGATGATAAAGTCCGGACCTTTTGCATGAATCCCTATGGAGAGGTCGTTATCGAGACCCTGGGTGACATCGTCACGGTCAACGGCCATTCCTGGGCTTCAAAGCGCACGGAAAACACGAACTTTGCCCTGCTTGTGAGCGCCGATTTCACGGAACCCTTCGACGACCCCATCGGATATGGCGAATCGGTGGCCAAGCTCGCCAACATGCTCGGCAAGGGGGCAATCGTACAAAGGCTGGGAGACCTCCTCGGCGGCAGGCGGACCACCCCGGAGAGGCTAGGAAAATGCTCAACCAGACCCACCTTGAAGCAGGCCACACCCGGCGATCTGAGCTACTGCCTGCCCTATCGGATACTGACGGACATAGCCGAGATGCTCTCGAGCCTGGATCGTGTGGCCCCGGGGGTAAACTCTGCACACACCCTGCTCTATGGTATCGAGGTCAAGTTCTACTCCAACAGAACCAAGCTTGACAGCAACCTCATGTCACATATCCATGGCCTCTATATCATAGGCGACGGCGCAGGCATAACCAGGGGCCTCATCCAGGCGAGCTGCTCCGGGATTATCGCTGCAAGGTCGATACTCAAGAGTACTTAATTCCATAGAAAAGTAGTAAAACGAATATGACTTCAAAGTTACGCTGGTCTTGAAAGTATAAGCCCTTGGGCACCATTTTTCACTTGAACAGAACTCTTTATTTATACTATCGTTTACAAGCTTCAACCGAATATCAGTATCTGATGAAAAGGGAGACTTCTCATGGCAAAAAAGTATGTTTATCTCTTTGGGGGCAGGGGAACCAAGGCTGAGGGTAATGCTGACATGAAGGCCGTCCTTGGAGGAAAAGGGGCCAATCTCGCTGAAATGACCAATCTTGGAATACC
>CAYMDG010000018.1:20967-22649 GCA_964388905.1 uncultured Bacteriovoracaceae bacterium
ATGGGTGCCGATTCAGATGAGCTGGAAGAAGAGCTTGAGAAGATGAAAAAGAAAAAGGGGGTAAGGCTCGATACGGAACTCGATGCCAAGGACCTGAAAAAACTTGTTGAAACCATGAAAGAAAAAGTGAAAAAGCTCACGGGTATGGAGCTTCCGTCAGACCCAATGGACCAGATCTGGGGCGGCATTGAAGCCGTGTTCAAGTCATGGAACACACCGCGCGCCATCACATACCGCAAGCTTAACAACATCCCTGATGAATGGGGCACTGCAGTGAACTGCCAGGCCATGGTCTTCGGCAATATGGGAGAAAGCTCTGCAACCGGTGTGGCCTTCACCCGTGATCCGGCTACAGGCGAACATGTTTTCTATGGAGAGTACCTGAAGAACGCCCAGGGCGAGGACGTGGTAGCCGGCATAAGGACTCCCCAGCCTATTAATATCAAGGGGAAGAGGAGCAAATCAGACGTATCCATGGAAGAGGCCCTGTCCGAGCAGTACCATCAGCTCGTGGACATATATGAGAATCTGGAAAAGCATTATCGCGACATGCAGGACATAGAGTTCACGGTCCAGGAAGGGAACCTCTGGATGCTCCAGACCAGAAACGGCAAACGCACTGCTGCCGCTGCCGTGCAGATTGCTGTTGATATGGTTAATGAGGGCCTCATTACAAAAAAGGAGGCTGTTCATCTCAGGGTAAACCCTGAGCAGATCGACCAGCTCCTGCACCCGCAGATCGACCCCAAGGCAAAGAAGAAGATCCTGGGCAAGGGTCTGCCTGCTTCACCCGGCGCAGCCGTGGGAAATGTGGTTTTCTCTGCGGAAGATGCCGAGGTTGAGGTGAAGAAGGGAAAGAAGGTTATCCTGGTCCGCGTCGAGACCTCACCCGAAGACATCCACGGCATGAATGTGGCCCAGGGCATCCTCACGGCACGCGGAGGCATGACCTCACATGCTGCTGTAGTTGCCCGCGGCATGGGCAAATGCTGTGTGTCTGGAGTCCAGGACCTGGTAGTGGACTATGCCAAGCAGAAGTTCACCCTGGGTGGCCAGAGCGTCAAGAAAGGTGATGTCATTTCTTTGGATGGTACCAAGGGAGAGGTTATTCTCGGTGAATGCAAGACCATCCCGCCTTCGCTCTCGGGTGCCTTCGGGACGCTGATGAAGTGGACTGATGAATACCGCAAGCTCGGGGTCCGCACCAATGCAGACACACCCAAAGATGCCAAGGTGGCCAGGGAATTCGGCGCTGAGGGTATCGGTCTGTGCCGCACCGAGCATATGTTCTTCGAGGAGGACAGGATACTGGCAGTGCGTGAGATGATCCTGGCAAATGACGAAAAAGGCCGCAGAAAGGCCCTCGACAAGATCAAGCCCATGCAGAAGGGAGACTTCAAGGAGATCTTCAGGGTCATGGACGGCCTGCCGGTCACCATCCGGCTTCTCGACCCGCCGCTGCACGAGTTCCTGCCGCATACCGATGCCGAGATCGCCCAGGTGGCCAAGGCACTGAAAAAACCGGTTGATGAGGTTAAGGCAAAGCGTGATTCCCTCCACGAAGCCAATCCAATGCTTGGGCACAGGGGCTGCAGGCTCGGAATAACCTTCCCCGAGATCTATGAGATGCAGGTAAGGGCCATTATTGAGGCTGCCTGTGAGGTGAAAAAGGAAAAGATCGA
>CAYMDG010000019.1:0-3070 GCA_964388905.1 uncultured Bacteriovoracaceae bacterium
TCCGCTCATGCCCCTGCCAACCGGCTCACCATGATGAACAACTCAGTGGCTGCAATCCTCAAATTTATGTTCTCATTCACGCCTCGCCTCATGGTGCTGATAAGGTTCGTTATGTTCTCGATCTCCTCCATGCCTGCATACCTTACAGGGGTCTGCCTTAAAGATTCATTCATCACCGCCTCACAGCCGAGTCGGAGCGCCATGATATCCCGTATCATTGATTCCACTATCACCAGCACATCAGGCAATACTTCCCACCCCTCGGAATCGAAATATTTCCTGGCAAGCAGTGCCGGGTCACTGCCGGCCAGCAGGGCTACAATCTCCTGGCGCATGGCATTGGCATCCCTTATTTGGTCGTTTTCCACTTCAGGGTGTAAGGCTTTTATGCCGTGCACGGGAACCCGGGCGGCCTCATCTTCGCTAAAGCGTATAAACTGGCACCTGGAGACAATGGTAGGGAGCAACAGCTTCGGCCTGTGGCTGATGAGCATGATCACCGTGCTTGAAGGCGGCTCTTCGAGGGTTTTCAATAGGGCATTGGCACTTTCATTACCTAGGTGCTCGGCAGGCTCAATGATAATACCCTTCATGTGTGCCTCAAAAGGCTTTAGTCCTACTTCTGCAAGGACTCCCCTCACATCATCCACCTTGATCGTCCTTGTTCCAGGGGTCAACTCTATAAGGTCCGGATGTGTCCCTGCGATCACCTTCAGGCAACTCCTGCACTTATTGCACGAATCACCTGATTTTTCGAGACAGTTCAGTGCCTTGAAAAACTCCTTCGCCACAAAGGTCTTGCCAAGGCCGGGGGCCCCTGCAAACAAAAACGCATGAGGTACCCTGCCGGATGAACAGTAGGCCTTAAGCATCCGTGTGATTTGGCTGTGTCCTTGGATGTCCTTCCACATAGGAACCAATGTACCGCAAAAGAGGATTTCTATGCAAACCTGTTTACACACCTCATATCAAGTTACTTGTCTCAAAGCATAAGCCTCACCTTGACTTGAAGGGGCCTTTTCAGTTAATAAGCCTAAGCCTAAAGATTTTGGTTAATGGGAGGATCGATGAGGAAGTTTCGCACGGAAAACTTGAAAGATGTGATCATCATGTCACAATCCGGCGCCGGGAAGACATCTCTCGGTGAGGCCTTCTTATTCAACGCCAAGGCCACTACCAGGCTCGGTAAGGTGCTCGACGGCAATACCGTCTTAGACTTTGAGCCTGAAGAGATCAAACGCCAGTCTTCAATCTTCAGCGCCCTGCACAACTTCAAGTGGAAGAACACAGGGGTTATCATGCTGGACACTCCAGGCGACACCAACTTCACCTCTGAGGTCATCCTCGGCTTAAAATCGTGCGACAATGCCCTTTTCGTCATTGATGCCATAGACTCCATCAAGCCCTATTCCGAAAACCTCTGGAAGATGGCTAGTGCGGAAGGCCTGACCAAAACCTGCTTCATCAGCAAAATTGACAGGGAGCGCGCCAATTACGAGCAGGTACTCACCGACATATCGGAAGTCTTTGAGATAAAGCCATTACCCCTGACATTGCCCATCGGTTCTGAAGACAGCTTTGCAGGAGTAGTGGACGTACTCAAGAAGAAGGCATACCTCTATGAAAAGGATGGCTCAGGATCCTTTAAAGAGGCCGCTGTTCCTGCAGACATGCAAGACCAGCTCGAAGAGGTCTATGGAAAGGTCATCGAAGACCTGGCAGAGGTTGATGATGCCTTGATGGAAAAATACCTCGAGGGCGGAGAACTCTCTCAGACCGAGCTTGATAACGCCCTGGCTGCCGGGCTTGCCAAAGGCCTGTTCCTCCCGGTTTTCTGCGGATCCGCCCTGCTGAACATGGGTGTTCAGCCTGTTATGGACTTTATCAGCTCCTCATTCATCAGCCCCGACAAGAGGTCACTGCCCCCTCTGAAGAACAGCAAGGGTGAGACAAAAGAATATAAACCTGCCGAAGACCAGCCTTTCAGCGGTTACGTCTTCAAGACCATGAGCGACCCATATACCGGGACATTGAGCCTCATCCGGTGCCTCTCGGGAAGCTTAAGCCCCGACTCAAGCGTGTACAATGCAAAACGCGAGTTCAAGGAGCGGGTGGGATCGATCCTTATACTCGAGGGCAAGACCCAGAAACCCCTTGAACTGGTAGGCCCTGGCGATATCTTTGCCGTGGCGAAGTTGAAAGAAACCAAGACAGGAGATACACTGCTCTCGGAGTCTGTTCCTTTTACGCTCCCGAGCCCGATCTTCCCCGATCCCATCATGAACATGGCCGTAACCCCCAAGACCAAGGCGGACGTGGAAAAGATCATGCCTGCATTCCACAAGATCATGGATGAAGACCCGGTACTCAAGGTGTTCCGGGACGAACAGACCGGCGAGTTTATCCTGTCCGGCCTTGGCCAGCTCCACATCGAGATCGCAGTGGACAGGCTCAAGAGAAGGTATGGGGTGGAGGTGGACCTGAAGACACCCAAGGTCCCCTACAAGGAGACCATCACCACCAGCGCCGAGGTGCAGGGCAAACACAAAAAGCAGACAGGCGGTCACGGCCAGTTCGGCGATTGCTGGCTCAGAGTGGAGCCCCAGGAACGCGGAAAGGGCTTCGAGTTCGTCAATGGCATCGTGGGCGGGGTCATTCCAAGACAGTATATCCCGGCCGTGGAAAAGGGAGTTATCGAATCCATGCAGACAGGCCCGTTGACGGGAAACCCTGTAGTGGATATAAAGGTCACGGTGTATTTCGGCTCGTACCACGAGGTGGACTCCTCTGAAATGGCCTTCAAGATCGCCGGCTCACTGGCCTTCAAAAAGGCCATGGAACAGTGCAGGCCCATCCTGCTTGAGCCCATCATGAACATCACGGTAACCGTACCAGAGGAATGCATGGGTGATGTCATGGGCGACCTCAACAGCCGAAGGGCCAAGATAGAGGGCATGAACTCCAGGGGCAAGTACCAGGAGCTCAAGGCCCAGATACCTCTGGCCGAGGTGCTCACCTATGCAGCCAGCCTCACCTCCATCACCTCGGGACGGGGCACATTTACCATGGG
>CAYMDG010000019.1:3170-7905 GCA_964388905.1 uncultured Bacteriovoracaceae bacterium
CCATCGTGATAGCAGCCCAGGGCAGGCTCAAGGAGGTAAAACGTTGAAGAAGGCGGGGGTACTCACCTTGAGCGATAAGGGTTCAGCTGGTCTGCGCCAGGACATGAGCGGGCCCATTATTCAGGAGATCCTGACAGGTCTGGGCATATCCGTAGAGATGACGGAGATTATCCCGGACGATCAGGACCTCATTAAACATCGTCTCATTGCCTGGTGCGATGAGCACCACCTTGACCTCATCATCACCACAGGGGGCACAGGACTGTCCCCAAGGGATGTAACCCCTGATGCAACACTGACGGTCATCGAAAAACGCGTACCAGGAATGGAAGAGGTCATGCGCCTTGAAAGCCTCAAAAAGACCCCCCATGCCATGATATCCCGGGCTGTGGTGGGTGTGAGAAAGCACACGCTCATCGTAAATATCCCCGGCAGCCCCAAAGCGGCCCGGGAGTGCCTCGAAAGTATTGCACCCGCCCTACCCCACGCCCTGGACAAACTCGGCGGTGACATGAGCGAATGTGCTCAATAATAAAATTTCCCTGACTGCTTTCCATAAAAGTGATAGATAGGTCTAAAATCATTTGTTATTGTCATGCCTGTTAAGAGGAGATGCAAGTGAGGCTCAAGCGTGATCTGAGGTATTCGGTTGAGGCAAGTGACAGCAGTAAGACTGTCCGCTTCAGAGATTTCCAGAAGACCGAGCATATATGCAGGATCAAAGATTATTCACGAACCGGGGTGTCATTCTTCCTTGAAGACGGCAGCCTGCTTCTGCACATCGGCGACATCATAACTGACCTGAAGTTCAAATCCAACGACCAGGAGGTGCATGCCGGGAGTGCAACGATAATCCACCTCCTGGACGAAGACCGGGATGGTCAGATCATATCATGCATAGGCTGCTCATATAACGAACAGCCCATGGATGTATATTCCATCATGAAGGTCGACAAGATCACCAAGCTCCAGAACGATTTTCTGGACTTCGTACAGTCCATGGCCATCGAGGAAAATCTCGATCCCGAGTTTGTCAACCTTACTTCCCATCTCCATTACATCCTTGATGGATTCCAAGACAGGTTGAGTGAGGACCTTGAAACCATCCAACTCGACGATGAATCCCTTCAGGATGCCCTTCTGGAGACCTTACGCGAGCTTGCCTTTAATGCCTTATTCGATGATCTGAATCGCTACTATGATCATTTTACCAGGATCATAAGCCGTTTCACCGACCCGAAGCAGCATTATATCCACCGGGAGTTTTTCCAGAAACGCCTGCATTCATACCTGTTAAAATCCAGGCTGTTCAACCGGAGCATTACCAAGCCTTTGGGATACTCGGGTGATTATGAGATGATGAATATCATCTACCGCAACACCTTCGAAGGAGACGACCTGTTCTCGCAGGTGCTGAACAAGGTCGACTGCGAAGGCACCGCATCGCGGGCCGTGAGGAACCGCAGGTCATATCTATGCAAGAAGCTCATAAACCTTGTAGCGAACAACACATCGGATAGCAATCTCAAGATTATGAGTGTTGCCTGCGGGCCGGCCCTTGAATTTGCCGACATGCTTAAGGACTTGGAAGGAAAGACCTTTCCCTTTACCATCGAATATATCGCCATGGACCAGGACACCCTGGCACTGGAAGACGCCAAGGCCCGGATCACGCCGCTGGTCAAGGGCAATCCACATATCAGCGTACGCTTCGAGCAGGATAATATCAAGAGGCTCATCGTTGAAAAGGGCACCGGAAGAGATCTCTATGCCGGCCTTGATTTTGTCTATACTGCAGGGCTGTTCGACTACCTTTCCGACAGGGCCTCCAACAGGCTCATCCACAAGCTCTACAGCTCCCTCAAGCCTGGGGGTCTCCTGGTGGTCGGGAACTTCGGACTGTACAATCCCCAGAGGTTCATCATGGAATTCGGGGCAGAGTGGTTCCTTATCCATCGGGGCGAATTTGAACTCAAAGGCCTTGCAGATGATCTGCCGGGGAATCCTGTTATAACCGTAGAGAAGGAACCGGAGGGAGTAAATCTCTTCCTCAATGTACAAAAGCCAGTAGAGGCGTAAGGATTCAAACTCCCCCAAAGACCTCTTCGAACTGTGTAATGTCCGGCAATTCCGATAAAGAGGAAAGCCCGAAGACCTCCAGGAACTTGTCCGTAATGTAGTACATCATGGGTTTGCCCGACTTGATGTCGATGAGCTGGTGCTTGAGAAGCTGTTTGAGGCTCGACGTTGAATCCACACCCCTTATGCCATCGATGGTCTGCTTTGAACATGGCCCTTTATAGGCAATAACGGCAAGCACCTCGAGCGAGGCGCCTGTGAGCTTCACCGGGGTCACGAGCTGCCGTATGAAGGATGCATGCTCGGGCAAGGTCACAAACATGTATCCGGTTGCAACAAGGTTTATCCTGAAACTCCGGTTGGAGGTCTCATAGATGCCATTTAAATCAACTATATATACCTCGATCTCTTGGGGGGACAATCCGGGCAGGATCTTCAAGATTTCCTTGATTGAAAGCGCCCTGCCGGATGAAAAAATGAGCGCTTCAATGATCTCCCGATTCCCCATTTTTAAACTTCCCCTCCATGCTTCACCGATATCCCCCCCTTGTCTCAATCCCTCTCTTGCCTCTTGACCAGATAAATGGTTGAGAACAGGCCTTTCTGAATGAGTCTGACTATGCTCAGTTTCGACATCTCCAGGGCTGCCATGAACGCACCGATGATCTCGGTTTTTTCGCCGGTGGGGGCTGCCTCATGCAGGGCAATCTTATTTTTTGAAGAAAAGAGAGAGGCAATGCGGGCCATGATATCCTGAATGGAAAACCGCATGGGCATGACATTCATGATGAGCTGCTTGGTGCGGGAACGGATGGCGGCAATTGCCTCCATCAAGGGGCCGAGAGAAGTCCTTGAGACATCTCTCTCGTCGGCTATAGTCCCCTTGGGAAAGGTATCCCAGTAGAGCATGGGCCTCATGCCGAGCTCGCGGGAAGCACCCTTGAGAGACTGGTAGGCGAGCAGCATCTCCCTGAGCTCGTCGGCCGGGTTCTTGCCCTCTTCATCTTTGTAAATCGCCTCCAGGGGCAGCAACAGGCGTGACTTCAGCCAGATAAGGTATGATGCCATGTCAAGGAACTCACCGGCCAGCGATATGTCAAGGGACCTTATCCTTTCGATATAAGCCAGATACTGGTCAATAATGGGGCAGATTTCCAGGTCGGACAGGGTAAAGCGATTCTTCTCTATAAGATACAGAAGCAGGTCGAGCGGTCCCTCGAACATGGGCAGGTGCAGCACGAACTCGTTGCCTGTAGCAGGTGCACTTATGGTTTGTTCCATTCCAACCCCTTATGCCCTTAGAGCTTCATGGCCTCCCTCACCCGTGCAATGGTGAGCGCCGACTCGCGTGTGGCTCTATCGCATCCCGCCTTCAGGATATCATCCACCAGGGCCTCATGGCCACGGTAATATTCAATCTTATCCCATATGGGCTTGAACTCTTTTATCAGGTTGGTAATAAGTATGCGCTTGCAGTCCACACACCCCAGCTTGGCGCTCCTGCAGCCTGAGCGGATCTCATCTCTGGCGGCCTCATCCGTGAAAAAGTCATGGAATGGATACAGGTTGCAATCCTTGGGCTCACCGGGGTCGGTCTTCCTCATGCGCTTGACGTCTGTAAGCATCTGCATCACCTTGGGCTTAAGGGACTCCTCAGTTTCATCGATAAAAATGGCATTGCCGTATGACTTTGACATCTTCCTTCCATCGAGCCCCGGGACCCTGGGCGCCTCGGTGAGGATCTCCTTGGGCTCTGTCAGGATCTCGGCCCCATAGAGATAATTGAATCTCCGCACGATCTCGCGGGTCAGCTCCAGGTGAGGGAGCTGGTCGGCGCCTATGGGGACTCTGTCGGCATGATAGATCACGATATCCGCTGCCTGGAGCACCGGGTATCCCAGAAAACCGAACGTGCTAAGATCCTTCTCCTTGAGTTCCTCTTTCATCTCTTTATAGGTGGGATTCCTCTCGAGCCAGGAAAGGGGGGTGATCATGGTGAGGAGCAGGAACAGCTCGGCATGGGACTTGATGTCCGACTGGCGGAATATCACCGATTTTCCAGGATCCAGGCCTACGCTCAGCCAGATAGTTACCATGTCCCGGGCGCTTTGAGCGATGATGGAGGGGTCTTTATACTCACTGGTCAGCGCGTGCCAATCGGCAATAAAATAAAAACATTGGTATTCATCCTGAAGGCTCACCCAGTTTTTGAGTACCCCGAGATAGTGCCCCAGGTGGAGGTCGCCTGTGGGCCTGATGCCGGATACGATGCGCTTTTTATCCATAATATTCCTTTTTATTTCATGAGGATATTCAAAATAACACTGATGATCGGAAAGATCACAATGTCTACTATATGGGTGAATATGAGGAGGAGCAGGATCATGAAGCCGTAAGGCTGAAGTTTTGAATAAGCGTAAGCAGCCTTCAAGGGAAGAAGCCCCTCCAAGATGTGGCTCCCATCCAGCGGATGGATGGGAATGAGATTGAAGACGGCAAGCCCCACATTGATCATAATCATATATTGGGCCATTATGGCCAGCGGGTAGAAAATAGTCTGCGAAAGAATACCGCCAAACTGTTTGAAAACAAATGCAGTTACTACAGCCAACGCTATATTTGACAAGGGGCCTGCCAGTGAGACCCACATCATATT
>CAYMDG010000019.1:8005-14438 GCA_964388905.1 uncultured Bacteriovoracaceae bacterium
ACTCACAAAAGGCACCCTTATCAGGCGCTACAAGCGCTTCATGGCTGATGTGGAGCTTGAAGACGGCCGCATCGTAACTGTCCACTGCCCCAATTCAGGCCGCATGCTCGGCTGCTCAGAACCCGGCAGGACCGTATTCCTCTCGCAGTCTGATAATAAAAACCGGAAATTTCCCTATACCTGGGAGATCATCCATATGCCGGGCTCACTGGTAGTGGTCAATACCCTGCGCGCCAACCAGGCAGCAAAGGCAGCCATAGTGCGCGGTCTTATACCAGAGCTTTCGGATTACTCTTCCATCAGGTCCGAGGTTAGGATCGGCGTACACTCGCGTATCGACCTGCTCCTTGAAAGAGATCACGAAAGATCGACACTGGTGGAGGTGAAAAGCGCTACATACGCAATTGATGGCCTCGTCATGTTTCCTGATGCTGTGACAACCCGTGGTCTTAAGCATCTCAATGAATTGCAAAGATCACTGGAAATAGGCTACCGGAGCGTCATGTTCTTTCTGGTGCAAAGAACGGACGCACATTTCTTCACACCTGCGGACCATATTGATCCGACATATGCCCAAGGGCTCCATATGGCCCGCAGCAAAGGTGTAGAAGTTATCGTCTATGGAACAGAAATCACCCATGAAGGTCTGGGCCTGGGCCCACGGATACCTTGCCGATTCTAGCCAAGGAGTGCCTTGCCCATAATATTAATCCATCAGCTGTATTGAAATAGGATGTGCTTGTCCCTACTCAGGTATCAGGGCTTAACTTCATGCTCGCAACTGATGGCATTCACAAAGGAGAGATTATATGAAAAAGGATACGGAGCTGACCTTGGCAAGAAAAGAAAACGAAAAAGGATCGTCCCGTGAAGATATGACCGACTCATCCAGGAAGGCACTCACCAGACAAACATCTGTGGACGACAATATCTATACCGACACCATAAAGTCACTATTGGAGAAAAACAGGAGCAGGGTTTCACAATACTACTGCGCCAACAGAAAATGTCCAACCACGTTCTGGGAAGCGGATCTTGGATTTCAGTGCCCTCGCTGCGGTGCTTTCGGCCTTATAAGCTCATTCAAGGCAGACACGGCATACGAACCCGATATGAATAAGCCCGTGGTTGGATATATTGACAGTATCGGCCGGCTGTTCTGCCCCACGTGCACAGATCGCTTCGGAATGAGAGATGATGTAGGTCTGGTCATCTACAACGACAGCGAGCCTTACTGCAATGAGGACTGCGAGGCATGTAAAACCAACATACACTCGACTTTGTAAGAGACACCTCCCCGGATGAGGTCTTTTACGGTATAGTAAAGACCTTATGACCAAGGTGCGAATCAACAGATATATCGCCTCGACAGGTGCAATCTCACGGAGAAAGGCCGACGATCTTATTACTCAAGGTCGTGTGAAGATCAACGACAAAGAGGCTGTCTTAGGGGACACACTGGACCCTGATAAGGATGCAGTGACCCTTGACGGCAAGTGCGTTACCCGCCAGAATACACTCCTGGTCGCCATGTATAAGCCCAAGTTTGTTTTAACCACCATGAACGATCCTCATGGGAGGCCATGTATCAAGGATCTCATCCCCGAACAACTGCAGGGGGTATTCCCGGTGGGTAGATTGGATTTTGACGCGGAAGGACTCCTCATTTTAACGAATGACGGAGATTTGTCACATTCTCTGCATCACCCATCTTTCCATATTCCAAAGGTCTATCTGGTCAACGTTACACCCAAGGCCTCCCCTGAGGCTATGAAGCAAATGGAATCAGGCATTTTTCTCGATGGCAGAAAGACGCTGCCGGCAAAGGTGACAGAGGAATATGCCCGTTCTGAGGGATCCGCACTGAGAATCACCCTTGTTCAGGGGCTGAAAAACCAGATCAAACGTATGGCCGCACAAGTGGGGCTACGGGTTGAATCCATCAAAAGGATCAGCATTGGTCCGATACTGCTCAAGGGGATGTCTCCCGGCCAGATCCGCCAAATGAGCCAATCGGAAGAGGGAGCACTCTATAAGATACTAAAAAAACATAAAAAACCTTGACATGTGCATGGAGGTCTTTATAATCTATGAATAATTATATAAACGTAGGAGGAGATACATGAACAAATCGGAACTGATTGAAGAACTTTCCATGCGCATGGCTCTCCACCCGAAAAAGGCAGAGGCCCTGGTGAACTCCATCCTCAACTCCATGATTTTTGCCATGAAAGGCAAGCGTCGGGTCGAGATCCGTGGGTTCGGAAGCTTTGTCATGAGGGATTACAAACCTTATATCGGGAGGAATCCAAAGAGTGGGGAGAAAATCCAGGTAAAGACAAAGACCCTGCCCTTCTTCAAATCCGGGAAGGACATGAGAGATCAGGTCAACGGCAAGGCCTGATAACCATCCAAAAGCTCAGCCTCTATCTTTTTTGTATTTGAGAGCGTCTATATATTGACGCATATGATTTTGTATGGTATAGGTACCCTACAAATTTATGGGTAATCAATCTATACTCATTGTAGACGATGAGATCCAGAATCGAGAGTACCTTTCCGAGATCCTCTCCGATGAGGGATACGCCATCACTACAGCCGTCAGCGGCAATGACGCCATCAACAAGCTTACACAGGATGCGTTCCAGGTGGTGCTCACTGATCTCCAGATGCCTGATATTGACGGGCTCGGTGTAATTAAATACCTCATAGACAACTCTCTGAATACCATCGGCATTCTGTATACGGGCTATGCCTCGGTAAAAACGGCAGTCGATGCCATGAAGCTCGGGGCCTTTGACTACATCACCAAACCCTTCAAGGCTGAAGAGATAAAGGTGGTAGTCAAAAAGGCGCTGGACCACCTGGCTTTGCAGGAAGAGAACACCTATCTGAAACAGCAGCTCAAGGCCCGTTACAAGTTCGAGAACATTGTGGGGACTTCCGACAAGATGCAGAAGGTCTTCAGCCTCATCGACAAGGTCGCCTCCACAGACTCCACGGTCCTGATACTTGGGGAATCGGGTACAGGCAAAGAGCTTGTTGCAAGGGCACTGCATTATAATTCCATGAGATCCACCAATGCATTTGTCCCAGTGAACTGCGGAGCCATTCCTGAAGAGCTGCTTGAGAGCGAACTCTTCGGACATGAAAAGGGTGCCTTCACCGGCGCATTCAGGACAAGGATCGGCAGGTTCGAACTTGCCTGCGGAGGCAGTATATTCCTGGATGAAATATCAGAGATGAGCCCGAACCTCCAGGTAAAGCTGCTCAGAGTCATCCAGGAGCGCGAGTTCGAACGCGTCGGCGGAGTAAAGACCATCAGGGTTGATGTACGGATCATCGCTGCAACGAACAAGAACCTCGAAGAAGAAGTTGGGCAAGGCAGATTTCGGGAAGACCTCTACTACCGGCTCAATGTCATACCTGTCCAACTCCCCCCTCTGAGGGAAAGGACCGATGACATCCCGCTGCTCATCAAACACTTCCTTGATAAATTTTCAAGCGGCAAGTCGCCCAAAAAGGTAGAGTTCGGCAAGAAGACGATACCCGTACTCATGCGCTATCGCTGGCCCGGCAATGTACGCGAGCTGGAAAACCTGGTTGAACGTATGTTTGTTTTAAGCGATTCTCCCATTATTGATATTGCAGACCTGCCGGAGAAAGTACTCACCGGGGCCGCACTGGAAGCATCGGCCACCCCCCAGTTCGATCTGCCCGAGACGGGCATCGACCTTTCTTCCGCAGTCAATGAATTCGAGAGAAGCATCATCGTCCAGGCCCTCAATAAAAGTAATTGGGTTAAAAACCGTGCAGCCAAACTCCTCCATGTGAACAGGACAACACTGGTGGAAAAGATCAAGAAACAGAAACTCCAGAAACCATCAGAATCAAATATGTCTTAATTTCCTGCACTGGGGTTCGTACCCTGCATGAACTCAGATTTTGCAAATGAATGTACACCCACACATACTCCATGCACTTTTGGTAAGCCCTGAGCATAAAACTTAGAATGACCATGGAATTGTTTTTTTAAAAATAGGTCCGTTCAAAACCTCAATCTTGCAGCCTTTGTGGAATGATAATTTTCCCGGTCCTTCAAGGCTGCAAGATTGAGGTTTTGAACGGATCAAGTTTACGCATCTTAGCCGCAAGATCTGGGCTAAACGCAATCCGGGATGAATATGGCACGAAAGTTGTATTTTCATGCCGTGGTGAAGAACAAGAGCCCTATAAAAAGTATCCTGAAGACGGTCATATTCCGTGTCTTGGTGATCGCATGCCTATCAGCCGCGCATGCAGGGCCAGCGTGCGCAGCAGGTATATATGTGGGGGGCTCGGAGAATGTCACCAGGATCATCTTCAACCTGATTGATATGGTGGCCATTGCCCCTGATGTATCTGAACAAAACCAGACACTGATCGTCAATTTTCCCCACACTGTTGCTGATCCACAAGCCTTCCAGGATCAGTTTATGATCAAAGGGCTAACCTTTGACGGTACAAAGGCGACCATCACCATAAAAACCCCGTATACCTACCAAGTCTCTACCAGACAGAGTCCACCTTCCGTGGTTATCGATCTTACTGCCAAAAAAGAGCAAAAGGCCCTTTGCCCAATCAAACGCATCGAGGTTATACCCGGCAAGGTTCTCTTGAGTGTATCCATGAGCATCGAACCGGACATGCTCCCTGAGGTCCGAACCACCAAGTCCGGAAGGATTTACATCCATTTTCCAACAGATTTCCCCTGCGACACCATGGAGAAACTTCTCGCACCTATACCGCAGCTGAAATTCGGCAGTGTCATGAAGATGCTCTCCGGCACCTTGCTCACATTAAATATCACTGAGCAGTATACCCTCATGAAAACACTCACCGACAAAGAGAAAAGCCGTATCATCTTTGAGATCAGAGCCACAAATACGTCGTCTCCCGAGACCAGATACCTGAGCGCAAAAAACCTGTTCAGCGCAGGCAATATAGCCGGCGTGATCACGGTATTGGAGCCTATGGTTCAACTACTTGATGCCAAGGAGAAGATACTCCTTGCCCGCTCATACTGGGCACTGGCATTTCCATACCAGACTCTGAGCAGCTCCACCAGGGCTCTTACCATGATGAATGCCGCCATTGATAAGCTGCCGGAGGGCTTGGACCGCGAAAGGATTATGCTCGAATACTGCTCCATGCTTATAAACTCAGGCCTTTCCAATCAAGCCCTTGAGCTGGTGAAGTCACTGAAGAAGTCTGCATGGGATGATATCAAGACAGAGGCCGGCATCAGGGAAATAGATATATTAAACCATAATGGTTCTTATCAGGACGCTTATGCCGCCAATAAACGACTGATAAAAGAACTTGGCCAGTCCGGAGTTCCTGCAGGGCTGAAAGCAACATTCCTAGCCGTGACGGCAGAAACCTATCTCGGATTAAATGATTATTCAAAGGCATTTGCAATCTACCAAGAAGCCCTTGCTGCAGACCCTGCACTCATCAGACAGTTCCCGGGATTGTATGCTCATGTGGGCGAGGCTGCATTCAAGATGAACGACTTCGCACAGGCAAAGGACTACATTATCCAGGCATTCAACCTTGGTGATCCGTCAGGCAAACAGAAGTACCTCCTCATGCTGGGCGACTGTCTTTATCAGATAGGCGAAAAAGATAAGGCACTGGTAGCCTTCAACCAGGTGGAAAGCCTGACATCAACGGGTGAAAACCTTGTAATAGCCAAGCTCAAGTCGGCACGGATCATCATAGAGAAGAACACGGACGAACACGGCAAATTGTCCGACAGGGCATTCATGGAGGTTATGGACATCTATGAAACGCTGAAAACCATGGAAGAATATAAAGACAAATCCCTGTCCTCACTGGTGAAGGTCCGAATAGCCCAGGCCTATGCAAAGCACGGCCAGTCGGATAAGGCCCTTGATACCTACCTTGAGGTATGGCTGAACACGAAGAAGATCGATACGATCCATCATTATGCACAGGTGGAGGCATTAAGGAGTATTATCGAAAGGGTCCGGGTCCTGCATCGGGACTCAAAGAATGATCAGATCTATGAAATTTATACCCGATACCAGAAAAACTTCATCAAGGAGCTTTCAGACAGCGCCACACTTTTCATCATAGGAGACGCACTGAATCGTCTTGGCCATTCAGACAATGCCAGGGCAGTGCTCGAAAAATCTACCAGAGAGGAATCCCCGTATAAAGAGCAGGCGCTCTATCTTCTATTCGCAATCAATATCAAACAGGGCAGGTATCAGGAGGCCCTGATCTGGAATACACTGTACCTCACTAACTATCCAACGGGCAAAGACATCGGGATTATCAGAGACCGTCGTGGCGAGGTGCTCTATATGCTGGGCAGCCTCAAGGAGTCATTACCCTACCTTGAGGCCTCGGCAAACAGCGACAGCCC
>CAYMDG010000019.1:14538-18866 GCA_964388905.1 uncultured Bacteriovoracaceae bacterium
ATCATCACATGCCTACTGGGCCATGTATCACCTTTCACAAATCGCATATACCCTTGGAGATCGGACTACCGCGAAGAACCTTCTCACAAATGTCATCCGTCTTACCAAGGACCCTCTCCTGTTGTCCGCAGCACGCCTAGCTTCAAACGACATGGACCTGCAAAAAGATATTGCAAGGTTCAATGCGGAAAAAACCCGGATGGGGGGACAATAGGGCCATGGGAATCGCCATCTTGGATTGTGACAAGGAGACGGTGAACATCCTTGCAGAGCTAATTGCCGAGCAGGGTGAATCCCCATTCCCCTACACGGACAAAGATAAGTTTCTGGAGATGATCGATCCTAAAAATCACAGTATGGCTATCATTTCGGATGAATTTGTCGACGTTATCGAAGGCACGAAACAGGTATACGATTCCATAGAAATTGTGGCAATCGGCATGAAAGACGGCTCCGCATGCCTGAAAGCAGGGGCCTCATACTTTTTAAAGAAACCCTTCAGGGCAGATGAAATGGTGAGCGTCCTCGATGCACTGAAGACCCCCAAAGGCCAGAAATCCAACAATCCGGACACATCGTTTATTGTTGCCGATCCTTCCATGAGGGGAATCGTGGAGATCATCCGGAAGGTTGCTCCCACTCAAGCCTCGATCTTTATCCAGGGAGAGTCTGGTACGGGAAAGGAAGTAATTGCCAGGAACATCCATGCCTTGAGCAAACGGAAAAGCGGCCCTTATGTGGGTATTAACCTTGCAGCCATCCCTGATACACTGCTTGAAAGTGAACTCTTCGGCTATGAGAAAGGCGCATTCACCGGGGCTTACACCACCCGGATCGGCAGGTTCGAACAGGCGGATTGCGGTACAATTCTGCTGGACGAGGTAACCGAGATCACCCCGGCCTTGCAGGCAAAGCTCCTGCGGGTCCTGCAGGAAAGGCAGATAGACCGTGTAGGCGGAAAGGCCCCCATCAAAGTGGACTTCCGTGTTATCTCCACCACCAACAGGGATATCGAAGAAGAGATCAATGCCGGGAGATTCAGGCACGACCTCTTCTTCCGGTTGAACGTGATCACCATTAAGATCCCTCCCCTGAGACAGCGTAATGAAGACATCGTCCCTTTAGCCACCCACTTCATCAAGGCGATAGCCTCCCGGGAAGACATTCAGGAAAAAGTGCTCAGTAAAGAGGCAAAAGATGCCCTGTTGAAATACCCCTGGCCCGGCAATGTGCGCGAGCTTGAAAACGTTGTGGAACGCGCCATGATCCTTACTGAAGGGAATATGATATCTGCAGAACATTTAGCACTAAGTGGTGACGGACACTCAGTATCGGCATCCATGCCTGCCCTGGGTATAACGATCCACGACATGGAAAAGAACCTTATCTTCTCAACATTAAAAAAGGTTGACGGCAACAGAACCAAGGCGGCAACACTGCTGGGCATCAGCATCCGGACCTTGCGGAACAAGCTGCATGAATATACCAACGGTGGTCAAAATTCTGACGATGAACCGGCAAAGTCCGGGGGCCTGGGCCCTGAAGAATCCCTGGAAACATGAGCCTTGGCCCCATTGGTATGACAATTGCTTCATAGAGCCCAAGGAGAATTCATATGGGCGATATCTTCGGAAAGATCATTTCGCAAGTTGCAGAACACATGAATTACCGCACCTATCGTCAGGAAGTCATATCCGGCAACATAGCCAATGTGGACACACCGGGCTACAAGGCCAAGGAAACCCTCTTTGAGAGTGAACTGGATTCCAGGTTAAAACTCGCTACCACGAGCCAGCAGCACCTGAAAAAATCACCCTCAGAAGGCCTTTACCGTACCGTGGATGATCCGTTCTCAAGGATCGGCAACGACTCCAACACCGTGGATATCGACCGGGAAATGATGAAGCTCAACCAGAACCAGCTCCTCTATACCGCATCGGCAGATATCATCTCTGCCAAGCTCGATCAGCTCAAAACCACCATAGGAGGCATCTCGTAATGGACCTATTCACAGCCATGGACATTAGTGCGAGCGGCCTGCGGGCACAGCGTACCAGGATGAACGTCATTTCCAGCAACATAGCCAACGCCCACACCACCCGTACCGATGAAGGAGGTCCCTACAAACGAAGGGACGTTATCCTCAGGTCAAACTCCTTCGAAGGCCAGCTTACAAGCGTTGAAGTAGAGGCTATCCAGACCAACCCCACCCCTGGCGAACGCCTCTATGACCCGGGAAATCCGGATGCAGACGATAAGGGCTATGTTACCATGCCCAATGTGAACCTCATGGAAGAAATGGTGAACATGATGAATGCCACCAGGGCCTTTGAAGCCAACACCATTGCCGTGAAGGCACAGAAGGATATGGCGCTCAAAGCGCTGAATATCGGCGGGAGGTAATGATGCGTATCGAAAATCCAGGTTTCACCATAACAGGCACCCTTCCGTCTCAGGGAAAAACAACGGCGAAAGGCCTTGATTTCGTTGATACCCTCAAGGAGACTATCGATTCCACGAATAAACTCGCAAAGGAATCCGAAAAGGCGGCGCTGGACCTCTCTTCCGGCAAGTCTGCCAATATCCATGAGGCCATGATTGCCATGCAGAAGGCAGACATATCTTTGAGGCTCCTTGTTAAGATGACCAATAAAATCATTGAGGGCTATAACGAGCTCAATAGGTTGAGATAACCATGATAGACTTCATTAAACAGCTTCCTGCAAAATTCGGCGCCATGAGCATGGGCCAGAGGTTCGGTCTCCTGGCCGTGAGCGGCCTGGCCGTGGCGGTTATTGTGGTAAGCCTCATGTGGGCTACAGCCCCCAAGTATCAGTACCTCTTCACCGACCTGGCCGAACAGGATGCCTCGCTGATCGTCCAGGATCTGAAGGAGAGCCGTATACCCTATCAGCTGGCCAAGGGCGGCACTTCCATCATGATACCTGAGGCCAAAGTCTACGAAACACGCCTTGCACTTGCAGCCAAGGGGCTGCCCAAGGGCGGTGTGGGCAAAGGATTTGCGCTCTTCGATGAAACGGACTTCTCCCAGTCGGAGTTCGTCCAGAAGATCAATTATCAAAGGGCTCTGCAGAACGAACTGGTCAATACCATCATGGCGCTTGAAGAAGTGTCCTTTGCGCGTGTCCATATAGCCATGCCCAAAGAAAGCGTCTTCATCGAGGACGAGAAGCCGGCAAAGGCCTCCATAGTCATCAAGACCAAGCCCGGTATGCAGATGAGCCCCTCCCAGGTCCAGGGGATCGTGTATCTCGTGGAAAAGAGCGTACGGGGTCTGAGCGCCGAGAATATCAGTATCGTAGACATCAAGGGCAAGATCCTCTATGAGGGAAAGAAGGACTCCGATTCAGTGGCCCTTGCCGGTGATCGGCTTGAATACAAACGGGCCATTGAAAACCAGCTCCAGGAAAGGGCGCAGGGCCTCCTTGAAAAAATCGTAGGGCCGCAGGCTGCTATAGTAAAGGTAAGCGCGGATGTAAACATGGACATGGTGAAGAACGTCCAGGACACATACGACCCCGAGGTCCATGTTGTCCGATCTGAAGAGGTCAAGAACCAGTATGCCGGCGCTGACAAGAATGCAAAAGGCGCTGCCGGAACGCCTTCCAACCTGCCTACAGGAAAGGGTGGCCCAGACGCGATCCCGCCGAACGGTACAGCAGGTGGAGAAAGTGTAGTCCGCAATTATGAGATCGGCAGAAACCAGACTGAACGTGTATTGTCTCCGGGTGATGTCAAACGATTGACAGTGTCGGTTGTGGTTGACGGAACATATAAAGCCGACAAGACAGGGAACAAGCTTTTCGTACCCAGACAGGCCTCGGAACTGAAAGATATTGAGAACGCCGTAAGGCATGCCGTTGGATTCAATGCGGACCGGGAAGATCTGATTTCGGTGTCCTGCATGCCTTTTGCCCAGGAAGACACGGACCTGAGTGCCTTATCAGACAAGGAAAAGAAAAAAGAATTCATCCTTTCTTTCATCAAACCTGTGATATTCCTTGTTATTGTTATACTTGTACTGCTCTTCATAGTACGACCGATGCTCAAGTGGCTCACCAAATCCGTCAGGGTGGTTGAGCGGATCCATGCACACGAAAGGGGTATTTCCATGGAGGAGCAGGGTCTACTCGAGAATAATGAAGATCTGCCGCAGCTCGAGGTTGCCCCTAAGAGCGAGGAAATGAAACGGGCAGTCCAAGGCAAACGTAAGGCCATCGAGAACATCTTAAAGAATGACATGAACACCGCTACGGCGGTAGTGAAGTCCTGGCTGCAGGAGAGCGCGTAATGGGCAAGCTCAAAAA
>CAYMDG010000019.1:18966-22557 GCA_964388905.1 uncultured Bacteriovoracaceae bacterium
AAAGGTCGCCCAGATCATCAAGGAACTGCCTGAAAAACTCCAGCCTGAGATCATCTTCCGCATCGCCAACTTAGGCATGGTGCCTTCCGGGGTCATTGAAGACGTGGATGACGTGCTCAAAAAAGAGATCGAGGCAATGGGGAGCGTGGAAAGCAAGAAGCTCGGCGGCATCGAGACCGTGGCAGAGATCATGAACCAGCTCGACCACAATACCGAGAACAATATATTCGGATCCCTTGAAGAGATCGATGCCGACCTGGCCGAAAACATCCGCCAGAAGATGTTCGTCTTCGAAGACCTCATCAACATCGATAACCGCGGCATCCAGACGATACTCAAGGAGATCACGAACGAGGATCTTTCGCTGGCACTGAAGACTTCAAGCGAGACACTCAAGGGTCATATACTCAAGAACATGTCGTCCAGGGCATCCGAGATGCTCATGGAGGATATGGAGACCATGGGCCCGGTGAAGCTCTCGGACGTGGAAACCGCCCAGCAGAATATTGTGCGTGTAGCCAGAAAGCTGGAGGCTGCAAACAAGATCGTAATAGGCGGAAAGGGTGGAGAGGATGTCCTCGTCTAGAATCATACGTGATAATGACCAGAAGGACTGTACGGTCACCCCCTATTGCGTCAAGGAGATGCAAGACAAGGGTAATCTAAGGGATATCCAGTCCCAGGCAGAGGCTATCCTGAAAAAGGCCGGCGCCGAAAGAGAAGCCATCGAAATGGAGGCCTATCGCAAAGGTCTTGAACAGGGTCAGACCCAGGGACAGATGATGGCGGTCAAGAGGATTGAGCCCCTTATCCAGACGCTCTCGCATACCATCGAAGAGCTGAAAAGGATGAGACATCTCATTATTGAAAAACACCAGGATCAGATCCTCGAAATACTCGTCCTCATCGCCGAGAAGGTCATCCACCGGGAGATCCAGCTCTCGCCTGATATAATCCTTGATACGGTCAGACATGCATGCAACTATCTTACAGAAACCGATGAGATCCGTCTGAGGGTTCATCCGTCAGACTTTGAAAATATCCGGGAGATTGAGCGCATCATCTCAACACAACTCACCGGCAATGGAAGTATCCATTTTATTGAAGACACGACCATTGAACGGGGTGGCATTATCATCGATACGGAGTATGGTGAGATCGACGCGAGCATACGATCCCAGATTGAACACATGAATGAGGTCCTTCTGGAGAAATGACAAACCTGAAAAGACATATCCTGGCCTTACATGAGATGGACCCAATCCAGGTCAGAGGCAAAGTAACAAACATCGTGGGCCTGGTAGTTGAAGGTCACGGCCCGGGAAGCTCCATGGGGGGCATGTGCGAAATCTATTCCAAGGCAAGAAAGAGCTCCATCATGGCCGAGGTTGTAGGGTTTAGGAACAAGCGTGTTCTCTTGATGCCACTGGGTGACCTCAGTGGTATCGGCCCGGGAAGCGTGATCATTGCCAGAAAATCGCAGCCAATTGTCAAGGTCGGCAATGACATGCTCGGGCGTGTCCTTGACGGGATGGGAGAGCCCTTGGACGGCAAGGGACCACTCATGCTCGATTCCGAGATGCCCCTGTACGGAAAACCCTATAATCCCTTGAAGAAACGGCGCATTGATGAACCGCTCGACCTTGGCATAAGGTCTATCAATGGCCTTCTGACCGTGGGAAAAGGCCAGCGCATGGCAATCATGGCTGGATCGGGCGTAGGGAAAAGCGTTCTCCTTGGGATGATGGCACGCCACACCAAGGCGGATGTAAACGTGATTGCATTAATCGGTGAACGCGGCAGAGAGGTAAATGAGTTCCTGGAAAAAGATTTAGGCGAGGAAGGACTCAAGCGCTCCGTGGTAGTAACCGCTATTTCGGACCAGCCGTCTCTTATCCGTATCAGGGGTGCGTATCTCGCCACAACTATTGCTGAATATTTCAGAGACCAGGGCTTGGACGTGCTCCTCATGATGGATTCCGTTACACGCTTCGCCATGTCCATGCGGGAGATCGGCCTGGCTGTTGGAGAACCCCCTACGACCAAGGGATATACCCCATCCTGCTTCGCCAAGATGCCCAAACTCCTGGAGCGGGCGGGAAACACCTCGTCAAAAGGGAGCATTACCGGGTTATATACCGTGCTCGTAGAGGGCGATGACCTTACCGAGCCTGTGGCGGATACTGTCCGCTCCATCGTGGATGGCCACATAGTGCTTTCCCGTGACCTGGCTGCCAGAGGGCACTACCCTGCCGTGGACATCCTGCGCAGCGTGAGTCGGGTCATGAACGACATCGTGGATGAAAAACACCTCAGTGCGGCGCGGTCTATCCAGTCCATGACCGCCGTGTATGAAGAGGCCCGCGACCTTATCAACATCGGGGCGTACGTTAAAGGCAATAATCCTGAGATCGACAATGCAATACGCCACGTCGATTCCATCAACAGTTTTCTGAAACAGGGCATCAATGAGAGGGCCGCTATTGAACAGGTTGTGGCACAGATGGGTTCGATCATAGACACCAAGCATGCGGGAAATGCTTAAATGGCCTTCAAGTACAAATTCGCAACATTGCTCAACGTGAGGAAGATCCAGGAGAATATTGCCCAACAGGCATTCTCCCAGGCACAGAGATACGTAAAAAAACTTGTGGCAATGAAAGATCAGGTCTTGATGAGAAGAGACACCCTCAGGGCTGAGCTCATGACAAGGATGAGGCAAGGATTAAGCTCCACCGAGGTCAAGATATACTATGATTATCTCTCATACCTGGAAAAAGGGCTGGAACGCATTGATGAGAATATTAAAACCGCTGAGAAACAGGTGGAAGTGAAAAGGGAAGAGCTCTTGAAAGCGAAACGGTCATCAAAGGCTATCTCAAGGCTTAAGGAGATCCATCAGGCGCGGTTCGATGAAGCGCTCAGAAAAAAGGACGTGATCTTTCTCGACGAGATAGCGGTCTTACGTCATGGAGGTGAGAGATGAAGGCAAAGATACTGCTGTGTTTGGTGTTAATCAATATAGTTTTTGTAGCCGCCTACCTGATTTTCCAATCCACACCCGTGGCTGCCGGCAACACGACGAGTAACACCCAGGCGTCCGCTAGACAGGAGCAGACGCAACCGACGATGCAGCCCTTGACATTGAGCCCTTCTGACCAGATGGAGATAATCCGGCAGAAGGAAGGGCGGCTCAAGACCCGTGAAATGGAGATCAAGGAGCTTGAGAAGCAGTTGCAAGAGAAGATCAAGCGCCTCGAGGTCATAGAAGCCTCTATTAAAAACGACCTCAACGCCTATAAGGTCATCAACGGAGATCGGATCAAACAACTTGTGAAGATCTATTCTTCCATGAAACCAAATGCTGCAGCTACCCTCATGAACAACATTGAGGCCGAGGTAGCTGTCCAGGTATTTATCGGTATGAAGGGCGACATAGCAGGCAGCATCCTTTCATATATGGAACCTATAAAGGCTGCCGGCATAACCCAGAAACTCGTGAGCTACCGGGGTGGCAACACCGCCTCCACCGAGCCTGTCCCTGCCGGGCAATGAGGTGTAGCTTAAAGATAACTGGATACTGATTATAAA
>CAYMDG010000020.1:0-4573 GCA_964388905.1 uncultured Bacteriovoracaceae bacterium
CCACATCTGCTGATGGAGTCATCCTCCTGTCTGATCGGTTGTGATGTGGATCCGTTCATGCCATAACATGCAGAAAGCAGACAAAAAGGGTATTTATTAATTCGTTTTTTCCCTTGGTTTCCGGCCTTTCATGATGATGCCTTTCGCGAACTGGTTCTCAGTAAAGCTGACCCAGGCTTCTGACAGTTTGCGAAGTTCCCTGTCAACGAGATCATGTATGGTTCCCTTCTCGAAGCTGCCGTCCTTGCGCCTCGTTCCTGCTTTCATGCCCGTGAGGATCTCAATACCTTCATCGATGCTCGTGGCGGTCCATATGGTGAATTTATTTGTTTTTACCGCTTCGATGATCTCATCCTTGAGCATGAGGTTCCGGACATTGCTTTCAGGGATTATCACGCCCTGTCTCCCCGTGATGCCCTTGACCTTGCATACCTCGAAAAATCCTTCGATCTTCTCGTTTACCCCTCCTATAGCCTGTATCTCGCCCTTCTGATTTACCGACCCGGTCACTGCAATACCCTGTCTTATGGGTTTCCCCGACAGTGCGGACAGGAGGGCATAGAGTTCCGTGGAGGAGGCGGAATCTCCTTCCACTCCTGAATAACTCTGTTCGAACACGAGCCTGGCCGACAGGCTGATGGGTTTTCCCCCTGCATAGGTATGGGCAAGATAACCTGAAAGAATCATGACACCCTTGGTATGAATGGGCCCCCCGAGCTTGGCCTCGCGCTCGATGTCAATAATTCCGTCGTGGCCCGGCTCTATGCTTGCCGTGATCCTGCTGGGCCTGCCGAACATGATATCGCCGAGGTCAATGACGGATAGACCGTTCACCTGTCCTGTCTTTTCACCTTCCACATCGATCTTTATCATGCCCTGAGAGATCATCTCCTTGGCCTTTTCCATGAGCAGATTCGAACGGAGAAAGCGCTCTTCCACAGCCTGTTTCACATGCCTTTCCTGTACCAGGGGCATATTCTCCTGGGATGCATAGAAACTCGCTTCGCGGATCACATTGGCGATCTCGCCGAAGCGGGTGGAGAGTTTCTCCTGGTCGGATGCCAGCCTGCAGCTGTGTTCTACCACCTTGACGATGGCGGCCTTGTCGAAGTGGAGCAGGTTCTCTTCCTGGCAGAGGCTGCACAGGAACGAGGCATAGCTCTTCATGTTCTCATCGGTGCGTTCCATGACGGTATCGAAATCGGCCTTTACCTTGAAGAGGTCCTGGAAATCCTGGTCCAGCTCATAGAGCCGGTAATAAAGGGAAGGCGTTCCGATGAGGATGACCTTGATGTCCCAGGGTATGGGCTCGGGCATGAGGCTCCTGGTGGTCATGAACCCCATACGCTCTCCGGCCTCCTCGATGCGGATCTCCCGGTTGCGTATGGCGCGCTTGAGCCCGTCCCAGGAGAAGTAATTCATGAGGACGTCCTCCACCGGCAGTATGAGGTAACCGCCGTTTGCCTGGTGCAATGAGCCTGAGCGGATCATGGTAAAGTCGGTCAGGAGCGCACCGAACTGCGCCTCTTTCTCGATTCGGCCGAAAAGGTTGTTATAGCTTGGGTTCAGTTCTGTCACAATAGGGGCACCTTTGAGTTTGGAATTATCCACAAGCACGTTGACCTTGTACTTCCTGAACCTCAGCTCACCATCCATTGGAAAAGGCGTCTCCGGCTGTCCCTGGGTTTTCTGTTCATCACTCCTGAACAGGGATAGGTTCTCGACCATGTCTTCAAGCATGGCCTTTAAATGAGCGATGATCCCTGCCTGATCGCGGTATTTCTCCATCAGGTCGTCCAGCAGGTTTTCAAGGGTGTACGAGGCAATATCCCGGTCGAGCTTGGCGATCATCTCATTCGCCTTTTTTTCGAGGGCAGACACCTGACGGCCCGACTTTTTGATCAGTTCCTGGAGCTTTCCCTGCTTGCGGGTGAATGCATCCTGTGTCTTCTTATCGAGTGCACGGAACTCTTCTTCGGTCATGGGTCTGTTTTCAACCACAGGAAATGCTAAAAGCCCCATAGGGGTTGCCTGGATGAGAAGGCCCTTTTTCCGTGCGTCCTCATTGACCTTGCTGAAGAGTTCATCCCGCTGTTCCTGGAATTTCTTTGCAGCCTGGTTTCTCCGTGTTGCATATTCCTCGCTCTCAAAGGCCTTGACGATACCCTTGCGGGCGGCCTTTACGAATCCATCCACGTCACGGCTGAATTCGTGAGCCAGGCCTGCTGGCATGGATATGGTATTCGGTCGGTAGGCGTCCTTGAAGTTGTTCACATAGCACCAGTCAGGTGGCGAGGGCTGATCCTTAGCGAGTTCCTTCAAGTAGCCTCTCAGAGCCGTTTTTCTTCCGGACCCTGCGTACCCTGAGACATAGATGTTGAATCCTTTGTCTCTTATCCTCAGGCCGAAGTTGAGCGCCTTCAGCGCCCTTTTCTGACCGAGGATCGTCTGCAGGGGCTCGGCATTCCTGCTGTCCGCACATCCGAAAATACTGGGTTCACAGATACAATGCAATTTTTCCGGGGGTAGTTTACCTGACATATCCGCTCCTGTGCAGCCTAACAGGCCAGTTTGTTTGAGGGGCTGTAATGAATGCCCCAATATCTTTTAAGCATCGAAGCCCATTAAAAATTCATCATCCCGGCATGGAATGCATACATCCATCAACTTGTCAGATGCCTGGGAACATATTGATGATCATGATAATGCCCAGCATGACAAATTGCAAGAAAGCCAGACTCTTAAATGCAGCTGAATTTTGTCCCCCTCTGTGCTGGAACGGATGACAAAAAAGATAGCTTCGGGTCTTGGTGACATTCTTTTTTATTCCCTGTGAGTCACCTAGAATAATTTCTTCACGAGCCAGAGCTTGAAACGGTAGGGGGCATAGCGTAGCGGTATATCAAAAAGCATAGTGTTTTTTACTATGCTCTTTGTATGGCTGAAGGTCTCGAAACTCCATCGTCCATGGTAAGCGCCCATGCCACTGTCGCCGATTCCGCCGAAGGGAAGGTAGTGCGAAACGAAGTGTACCACCGCATCATTGATGCATACTGCTCCGGATGAGGTTCCGGAAACGACCTGGTCCTGTTTTTCTCTATCTCTCGAGAAGACATACAGCGAGAGCGGTTTGGGTCGTCTTTTGACAAAGGCAATGGCATCTTTGATATCGACATAGGAGACAACTGGCAGTATGGGGCCGAAAATCTCCTCGGTCATGATGGGGGCATCCATATTGACATGATCCATGATGGTAGGTGAGATAAAGAGCTCCTCCGGCTGGGTCTGCCCCCCGAGAACGATCGTTCCTTGCTCCAGATAGGAGCTTAACCTTTTGAAATGGGCACTGTTGATGATCCGTGCATAGTCCGGGCTCAGGGAAGGGTCTTTGCCGAAGAAGCCATGGATTTGGCGCTTCAGCTCCTCGATGAACAGCTGCTTAATTTGCTCATCCACCAGGAGATAATCGGGTGCCACACAGGTCTGGCCGGCATTGAAGAACTTTGCCCACGCGATCCTGCGCGAGGCATACTTGAGGTTGACATCGGCATCGACGATGCAAGGCGATTTCCCTCCAAGCTCGAGGGTTACCGGTGTAAGATGGTGTGATGCCGCTTCCATGACGATCCTTCCGACACGGGAGCTGCCGGTATAGAAGATATGGTCGAATCGTTCCTCAAGGAGCGCCTGAGCCGTATCGGGTCCTCCTGTGACCACGGAAATATAGCTTGGATCAAAGTTTTTCCGGAAGATCCTTTCTATGAGATCGCTCGTGGCCGGGGCAATCTCAGAAGGCTTCACCACCGCGCAATTCCCTGCGGCAATTGCCCCGACGAGGGGTCCTAACGCCAGTTGGAAGGGATAGTTCCATGGTGCAAGGATAAGCACTACACCCAAGGGTTCCCTGGTTAGGTAACAGATCGAAGGCAGGATAGGCCTGGCCGTTATAACTATTTTAGGTCTTGTCCAGGTAGCAAGCTTGTTGATGGCATAGCTGATCTCGTTCAATGTCATTGCGATCTCGCTCGCATACCCCTCGAGCCTTGGTTTCCTCATGTCTGCGGCAAATGCATCGAGCAGCATGGTTTCATTTTCATGAATGACTTGGTGAAGTTTTCTGAGCTGTCCGATGCGAAATGACACGTCCTTTGTTCTGTCCGATTCAAAAAAGGACCTCTGTGATTTCATGATATCCCGTATGGTTGCATGAGCCATGCGATCCCCCTGTCCGTTTTCATGAGAGTCTTAGAGAATAAGTAATATTGAAAAGGGAAGAAGGAAGTGGCAACAAGAGGTCAGATGAACCTGGATATTGCTCGGAGATGCTCAAGCAGCTTTTTTTACCTTCACCTGGTATTCACTCACACGATGATCCATTACCTTGCGCCATAACGGGGGCAATGCAGCCAGCAAGATCATGCCTGCATAACCAGTGGGGAGCTGGGGGCTCTCATCGTAGTGCCGCAGGATCTGATAGCGCCTGTTGGGCTTGTAATGGTGGTCCGAGTGGCGCTGGAGGTTGAAGAGAAATCGGTTCGTGAGCCAGTTGCTTGAGTTCCAGGCATGCAGGAAG
>CAYMDG010000020.1:4673-6501 GCA_964388905.1 uncultured Bacteriovoracaceae bacterium
GCTTGTCGAGTAGAAGCGCTTCCTGTACATCGGTGGGATTCTCTGTTGATTTGCCGATGAGAAGGTCCAAGACAGGGATCACGCCGAAAACAAAGATGGGTGTTATAAAGTTGAATGCTCCGCCCAGGCTGTAACCCATCACCACACTCAAGGGCACCAGGAAGATCAAATTATATGGCATCAAGGTCATGCAGCCTCCAAAGGCAAGTGATTTTTCTTTACAGTAATATCTATTACTCTATTAAGAAGAGGATTCCTGCTGTCAAGGAGCAGCCTTAATAGATTAGTAACTGGCTTGGTTAGGTCCTGATTTTACAATTGAATGTATATGAATACTCTATGCGCTTCAGGTGGCCTTAGGCATAAAATGCATAGTGAGATGGAATTTTTTTAAATAAGTCCGTTCAAAACCCCTGTCACGCAGCCTCTGTGGAACGCTAATTTTATCGGTCTTTCCAGGCTGCGAGATAGGGGTTTTAAACAGATCAAGTTTTTTATGCCTCTTAAACATAAAATCCGACTTAAATAAGTAAGTAGTCCTGAAAATCTATCCTGATATCCTAGATGCTATTTTCTTCATCAATGAAAGACGTCTGATCTTTAATAGTTACATGGTATGTTCTGTCTCATCTAATGCCCCCTTGCTTAAAAAAGAAATCTGATTATGTAAAGCCACGCAGGAAAGGTAATCAATCTGATCAGCTTTTTCAAAGGAGATATCAGATCGGATTGAAACTAATAAACATTCATGGAGGATAAAATGGATAGACGAACGTTTCTGAGAACAGTAGTCGCCAGTTCCGTCGTAGTGGGCTTTGCCGAAACAGTAGCAGCAGCCGAGCGCTATTTCCCTGTGCAGGTGAACCAGTCACTCTTTGAGGGGATCAACCGGGCGAAAGACCCTGCAATGAAATCAGGACTTGAAAAAAGCCATGCCCCGGTACTTACTGCCCCATCATCGGTGAAGGCCGGCCAGTCATTCACCGTTGAAGTGGCTGTGGGTGAAAACCTTCACCCTATGGGCCCAACCCATTGGATTGAATTTATCGAACTTCGTCTGGGTAACGAACCTGCCGGGAGGATTGACCTCCAGCCAATGGGGTATTTGATGCCCAAGGTAGCCTTTAGTGTTGTCATCCCGAAGGAAGCGGCCCCTGCAGGGAAGGTAACCTTGCTGGCGAGACAGCACTGCAACCTCCATGGCCTTTGGGAGGGCAGCCTCGATATCACTGTGAGCTAAGCCTTGGAGAACCCATGGGAAGAAGGCCTACTTAAATATCTCAGCGAAAAACACCTTCAGATGTTCCCATGAACGTTTATCAGCCTTCTCGTTATATGCAATTCCGCGGGAAGGGTTGGAGCCTGAGTCGGGGTTGGTGAAGCTGTGGACGGCTCCTCCGTAGCTGACCATCTGCCAGTCAACCTTTGCCTTACGCATTTCATCCTGAAATGCGTTTACCTGCATAACCGGGACGTTCGGATCATCAGCACCGTGGAGTACGAGCACCTTGGCCCTTATATACCCGGCATCATCAGGGTTAGGGGTATCAAGCCCCCCATGGAAGCTCACTACGCCCGCAATATCAGCACCGCTCCTGGCAAGCTCAAGTACGGTCGTACCTCCAAAGCAATAACCGATTGCAGCAATCTTACTTTTATCAGTAAGGCCATGATTCATTAAAATCTGCAGCCCTGCATTAACGCGCTCGCGCAGTAGCTTGCGGTCTCCGCCCCTGAATTTCCCTGCAAGTGCACCAGCCTTGGAAGGATCTTTTGTGGAAAAACCATCACCGTAGATATCGGCAGCAAAGGCGATGTAACCTAAGGA
>CAYMDG010000020.1:6601-11990 GCA_964388905.1 uncultured Bacteriovoracaceae bacterium
TTGTGGAAAAACCATCACCGTAGATATCGGCAGCAAAGGCGATGTAACCTAAGGAAGCCACCTCCACTGCCCGCCTTTTTATATAATCGTTGAGTCCCCACCACTCATGAACAAGGAGGACCGCAGGCCTTGTGCCTTTCAATGAATCATCATATGCCAGGTAGCCTATGAGTCGGGTTTCACCATGTTTGTAAGTGATGGCTTCAGTTTTTATGGCGGCGGAAGAAACAGATGCAAATGCGACTATTGATGCGGCGCAACAAATGCCGATTATCAACATACTCCTCATGGAAGGCCTCCTTTCAGGATCTGAGACGACCTCTATGTCCCTATCAATTTAGTGTTCTACCCTCTAATTCCTTACTCTATTTACTAAAAGTAATGGACAGCTTTTTAAGAAACACGGCGGTACCGATTCCCCATGCACCATTAATCAAGAATGCTGTTATGAGAAGAGATACGTGCCATCCGCCACCCATGGGCTTGCCCTTGAGTGGTAAGACTATCAAAAGGGCGACAAGGGAAGGCAGGATTGCCCCAAACAGAAAAGTCACTGCCCAATATCCCCCGCGCCTAGGAAAACCTCCCTCAAGTTGTGCAAAGAGAATGCCCCAGATACCACCCCAGAAGGCCAGAGATAAGACAGCCGGTATCCCCAACGGCTGGGTCGCTGCCATTGAAAACGGTCCAAATGGAGCTAATCCAGCGATCCAGAGAACCTCCAGTGTCAGCTGGTGGAAGACAAGTGTTGAAAGAAACCCTGCAATAAAACCATACAGCACCTTTTGTGAAAAGCCGATACGCACCTTGTTATGAGTCATCATGCCCTTTGAATAACTCATAGTGCCTCCTTTGGAAAAAGGCGTGCAGAACCTGATGATGTTGTTGATGCTATTTTTGAGCCGGAGCGTATATCTGCTTTTTGCAGGAATCACAGAAATATCGCCCATCATTTTTCTCTACCTCACCTCTGGTTATGAGTGAATCGAGCGTTACCTCCCTGAAAAGATCATCGGGTACGCACTCCAGACAGTAATGCTCTCCGTTCTTGCCATGGATCCCAACTATGTCTTTCTCCATCGCCTTAACCATGTTCTTGAATCCTCCGTTGCCGAGTTATGTGAGCCTCCTGGGACAAACGTTTTTAAACTCCATTTTCAGAAAACAAAATAAATGTATGCTCTCTTGATGTCCTCATCATGATTAACTCTGCCTTTTAATAATCTAAGAAAATCTCTGGGCAAGGATCAACAGATGATTATTTTTCAATTAGTTAATATCAATAGTTAAAGTTAACCACATGAAGTACCATACCCTGGGATTTTGAATCTCTAAGATGGTGTGGTCACTGTCTATCTCTTGTATACAATTACCCCAGATTCTGAGTTCAAGAAGCCCAAAAGACCCGATCCGTTCAAATCCTTTATCTCTTTAGCCTTTGATGGATGCTAATCTTTCCGGTTCGGGAAGCTGCGAGATAAACGATTTGAACGGACCTATTAAAAGCAATTCCATGGCCATTATGAGTTTTATATTGAGGACCACCTGAATGGTATGCAGCGAGGATGGGTATTTCAAAAGCAAAATCCGGGTTAAATAACGCCATGACATCTTGGTCTGATTGATCTTGATCATCTGGAGGATCTATTCCTGTGAAGATGGATTAGTCCTGTTGAGCAAGACAGATATCGATAGTACAAAGAAAATCAAACAGAGCATAAACACTTATAACCTATTGATACAAATCATTAAAAAAAAATACCAACCAGTGGCACACCAATTGTATATGGCTATGTTTGTGAGATAAAAATACTCATGTGGGGTCATTGAAAACGATGTCAGGATTTTCATCTTATTCAGCGGGAGGTTACTAATGAATACATTCAATGAATCAGGATCACATAACTCTTTATTGACCTCAACAATAACCACCACCCTCTACGATCTCATGACAGTCATTGATTTAGAGCAGGGCAATCAATCAAGGGCTGACCTGGGTGTTGATGGTCAAAGGCCGAATAATCATGGTCACACCAATTCTGCAACAGAAAGGGTGGCCCACATGTTTGAGTCGGGACAGATCAAATTTAGGAATACCCTGGACATCAAGAGAAAATATGCTGAATTATTCATAATTTGAATATGTTACAACACAAAAGAGAAGGGGATTTTCATGGAAAAATTGTTTGATTATGGAGATTTTCTTCAGTACTACCGGCAGATACAGCAATACTCACCCCTTACCCATGAGAAGGAGTATGAACTGGCAAAACGGTATCATAAGGGAGATGAAACAGCCGGGCAGCAGATACTCCAATCAAACTTGAAGTTTGTGGTGAAGGTGAGCAGGAAATATTTTTATTGCGGTCATAATTGTCTCGAGATTATTCAGGAAGGAAATCTTGGGCTGATAAAAGCACTGACCCGTTTTGATCCTGAACGCGGAATACCATTTATCTACTATGCAGTCTGGTGGATAGAGGCCTTCATCAAAGCCTTCCTGTACAAGAGCGCAAAGGTGAATACCGGAAGTCTAAGCCATGCCAAGAATCTGTTCTCACTGGATGAACATCTTGGTAAGGATGATAATGACAAGGATCGGTGGATAGATTTTGTTACGGATGGTATGGACCCTGAGATACTCTATAATGGCAAGGAGGCATCATATAACATTTCAACCCTGCTCCATCACTGTTTCACCTTCCTTTCACAAAGAGAGGTCTCTGTCCTCAAACAGCGATATTTTTCAGATCCTCCTGTAAAGCTCAAAGAGATTGGAATGCAACTCGGTGTGAGCAGGGAACGCGTGAGGCAGATCCAGACAAGATCTATGGAAAAGCTGAAACAGGTTTTTGTTGATCAGGCAGGTAGTTTTTTTAAGTCGAACACCCTTGATTCCTCCCAGGCGCAAAGAACCTGTCGGATTGGTTATATGCATACAGGAGAGATTCAGAACTGAAAGTTGTGGTGATCATTATCGTATGATTCGACTGTTTCCAGGGTGATGAGGGTATGGTCTGGGGATTCAATAACCATGCAATCCAGATCATGGGGTAACAATCAAGATAAAATCCTTTTGCACATATTCCATTCCCTTGAAGCCGTACTATAATATCTCTTTACCAGGTTTCATGTTGATTGTCCTGTTTTGCTTGATGTCGTGTTAATTGCTTTTAAGGGACTGAATAATGGGGAATCCTCTTTGAACATCATGAAGAATAATTACAATAGGTGGTGGTTTGCATGGACAAGTCTGAAGGAAAGAAATCAAAGGTACAAATCCTGAAGGAGCTTGCAGAAGCACGCCAGAGAATTGCTGAACTGGAAAGGATGCATGCTGAGTGTGCCCATATCGAGCAGGAGCTTTTAAGACGTGCTGCCGAGCTGGAGGCAGTCTTTGCGGCTCAAAACGATGCTGTGCTCATCTACGGCGCGGACATGAATGTTCTCCGGGCGAATCAGTCTTTTCTGGGGACATATGGGTTCGATCCTGTGGGCCTCAATATCAGAGACATTATAAAACGGGTTTCATGCCGGTTGCTGGACGGTCGGTCGTTCATTTTGGATGAACAGCCGACACCCCGGGCGCTGCGGGGAGAAAAGGTGACTGGTGCATGCTTCCTGGTAAAGAGGTCAGACAATACCGACAGGGTAGTGGAGGCCTCTTCGGGTCCCATGTGTATGGGAGACAGCATCACAGGCTCGGTCACGGTCTGGCATGATATTACTGAGCGGACCTTAGCCGAGGAATCACTGAGAAAGAGTGAAGCCCGGTTCAAGATGCTTTCCGAGACGGCAGAGCGGCTCCTGGAATCTGATGATCCCCAGGCTATTGTCAATGAGCTATGCACACGGGTGATGGAACACCTGGACTGTCAGACATTCTTCAACTTCCTGGCGGATGATGAGTCCGGACGTCTCCGCCTGAATGCATTTGCAGGCATCCCCGAGGAGGAAGCCCGGAAGATGGAATGGCTGGATTACGGAGTGGCTGTATGCGGATGTGCAGCTCAGGCGGGCAGCCGAATCATTGCCGAGGATATCGCCAATACCGCTGATCCAAGGACCAATCTGGTAAAATCTTATGGGATCCAGGCCTATTGCTGTCATCCCCTCCTGGCCCAGGGCAGGGTAATAGGCACGCTCTCTTTCGGCACCAGAACACGCCCACACTTTTCAAGCGATGAGATCTCCATAATGAAGACCGTTGCCGATCAAGTGGCTATAGCCATGCAGCGCATCCAGACGCAGGGTGCCCTGAGAGAAAGCGAAGTGCGTTACCGGTCTCTGGTTGAATCATCCCCTGACGGCATCATCGTCCATCGTGACGGGTATTTTCTCTATGCCAATTCGGTTGCACTGAAACTCTATGGCGCCAGAACACTCAAACAATTGCAGACCAGAACAGTTCTGGACCTGATTCATCAAGACGACCGGGCTGCAATAGAAGCACGTATAATGCAGATTAAACTTGAACATAAAGCGCCATTACGGGAAACAAAAATGGTGAGCCTGGATGGTCGCATCACCGATGTGGAGACCGTGGGTGGCACAATCGACTTCCAGGGCGAGCCTGCCATCCAGATCATTATCCGCGACATCACTGATAGAAAGACGAACGAAAAACAACTGAAAAAGCTCAACCGGACCCTTAAGGCCATGAGCAAAAGCAGCCAGGCCATCATGCACACCATGGACGAATCGGAATACCTGCATAGAGTTTGCAGAATAATCGCTGAAGACTGCGGCCATGCCATGGTATGGATAGGGTATGCCCAACAGGACGAAGCCAAGACCGTACTACCTGTGGCATACGCCGGGTTTGACGAAGGATATATTGAACGATTAAACATCACCTGGGCGGATGCTGAACAAGGCTGCGGCCCCACGGGTATGGCCATCCGTACAGGGAAGGTAAGTTTCTGCAGAAACATGCTCACAGATCCCCTGTTCAAGCCATGGCGGGAAGAAGCCATCAAGAGGGGATATGCATCTTCCATTGTCTTGCCCCTCCTGTCCGAAAACAATGTTTTCGGGGCGATTACGATATATTCCAGAGAAACGGACCCCTTTTCGGAAGATGAGGTGGGGCTGCTGACAGAACTGGCCAATGATCTTGCCAATGGGGTAACCGCCATAAGGTTGCGTGAAGCGAAAGAGCAGGCACAAGAGTCCCTAAATGTAAGCCTGACGAAGTACAAGGTACTCTTCGACTCCTTCCCCCTGGGTATCTCCGTTACAGATAAAAAAGGCAACATCATCGAAGTCAACATGGAAGCTGAAAGGATTCTTGGGATTTCAAACGATGAACAAGTGAGGAGGAGTATCACAGGTCAGGAATGGCGGGTTATCAGGCCTGACGGCAGTGAAATGCCCGAAGATGAGTATG
>CAYMDG010000020.1:12090-20291 GCA_964388905.1 uncultured Bacteriovoracaceae bacterium
CAGGAATGGCGGGTTATCAGGCCTGACGGCAGTGAAATGCCCGAAGATGAGTATGCCAGCGTCATTGCACTCAAAAACAACTGCCTTGTGGAGAATGTTGAAATGGGCATTGTGAAAGGGAAAGGCGACATTACCTGGATCAATGTCACAGCTGCACCCATACCGCTGGAAGAATATGGCGTTGCCATAACCTACGGAGATATAAGCAAGCGGATAATGGCCGAGGAGGCCCTCAGGAAGAGCGAGCAGCGCTTCCACCACCTCTTCAGTTCCATGTCAGAGGGGTTTGCCCTGCACGAGATCATATGTGATGAGAAAGGCAAACCCTGTGATTATCGATTCATCGATGCGAATCCCGCTTTTGAACGGCTCACAGGCCTCAAAAGGGAAGATGTGGTAGGCAGGACCATTCTGCAGGTTCTGCCTGATGAAGACCCAAGATGGGTAGAGGCCTATGGTTCTGTCGCGCTCACCGGAGAACCTGTGCACTTTGAAAATTATTCTCCGGTCCTCAATCGGCATTATGAGGCATTTGCCTATCGTCCTGCTCCAAAACAGTTTGCCGTCATATTCATGGACATTACCCAGCGAAAACTCGCGGAGGATGAATTATGCAGGCATAGGGACAAACTGGAAGAGCTTGTAAAGGAACGCACAACTGAATTGGAGGCGAGAAACAAACAGCTCGTAGCTGAAATTACCCAGCGAAAAAAGGCGGAGAACGCCTTGAGACTGGCAGGCGCTTACAACAGAAGCCTGATTGAGGCGAGTCTTGATCCATTGGTGACCATTGATGTCAAAGGCAGGATCACGGACGTGAACAAGGCTACGGAAAAGGTGACTGGCCGCAGCCGAAGAGAGCTCATCAATACTGATTTTTCCAATTATTTCACCGAACCGGACAAGGCCCGTGCCGGATATAGACAGGTATTCAGTGAAGGAAAGGTACAGGACTATCCCCTTGATATGCTCCATAGCGATGGCCTCATTACACCTGTCCTGTACAATGCATCCCTCTACCACGACCAGGAAGGCAGAGCGCTCGGCGTATTTGCAGCGGCCCGCGATATAACCGAACGCAAACTGGCAGATGAAGAGAAGAAGAGACTCGAAAGCCAGCTCATACAAGCCCAGAAAATAGAGGCACTGGGGAAATTGGCAGGAGGTATTGCACATGATTTCAATAACGTGCTCCAGCCCATCCTCATCAATTCGGAACTCATCTCGGATATCCTCCCTCACGGGACGCAGGAGCGGGAATACCTGGATCAGATCATTGATGCTGCACATCTCGGGAAGAACCTTATCAGGCAGATAAAGCTCTTTGGCTCCAGAAAGGGATCTTTCAACAAGCCTATTATCATAGGTCCTGTTGTTCAGGATGCGCTTAACCTCATGAAAAGGTCGATCCCTTCACGAATTACCTTCAAACAATGGATAAATGCAAGGGAAGGCCTTGTCAGGGTTGACCAGACCCAGATTCATCAACTCATCCTCAACCTGTGCAATAATGCTGTCCAGGCCATGAAATCAGGCAAAGGATTTCTTGGCGTTTCCCTCAAGGAAACTGAAATAGCTTCATACACCCCGGCCCTCGTATCCGACCTCAAGCCGGGAAAATATCTGAAACTGACTGTCCGGGATACCGGAAGCGGAATAAACCCGGATATCAGGGACAGGATATTCGATCCGTTCTTTACCACCAAGAAGTCAAGCAAGGGGACCGGGTTGGGGCTAGCCGTGGTGCACGAACTGGTCAAGAATGCTGACGGATCAATACTTCTCTCAAGCGATGCCGGGAAAGGGGCAAAATTCGAAGTGTATTTTCCCAAATACCTTGATCCCCAGGATCAGATCCATAAGCAGCCCAGGCAATCTCAAGGTCATGGTGAAAAACATATCCTCCTTGCAGACGACAATGTAGCTGACTTGCGCAGCATCCACCAGTTGCTGATCCATCTCGGATATCAAGTGACATCAACATCCGATCCTCAGGAGGCGCTCAAAATCTTCAGAGACGAACCGAAGATGTTCTCCCTGGTTATAACAGACCAGGTCATGCCCCGGATGAAAGGTCATGAACTGGCAAGGCATATCCATCAGGTCCGGGAGGACATCCCGGTAATACTCTGCTCCGGCTCAGAAGAAATCATGCAGGAACTGCAGGAAAAGAATACCGGCATTGATGAGTTTATTCTCAAACCCTTTTCCCGTTCCCAGCTGCAAGATGCTATTGTCCGTTTACTGGACTGAGAGGGCTTTACATCTAAATGGAAATGCTATATTATTCTCAAGTGCCTATAGATAATCAGGAAAAGATCCTAATCATTGATGATGACAGCCTTGTATGTAATTCCATAGCCAACGTAGCCAGGACCTTGGGCTATACCACCACAACAGCCTTGACCTTGAAGGATGGACTCGGGGCAGCACACTCAGATGCATATGATGTCGTTTTTCTCGATGTGCACATGCCTGATGGAAACGGCATAGAAAAACTCCCGCAAATCGCCCAGAATATCGGCAGGCCGGAAGTGATCGTCATAACCGGTTACGGTGACCCGGATTCGGTTGAGGCTGCCCTATCCAAAGGGGCATGGGATTACCTGGAAAAACCTTTTTCAAAAAACGAACTCTCTACACTGATCAAAGATGTTATTTCCTATCATAGGTGCAATAAACAGCCTGTCAAGGCTATTGATTTCGAGAAAGAGGGGATATTCGCCAAGAGCCCCAGGATGAAAGAATGTCTGGCATTATTGAGCAAGACCTTTAAGAGCGAGGCCAATGTGCTGCTGACCGGCGAGACAGGCACAGGTAAGGAGCTCTTTGCACGCTCGATCCACAATAACTCGGTGCGCTCAGGGAATGAGTTTGTTGTCGTGGACTGTGCCGCTTTGCCCCCGAACCTGGTGGAAAGCATCCTGTTCGGCCATGAGAAGGGATCATATACAGGTGCGGACAGATCACAACACGGCCTTGTTACCCAAGCCCACCAAGGTACCCTCTTTCTGGACGAAGTTGGTGAACTCCCCCTGGTCACCCAGAAAAATTTCCTCCGAATCCTCCAGGAAGGCCGCTTCCGCCCTGTGGGAAAATCGAGCGAGGTGGACAGTGATTTCAGGGTTATATCCGCAACCAACCGGAATCTTGACAAGATGGTGGAGACGGACGGATTCAGGAAGGATCTTCTCTTTAGGCTGCAATCCATAACCATCCATATTCCCCCGCTCCGGGAGCGTCCTGAGGATATACTCGGACTGACGGATCTGTACCTGCACAGGCTTACCAGGAAATCCGGCATGAAGCCGAAACGCCTCAGTGCCGCATTCCGTGATACCATCGTACAGTATTCCTGGCCTGGTAATGTAAGAGAATTGATCCATGCAATCGAAAGCGCGATTACGGTTGCACATGATAGTTCAATCCTGGTTCCCAAGCACCTCCCTCATCATATTCATGTGAAGGTGAAACAAAATGCCGTTGCGGGCAGAAAGAAGAAACCGACCCGGGACTTCTCCAACACCTCGCTTCCCAGTCTCAAGGAAGCGCGGGAAGATTCTATTGCAGAAATAGAGAAGCAGTATCTCCAGGAATTGATGAGGCAGACAAAGACGCAAATCGAAACAGCCTGCAGGATCTCAGGCTTGTCACGCTCGCGCCTCTACGCCCTGTTGAAGAAATACAACATCACCTGAACAATATCAGAAATTGTCCCAGATCTTGTTTTTGATAATACCCATCATAGCTGCATGCAGTTCAGGTGGCCTTAAGCATAGCACTCATAGCAGCCGTGGAATTGTTTATAAGTAAGTCCGTTCAGAACCCCTGTCTCGCAGCCTTGAAGGACCGGAAAATTAGCATTCCGCAAAGGCAGCGGGACAGGGGTTCTGAACGGATCAAGGTATTTCTCTTCATAATTGCAAAATATGGGATTCTATTTGGCACATAACTTGTTACTCCATTGATATGTACAAACCAAGACCTCTATCAAGCCGCATCTTTGCCGATTTGAAACGTAGTCTGCATTCAGACCTCCATCCCCTCAAAGGTGTACGAAACCGATACCTTGTGAAGATGGAAAACGTCTATCTGACTGAACTTATGAGACAGACTGATGGTAATATTGATCTGGCATGCAGGATCTCCAGCCTCTCAAGATCCAGGTTATACGCCTTGCTCAAGAAACATTCCCTTTCCAGTCATCAATGAGTTCTGTGAACGGTATTCCTGTGAAAAAGGACATATCCTTTCTCATAAGACAATCCGTCCTATTCGTTAGCGGGTATGGGAAAAATTGAAAATGTACTAGCTTGATATCAGATATGTTTCTTCCATTACAGGCTATGGCATACCTATTGAATTACATTCCTTCAGACACAGAGCACTCCTTGAGAAAAGGTAGAAGCTAACCCCCTCATTTCTATTGAGGGAGGGAGCCCAAAATCCCTCCCTCATTTTTAAAAAAAGGAGGTACATGGAGATGAAGAGAATAACTCTGTTACTTTCACTTATGATAATTCCTGGTTTTCTGACTCAAGCTGAAGCGGCACCGATCAATCTTCGTAATTACGCCAATCACACGCCAGACTACAATACCATTCGGGATCAACAAGTAATTAATACAAACCTTATCCTCGCTTTGTCCGGAACGAATTGGGAGGTCCCCTTATGGGACGTTGAGAAGGGAGATTTCGCTGCTATGGACCCTTGGAATACTATTGTTGCGAACCGGGGGAATACCAACAGAGTCCTGTTTACCCGGATGAAGAATAATCAAGATATCCCTGCACCCGTACCTGAGCCTGCCACTATGATATTGCTGGGTACCGGATTAATCGGGATCGCTGGATATATGAAAGCAAATAAGAAAAGTTCCAATTGAACTTAATGGCTTGACAGTACCAGGGGCTTTCTATATACAATCTCCTTCTTGTACAGAGCAGCCATACAGAGAGGGGGTGTTTGACCAACGCATGCCCGGAATTAAAGTGAGAGAGACCGAGCCTTTTGAGGGCGCACTTAAGCGCTTCAAAAAGCAGGTGGAAAAGGCGGGTGTTCTCTCTGAGGTTCGCAAACGAGAATTCTATGAAAAGCCCAGCGTAAAGAAGAAACGCAAGGCCATTGCAGCCCGGAAGAGAGCAGTAAAGAAAATGAGCAAGATAAGATCATACTACTGATGCTGATAGAAAAGATCAAAGCCGATTTAGAAAAAGCCATGAAGGCGAAGGACAAGGACAGGTTGTCTTGTCTGCGCATGGCGATTTCAGCGATCAAGTACAGGCAGGTTGCCCTCAATCAGGACCTTGATGACCAGGAGGTCACCAAGGTCCTGCGTACTCAGATAAAGCAGGTCATTGAATCCCTGGAGCAGTTTACCAAAGGGGGCAGGGTCGATCTTGCAAAGCTCGAAGAGAAGAACCTCGAGATCCTCAAGTCCTATTTGCCCAAAGAGATGGATGAAGAGGTTATAAGGACTATCGCCAAAGAGATCATTGCCGAAACCGGCGCCACCAAGAAGGAATTCGGCAAGGTCATGAAACTCGTCATGGCCAAGGTGGAAGGCCAGGCAGACGGCAAGGTCATCAGCGGCATAGTAAATTCTTTGCTACAGTGATATCACAAACTCTATAGCGGCAGCACAAACATTGCCAGCTGATTCGTACCTTCATGAGAAATGATCTGTTAGAGTTCTCCGCCCTGAAGGAGTATATAAAACCTTTTGTTTCCTCCGAAATCGGCCTGAGCGCCCTTTCGGGCTTGAGTCCCAGCGATTCCTGGGAGGATGCCCGCTACCGGCTTGCCCTGCTTCAGGAGATGATTGAACTCATGAATTCAGGTAACTCACCTGTTATAGCCGCCATAGCCGATATCCGGCCCCTGCTTTCCGTCATAGAAGGCTCAGCGCTTGAAGGGCAGGATCTCATCAGGATTTCAGGGGCACTGACAGGCATGGCAAGGCTGAAAAAGGTGCTTACCGACTCAGGTGGCCTTCTCTCACAGGCGGTAGCCACTATTGCCCCCCTTGATCATGTGTCCGGCCGGATTGATGCCATGCTCCTGCCCACAGGTGAGATCTCGGATGAGGCATATCCATACCTGAGAGACCTTCGCTCCCGCTACCGCGGCATAAGATCTTCCATTCTGGAGAAGCTCGAGCATATCCTGGAGAAGCTTAAAACCAAGTCTGTTCTTATGGATGAGCTCATAACCAAGAGAAACGACCGCTATGTGATCCCTGTGCGGCACGACTTCCATGTACACATGAAAGGCATCATCCACGACTACTCCAGGACTAACCGGACTGCCTATGTGGAGCCTCTGTCCTTAGTGGACGAGAACAACACGCTAAACCAAATCAAGGGACAGATAACAGAAGAAGAGCATAAGGTGCTTAAAGAACTCACTTCACTGGTCCATGATAGCACATCCGAGATTCAAGAAAACATGCATGTCTACGCCGGGCTTGACCTTGTGTCTGCCAAAGCCCGGTGGGCCATTAACGCAGGAGGCACCATTCCCAGGATAGAAGGGGAAGAGATCCGCCTTCATGGCGCCCGGCATCCCATCCTTCTTGAAAGGCTGGGAAGGGCTTCAACGATTGCCCTTAACATCCGAATCCCCAAGGGCAAGGACTGTCTTATCATTACCGGCCCCAATGCAGGGGGCAAGACCGTGGCGCTGAAGACGTTGGGTCTCCTCATCCTCATGGCAAAAAGCGGGCTGGCAATTCCGGCAGATGCAGACTCAGTCATCACGCCGATGGGAAGTATCAGAGTGGAAATGGATACGAACCAGGACATCACCCATGACCTTTCATCATTTACCGCCCATGCACTTTCTTTGAAAAATATATATGAGCAGACCTGCCCCGGCGATCTTGTGCTGCTCGACGAGCCCGGCTCGGGAACGGACCACGACCAGGGCGGAGCGCTTGCAGTGGCCTGTATCGATGCACTTCGCATAAAGGGCGCAACCGTGGTGGTTACCTCGCATTCCGACCTTGTTAAGCTATACGGCATCACTTCTGATGGGGTGGAACATGCAGCCACGGCCTTTGACGACACAGGTCTCAAGCCGTTATATGCCCTCCAGTACGGGGTGGTTGGCCAGAGCAGGGCCTTTGAGATCCTGGAGTCCATTGAATTTCCTCATGACCTGATTGTGGAGGCGCGGGGCATCGCCGGTCGTACCGGAAATTCTCCGCTCGCAAAGGCCATCCAGGATATCTCAAAGGCGTCTGCGTTGAAGAAGGAGGCCGAGAAGAACCTTGAAGATGCCAGAAGGATGAAGGCCAGGGCCGAGCAGGAGCTTCGCACCACGCAGAAGGAAAAAATGGAAAGTGCGCTCAAGTACAAGAGATTGCTGGAGCAGGTCGAACAGCTCTCCCGGAGGCCCGTGACCCGCGAGGCTGTACATCTGGTAAAACAGGTGCCCGAGGCCGTAGAGCTTGCACAGGTTCTCACCGAGATCGCGCCTGCCCGAACACTGAATGTCCGCAAAGGGTGCACGGTGAGGTTGAAAGGGACTGAGCAGGAAGGCGAAGTAATGGAGGTAGGTCAGCATGCAGCGGAGGTTGCCTTTGGCACAAAACGCCTGCAGGTAGGCCTTGACCAGCTCGATGTCGTTTCACAGCCTGAGGAGAACCGCATCAGGAAGGAAACCGTTTCACGACTGAAAGCCCCTTCTCCGGTCTTACCCATTAAAGTGGTAGGCATGAGGGTCGATGAGGCCATCCCTCTTGTAGAGCGGGCCATTGACCGGGCAATGCTTACTGGCCAGGATTCTCTCGAGATCATCCATGGGGCTGGTACCGGCAGGCTTAAGAAGGCCATCCGCGAGTATCTCAACGAGTTGCCGTGTGTGAGGACCCTGCGTGACGCCCCTATGGTCGAAGGCGGGGGCAATAAGACCATCGTGCTGCTCGGGGGGAAATAAATGGATAAATCCTCAGTTGAGCAGATCAAGGCTGTTAGTGATATCGTTACCGTCATATCCGAGTATGTGCAGCTCAAGAAGAAGGGGAAGTCTTTCTGGGGCCTCTGCCCCTTCCATTCAGAAAAGACACCATCATTTTCCGTAGACCCGGATAAGCAGAGTTATAAGTGCTTCGGGTGTGACCGGGGTGGGGACGTCATTTCCTTTGTCATGGACAAAAAAGGGTTCAGCTTTGCCGAGGCCATTACCGAACTTGCCCTTAA
>CAYMDG010000020.1:20391-22552 GCA_964388905.1 uncultured Bacteriovoracaceae bacterium
ATTTTTGAAAAGAAGAGGGTCCTGTACAACCTTCATTCCGCACGGAGCCGGATTAGGCAGAGTGGTGCAGTGGTAGTGGAGGGCTACATGGATGTCGTGTCCCTGGCAAATGCCGGCTTCACTGCAGCGGTTGCAACGCTGGGGACCGCCCTTGGGGAGGAGCATGTCCGCCTGTTGCGCCGTTTCACCGATGATATTACCCTGGTTTTTGATGGTGATTCTGCGGGCAGGAATGCCATGGTGAGGGCCATGGATCCGTTTCTGGCAAGCGATGTCATACCCAAAATCGTTATCCTGCCCCAGGGTAAAGACCCTGACGACATCGCGCACGAAGGGATCAGCCTCTGGAATGAGTTTCTGTCGTCGGCCCAGGATATCTGGGAGTTGATGTTTTTTGAATCGTTTTCCCGGAATGATCCATCAAAACTGGGAGGTAAGAATGCCATACTAAAGGAACTTGCGCCCATGTTCGCACGCCTCCATGATAATGTCATGCGCGATCTCCTGGCACAGAGGCTTGCAGTCAAGCTTGGAGTATCTACTGAAGTCGTGGGGAAAAGAATCAGACCCGAAGGGAATCCGGCAGAACAGCAGGGCACGTCACGTTCAGGAGGTGAGCGGGATGCCCTTGAGGCTACCTTGACGAGGCTCATGCTCTTAGATGTGAAGGCTGTGGACATCATGAGGGCCTCTCATATGACCTTTGAATTCCAGAACAAGGTGTTTGCGAGGCTTTTTGACTATATCCTAAAGAACGGTGGTAGTGTATTGAACGATTCTGACTGCCCTGACGAAGTGAGGATGACAGCATCGCGGCTGATGGCACTGGGAGAATTTCCCGGAGATGCAAAAAAGGCCTTGATTGATACGGTGTGCCGGTTTATGAGTCTAGCGTTCGACGAAGAGCTCAGAAAGATTCAAGGTGAACTGAATAATGCCGAGAAGACGCAAGACAGAAACAAACGCAACGAGCTACAGAGGCATAAACAAGAGATACAACTCAAGAAAATGAACCTGCGCTCGCATGTGATGGAGGTCTTTGAGAAGAGATGAGCGAAAAGAAATCATATCCAAAAGAGATTCAGAAACTCATAACCATGGGTAAGTCAAAGGGCTACCTTACCTATGAAGAGGTAAATGACGGGCTTCCTGATGAAATATTAAGCCCGGATGACCTTGATGATGTCATGGATCTCTTCTCCGAAAAGGAGATCCAGCTCGTAGATACCGAGGCAGAGTTCAACCCTGAGGAAGATGAATTTGATTTCCATGACGATGGGTCGCTTCGTTCCCCTGATCCGGTAAAGATGTACCTCCATGAGATGGGCTCCGTATCGTTGCTCTCCAGGGAGGATGAGACTGAAATCGCCAAACGTATCGAGGCCGGGCAACGCCAGATATTAAATGTTATCATCAACTCACCCGTCACAGTCAAAGAGGTCATCCAGATCGGTCAGGCCTTGGAGAACGCTGAGATGCGGCTGAAAGATGTTGTGGACATTGATGACATCATCGATATCGACGAGGAGATTTACAAGAACCGGACGCTCGAGGTTATCAAGGCCATCGAGGGCAAGCAGGCCGATCTGAAGAACCTCAAGTATTCCCTCTTCAAGGCCAAGAGTAACTCTCAGAAGGAAAAGATCAAGGCAAACATGGCCAAGGTGAGCCACGAGATCGTGCGCCTAATCCACGATATCCATTTTCTGCCTGAGCAGATAGACCTGTTCGGGAGCAGGCTCAAAGAGTTGAAGAGACTGCTTGAAAGCAATGAAGACACCATTGTTGTATGCGAGCAGCGTTTCTGCAGGTCTATAGATGAGATCAGAGAGGTCCATCAGAAGCTGTGTGACGGCGATTGTGACGATGAAATTGAAGAGTTCCTTAAGGAACATGAACTCAATCATGCAGATTTCACGGAAATTGCTGAAGAGTTGTTTGCGATCCTCAAGGACATAAAGAAGATAGAGATCGAGGGTGGTCTTACCGCCCACGGTCTTAAAAAGGCTGTCCGCATCCTGGAAGACGCCGAGCAGAAGACCAATGCAGCCAAGACAGAGCTCATACAGGCGAACTTACGGCTCGTGGTGAGCATTGCAAAGAAATATGTCAACCGCGGACTCCAATTCCTGGACCTCATTCAGGAAGGGAACATCGGGCT
>CAYMDG010000021.1:0-4920 GCA_964388905.1 uncultured Bacteriovoracaceae bacterium
AAGAGAAAAGACATCGATGACAGGGCGGTAATTTCCGCAAGCAACACGGCTTCCCAGGCAGGGACCCTGCTTATTAACGAACAGATCATGCCCTACGAAGGCCAAGATTTCGAGATCATACTCCTGCATGCCCTCAATGCCATGAACTACCTCATGAAGGGCGATCTCGAGGGTGCGCGGGTGGAAGTCCGCAAGTCCTATGAAAGGCAGACACAACTTTCTGAAAAGCATGAAAAAGAGCTCCAGGAGGCCCGAAAGGACACGCACTCGGCAGACTGGGAGAATTCCTTTATGAAGGCTGACAGTAAAGGATACGAGGGCCTCAAGGAAAAGGCCGGGAGTGCCTATGGCGTGTATCACAATGCATTCGCATCCTATATATCCGCACTGGTCTATGAACTTGGCGGCGAGAACGATGATGCCTATATCGACATGAAAAAGGCCTTTGAAGCGTCCCCTTCCTGTCCAAGTCTTCAGCGCGACCTTATCCGGTTGAGCCGGAAGATAGGGTTCAGACAGGACCAGGAGCTCTGGGAGAAAAAATTCGGCAAGGCCATGAAGACCGAGAAAGATTCTATCGATGTATTCGTGGTCTTCAGCTATGGCCTGGCGCCTTATAAAGTACCGCTGACCCTTCCCATCCCTACCGCCCATGGGTTTGTCTTTGCATCACTGCCCATATACCAATTCAGCCCATCGGCCATCCATGGCGGACGTGTCACAACGGGCGGCATCAGCGAGGAGACATCCACGGTCTTTGATGTTGATGCCGTGGCGGCAAGGAACCTCCTTGATGACTTCCCCATTATCTTTACCAAGCAGATCGTGAGGTCATATCTCAAGGCCAGGATGACCAGCCAGCTGTCCAAGGATCATGGGATAGGCGGTGCGATTTTCGGGACACTTTTTTCGGCCATTACCGAGCACGCAGACCTGAGGGCATGGTCCATGCTCCCTAAACAGATCCAGGTGGCAAGACTCTTCGTGCCCAGGTCCACAAAGGACCTCTCAATTGAATATGAGCCTGGACACGCGTCATCAACCGTACAGATTCCCCAAGGGGCATCTCACGTGATAGTATACTGCAGGGCCACGGAAAATGGCCTGGCCATATATACGAAATCATTCTAAATAAGGAGGTGCGGCATGAGAAAAATCAACAGATTCTATTTTATTCTGACCGTATTTGTGGTTGCCTGCGCAGGGACAGCCCCCAATATCCTCAATGTCCAGGCGGGTCCCATGGGTGTAAGCGCCAAGCAGGTCGAGATCAATGACAGATACCTCGAACGGAACTTGGGCTATGGCGATGTGAGCATCAAACCGCTTGATGGGGCCAACTCCTTTGAGGCACAGGTTATGCTGAAAAATGAGAGCGACAGAGACTTGTCCTTCGAGTATCGCTTTATCTGGTATGATGCGCGAGGTTACGAGATATCGGTTGTGACCTCATGGATACCTGCCGTGCTCGGGGCTCAAGAATCAAAGGGGTTTCGTTCGGTAGCACCCGGAGCAAATGCGGCAGGGTTTAAATTAATGGTGCGTATGCCCCACGGTGTGACGGATACAGGATCATAAGAGACGAACAGAAGGAGAAAAGAGATATGAAAAGAACAGTGCATTTCCTTAGCCTTGCAGCGCTGGTGGTTTTTTGGGGCTGTGCCAGTACCCCGGAGGTGAACTACGGCAACCCTGATCAGGTGGAAACGGTCACAGCAGATTTCGGTTCAACGGACCTGCAGATGATCGCCGAGAAGATGGTGAATTCACTGCTTGCAACCCCGGTGATATCTTCCGGTAACAGGCCGGTGTTCTATGTCCAGAACGTGAGAAACAAGACGGATGAGCACATCGACACCAAGTCGGTGACCGACAAGATAAAGGTAACGCTGCTCAAATCCGGCAAGGTAAAATTCTCCGCCATCGGAGAGGTGAAGGACGAGCTGGTTAACCAGCTTGAATTCCAGGCGAGCTCAGGCATGGTGAATCCCAAGACGGCCAAGTCCATAGGCAAGCTGGTGGGTGCTGACTATTTCCTTTACGGCGAGCTTGCCTCCATCAGGAAGTCAGCCGGCCGCGTCAAGGACGTCTATTATAAATTTACGCTGAATCTCGTGAACATCCAGACAGGCCTTATCGAGTGGGCCGATGAGAAAGAGATAAGGAAGCAGGCCAAGAAGCCTCTCCTGGGCGGATGATAGCCCTGAGAATCGGGTAATCCAGGTTTGGCTTGACGGGGTGGGGAAGAAACGGATACATAGCGTTGTCTAGTCAAGGGTGGAGGTATGAAGCATGGACTTGGAGCATAAACTTAGGAAGGTAACAAGCAAAACTGCGGTTCTCTATGGGACCATAGCCCTGCTTGTGATTTTTGCAGACCCTTCTTGGACCTCGTGTTTCATTGGTTTGATCCTTGTCCTGGCAGGTGAGGCGCTGAGGTTCTGGGCCACGGGCCACCTTCGAAAGAACGAGGAGCTTACCACATCCGGGCCATATGCGTATCTCCAGTCCCCGTTGTATCTCGGCAGTTATATTATCGGCACAGGCATGTGTATAATGGCCATGAATGCGGTCATATGGATCCTGGCCAGCCTCATCTTCTTCATCTCCTATGTACCGAGGAAGCAGAAGATCGAATGGGGCAGGCTGGAAGAGAGATTCGGTGAGGAATTTTTCAAGTATAAGCGTGAAGTGGATTATTTCATGCCCCGGCTAAATCCCTATCCTGATGGGAGCAAGCATTTGTGGTCTTTTGCCCAGACCATCGAAAACACCGAGCACCAGACTGCATTGGCTGTTGCCCTTGTAGCCTTCCTCATCATGGTCAGGGTTTTTTAAAACAGCATTAAGAGGCGGTTTCTTCAGGCAAGGCAATTTGTTAACCAAATGAAAAAGGCCGGGAAGCTATCTCCCCGGCCTTTATGATAAGTTTTATGGATAGTCCAGCAGTCCAGCAGCTTCGACCTCAATCCGATATCTTCACGCGCCAGCCGAAGGGATCTGACTTTTCTCCATACTGGATATGTAAGATCTCGTTATACAAGCGTTCCGTTAGGGCCCCTGTCTTGCCGCCGTTGATGACGTGCTCTTTCCCCTGATAATAGACCTGGCCGATAGGAGAGACAATGGCCGCCGTACCTGAAGCAAACGCCTCTTTCACTGACCCGTCAGCAATCCCGGAAATAATCTCACTCATGGCCGGCGCGCGCTCCGTCACCTTCACGCCCCAGCTCCGCGCCAACTGGATGACGGAATCCCGTGTGACACCGGGGAGAATCGAACCTGAGAGCGGCGGTGTAAGAAGTTCATCACCGATCACGAAGAAGGCATTGCTCGTCCCTACTTCCTCCACATATTTCCGCTCAATTGCATCCAGCCAAAGGACCTGAGTATACCCCATTTCCTTGGCCTTCTGGCTGGCGTAGAGGCTGGCGGCATAATTCCCCGCATTTTTGCAGTATCCGACACCGCCGCGAACTGCACGGACGTAATCCTCACTGACATAGATCTTCGTCGGACTGAATCCTTCAGGATAGTAAGCCCCGACAGGACCGACAATGATGAAGAAGAGATACTGATTTGCCGGATGGACACCCAGGGCCGGCTCTGTGGCGATCATGGTCGGGCGGATATACAGGGATGTTCCGGCGCCGCGGGGGATCCAGTCCTGTTCCAGTAGGACAAGTTTTTTCATGGCTTCCATGAATAGCTCCGGATCGATTGTAGCCATGCACAGGCGCTCTGCCGAGGCATTCATTCGCTTGATGTTTTCCATGGGCCGGAACAGGTAGATACTCCCGTCCTTTCCGCGATAGGCCTTCAGCCCTTCAAAGATCTCCTGGCCATAGTGGAGACTCATGGCTGTGGGATCAAGGACGATCGGACCGTAAGGGCCGATGACGGGTTCATGCCAACCCTTGCCGTCCATATACTTTACCGTAAACATATGATCCGTGAAGATCTGGCCGAAGCCCAGTTTGGATTCATCTGCCGGTTTTGCCTTCAGCTTGTCCGGAGAACATTTCGTGATTTTGATGTCCATAAAGATCTTCCCCTAAAAAGGATATGAAATTAATGTCTTAAATGTAAACTATGCAATGTGGATCTTTTTGAGTTTTGTTACCATAGCATCTACACTTCAAATGGAGTATAGAGGATATCTTTCTATTATCTGTGATTTTGACCTTTCGGTCAATATGAATTCAGATTTTGTCCCTCCTTAAAGATGAGTATGCAGAGAAAACCTTTGCTTGTAAGGAGGGATAAAATGAATATGTGCACTGTATGCGGTGCTCCCGTGGTCCCGACCGGCCGCTATTGTCATCAGTGCGGTTCGGGTCTTCATGATCACCAGGCCAAATCCGAATACCGCTTCGTTACTATACTCTGTACGGATTTAAGCGGGTACACCCTGTTGTCGGAAAGGCTCGACCATGAAGAGCTTCGTACGTTCATGGCGAAATTATTGAGCGAAACAACGCTGGTCATCAGGAGATTCGGCGGCACGGTGGAAAAGTATATCGGCGATGCGGTAGTGGCAATATTCGGCAATACTAAAACGAGAGAAGACGATCCCATAAGAGGTGTCCTGGCTGCCAAGGAAATACACAAGATTGTTGAGGGAATGAACATTCTCCTCCCGGAAGGCTGCAACATCCGTCTGAATATGCATACCGGTATCAATACAGGTGAGGTTCTGATGGACACCGGTATGCCCACCGACTCCATCCACGGAACACTGGGTAAACCTATCAATATTGCATCCAGGTTGTGCGATTTGGCCGACGATGGAGAGATACTGATAAGTGAGGCGCTCGTAACAGAAACCATGCGTTATTTTCAGCTCGAATGGTTAGGCAGAAAGATGCTCAAAGGATTCCGAAAACCTCTCCATGTGTATAAGGTTATCAATGAGAGATC
>CAYMDG010000021.1:5020-8129 GCA_964388905.1 uncultured Bacteriovoracaceae bacterium
CTTGATCATATGGGGGCCGCTTCCAAGAGGATACTCCAGGAGGCGGCACTCATTGGAAGGATATTTACTGAAGAACTATTGGCCTTGGTGTGCTCAGAAAAAGATGTCTTGAAAGAGGGCTTATATGAATCAGCCAAACATGGATTCATCCAATCCGTCAGCAAGGGAGAATACATCTTCAAGCATGAGATTACCCGAGATGTAGCAAGCAGGAGCCTCTTGAAGAAAGAGAGGATCAAGCTGCACAAGAAGATCGCCCTGGCCATAGAAGATAGTTGCGGAATATGTTCAAAGGATCATGCCTCAGAGCTTGCCTATCACTTCGGGAAGGCACAGGAACATTTAAAGGCGCTTTATTATCACATGGAAGCCGGCAAACAATGCCAGGAAACAGGTGCCTGGGTTGAGGCCGGTGTGCATTTTTCATCAGCAGAACAATATCTCCATGCCGACAAAACGCTGCCCGGTGGAGAAGAGCTGCTTGTGGCTATACAAGAAGGGATCTGGAGATGCTATCGTGTGTTCAATCCGGGCCGGGCGATTGTTGCCCTGGAGGAGCTTGCAGGCTATTACCAGCTTAAGGGCCTTAATGAGGAAGAGGCTTTTTGTTCCATCCGGCTCATTAATCTCTATTCCCAGAAGGGTCTTTTTCATAAGGCAAAAGAGAGCTATGACTTTGCCTTAACCCTCATCCCTGACAACCCGGTGCTGATTGCTGCATCACATACTGTCTATGCATACACCTACACCTTTCTCGGTAAGCCCCTTGATGCGTTGCGCCTGCTTGATGAGGCCCGGCCTGCTCTCGATTCATCGGACCGGTTCCTTTATACCGTCAATGTCCTGGCTACTTTGGCTGCAAGCGTATGGAAGGGTGATATGGATGGTTCACGTTCCTGGTACGAACAGTTAAAGAGGTTCAGTAGTGCATATATGGATATTGATCTCATGGCCGATATGTGGCTTGCCCACATATGTTGTCTTGAAGGAAGATTTGAAGAGGCCCGTAGGATTTTTGAGGATGTATCTTCGCGGGAGATGAAGATTGGGATGCTCGCAGGCGGGCTTTCCTATTTGAGGATCCAGGGCTCCATCTATTTCCGGTGTCGGTATTTCGGAGACATTCAAGGCGCCAGTGCAGACCTGGAGGCAGTTAATGCGATGGATGGAGAAATATACTGCCCGGGCTCGTTAAAGGATCTATACCGAGCATGGATTGCATTGGAAAAAGGCAATCCGTCGCTGGCAAAGGAGCTCATCAATTCTGCCCTACCAGGCCTACGGGATGGTGTTGCCAACCGTGTGCCCTATGCCCTGAACGCACTGGCTGAGTCATACTGCCTCCTGGGTGATTATAAAGCTGCACATAGTACTGTCCTGGAAAGTATAACCTGGAATGAGCAAAGGGGTAATGTGGACCAGCTCATCTGGGCATTAAGGGTATTTGCCGAGATATGCACCTCACAAGGTCAATATGATACTGCCCATAAAGCACTATCGCGGGCATATCCCCTCGCCTGTTCATCCATGATGAAACCGCATAAGGCGTGGATCATTGGGTCATGGGGGAATCTCCTCAAGGCGGCCGGTAAGTCATTAAAGGCGCAGCGGTGCTTTGATAAATCGCTCAAGCTCTGGAAAGAGATGGGCAATCCGCTCCAGGAAAAACGAATGGCAAAAGAACTTAAATCCTGATTTTGCAATAAATACCCTATACACTACAGGTGGCCTCAAGCATAAAACTCATAGTGAGCATGAAGTTGTTTTAAAAAACTAGTTCCGCAAAAAATCTTTATCTCGCAGCATTGAAGGGCAGATAAAATTTGCGTACCACAATGGTTTCGAGAAAAAGATTTTTAACGGATCAGGCTTTTTACCCCTTTTAAAACACAAAGTCAGGCATAAATATGAAAGACATTCCTGATGTTGCTCAAAACCTATGGATAGCAGTTCCTTTTTTGTAATCCAAGAGGCTCTTAATCCTTTTATCAAAGGACCTTACACGCCCTTCCCAGCTCACTTTTGCAGCGTTGCTGAAACCCTGTTTTATTTACATCACAGGGCTAATGTTTTTGGCATTGTGCTCGATAGGTTAAATTATAGCAGGGCTTTAATGCCTGAACTGTTCTTTGACAACTTATGAAAGAGCCATGTGTGTTCTTTGGCTCCAGAGGCCACACATGGGTAAAAGAGTAACTTAAAGCAGCAAAAAGCGCCCTTTAAGAGAAACAAAGAGGGAAAACTTGAGCCAGGATCTCCTCGAGAGGTCCCTCGGGCACTCCTTCAAAAGCCAAACCACAGGTAACTGTGGGACGGAAAGCCACGGGTCCATACCTAACGGAGGGTGGACAGCCGGGTCGCCTCCTTCAGAACCACACCATGGGTAACCATGGGCCGGAAAGCCACGGGTCCGAAAAAGTGTTCGGACAGCCGGGTTGCCTGAAAAGGATTCACCAGCACAGCTACACCAGCCACACCATGGGTAACCATGGGCCGGAAAGCCACGGGTCCACAGGGAGTGTGGACAGCCGGGTCGCCTGGAGAACCTCATCAGAAAGGAGTTCCAATGAATAGAACAAATCTACTTGCTGCACTATGTATGATCGCGATGCTCATGCTACCGCAGGCAGGATTAGCCAAGATGGTGGCTTTGTCCGATGGCGATTTAAGCGAAGTCACCGGTCAGGCAGGTTTTGCTGAAGATACAACTACGACATTAAATTCGCATAATGACAACATGACTACACAGTACGGACTCTTGAATCTCAGCGACGTAACTATGCAGGGCTCCGTTGTCAATAGGGCTCCCGCGGCCACGATCACGAATACAGCCATGACCAACTTAGCTGTTCCTGGCTTTGTTCCCGGCTTCGCAATGCCGGGTCTCGGATTGATGGGTCTCGGGTCTATGGGTCTCGGAACACACCTGATCGATATGACCATCAACATAGACAAATACACCATCGGCGCCATTCGCGTAGGGAACGATACGACTGGACCGAGCCTGGGCGATTTCGCGATGTACGGATTTAAGGCAGATATCAAAGGGACAGTATCAATCACGGCGCATTGAAGCGCATGATGTTACTCTTTTACCTAATCTTTCCCT
>CAYMDG010000021.1:8229-21890 GCA_964388905.1 uncultured Bacteriovoracaceae bacterium
ATCAATCACGGCGCATTGAAGCGCATGATGTTACTCTTTTACCTAATCTTTCCCTCGTAGTCCCAAGGAGGCTATCTTTCGAAAGATCTTCAAAGGGGGCGCTATTGGCGGATAAGCCTTGCCCTGTCGATATCATCTGTGCCTTTCGGGTAAGAGCTCCTCAAGGGATTTATATCGATGCCGCCCCGCCTGGTATAATAACACCTGACAGTTAACTTGTCCGGCTTGCATCTCTCCATAATATCTAAAAATATCTGCTCACACACCTCTTCTGCAAATCCTTCGTAATCACGGTAGGAGCAGATATATTTCAGCAGCGCATCGTAATCGATGGTCCTTCCCCGGTAGCATATGGCCACACTCCCCCAGTCCGGCTGGCCTGTGATGGGGCAGTTGGTCTTCAATAAATCCGAGTAGAGTTCCTCCTCAGTTAAGCCTTGTGAGCATGAAAGCAGGGCAGGGTCCCTTTGAAAGGTAGTAACCTGAATATCCCGGTTGTCCAGGCATGTGCCGTCCGGATGAGGCCGACGGGTCATCTCAGGAAATTCAGCCTGTTCAATGATTTGCACCGAGACCCATTCGGTTGACAGGATATGCTCAAGGTCCTGCCGGATGATTTCTTCAACCCCTTTGGCCGAATCGAAATTCTCGAATGAGAGACCGCCTAAGTAGAGCTTGAGGGATTTCGACTCTACAATACAGCTGCTTTGAACGGGATAGACGACCTCGAGGATACCTACCCTGGGTTTGCCTTTGGTGTTAAGCCAGGATAGCTCATAAGACCGCCAGAGGTCATAACCGTAGATCTCATACCCGCAGGGCTTTCTTGGTATGGGATAAAGCACTGAAGGATCATGACCCTTGGGCTGAGGGATTTTATTGCCAAGCGGCATTCGGTTCATTCCAGGTACCTCGTCGGGTCAAGGCCCGCATCATATCCCAGGGCGTATTTTCTTTCCAGGCAGGTTGCGCAGGCTCCGCAGTGATGCTCCAAGCCTTTGTAGCAGGACCAGGTCCGGGTGAAATCAAAGTCCAAATCACGGCCTATTCCGGCAATCTGTTTCTTGTCAAATCCTGCAAAGGGGGCATCGACCTTCACATTGGCAAAGGTGCCGAGTGCTGCAGCCTGTGACATGGCCTCGGTGAACTCCACGGTACAGTCGGGATATATTGGATGGTCTCCTGAATGTGATGCTATGAGCACGAGGGGGATTTGACGGGTTTCGGCATAGCCGACAGCAACCGAGATCATGATCCCGTTTCGGAATGGAACTATCGTGGATGATATGGAATCAGCTCTGTAAGGGCCGTCAGGGATCTCTTCTCCTGATTGTAACAGGCTGGATGAGAACAGGGTGTTGACAAACGGCAGTTCCACCTTTGTAAAGCGGGCACCGTATACTTCTGCAAGAAGTTGAGCCATGATGAGCTCTTTTGCAGCATGCTTTGACCCATAATCAAAGCTCAAGGCATGTAAATGGCTGAAGCGGGGCCTTGCCCAGGCCAGCATCACACCGGAGTCCATGCCGCCGGAGAGGAGGATTACCGCGCTTTCCATCATACCCCCCTTTTGTTGTCAAAGATCAGCACATGGAGTCTTGGGGACATAATGTAACCATTATCCCTGCAGAATGAGAAGACCGGCTCCATCCTTTTAAACTGTTCGGCCCTGGTCATACCTTGGGGCATTATAAACACACGATCCTTGGATATGGCATGGTCCTTCACGAACCGGTCGATCACGCCAAGCCCTGCATCATCATCGGCTACAAATTTATAGTAGTGGGCCTTGGGGATGTTTTCCAAAGGGAGATGCCATTTTCCCTCAATACATTTCGGACTCATGACAATAGTAGCATCTTCAAGTGCCGGGATATCAATCTTGCCGCTGGTCTCGTAAGACAGGCAGTATCCGAACCGGACCAGTTCTTCATGAAGGTCTTTAAGCCCTGTGGTCCACTGGAGAAAAGGCTCCCCTCCGGTGATGACGGCACTCCTGCAGTCATATCGATTCATCTCCGCGAGTATCTCATTGATTCCCATCTCGTTGAATTCATGCCAAGCATACTTGGAGTCACACCATGGGCACAGGGGATCTATGCATCCGCCCAGGCGTATGAAGACCGATGGAGAGCCGATAAAAGGCCCTTCGCCCTGGAGGGAATAAAAGATCTCGGTTACCACCAGCTTCATGTTATGTCTTCGTTGCCTCGTTTGTATGTTTTTTATAATTAATGAACATTGTGTGCATGATTGGTTAAGTATACCTGGAGTCGTGGTTCGTCAAGGATGGGGCGTGGCACTACTAAAATGTGTAATGGAAAACGGGAAGGATCCTATTGAAGAGACCTTTCCATAACTGCAGAATAGTTAAACTAAAACATTGGCACGTTCTGAACAGGGGGGTTTTTCCATTGAAGATATGACAGCATGAGGGAGCTGGAACTCAGGGAGTGCTCCATTGTTACGGCTGTTCTCAGATAACCATTCACATGGATTGTATTTTCTGTTAGTACTACAATAGTCTTTGAAAGTTAGGATAGGGAGAAACTATGAAGATCATTGAAGATGCACTGAAAAGAGGTGACAAGGCCCTCAACGAATACGAATCAAAGCGCCTCCTGGATGCATACTCCATCCCGGTTACCAAGGAGTTTGTTGCAAACAGCCTGGAGGAAGCCCTCTCGTTTGCCAAGCAGATCGGCTACCCGGTGGTGCTCAAGGGATCTTCCCGCACGCTCACCCACAAGACCGAGCACAAGCTCATCGAGCTCGGCATTGATAGCGATCAGGCCCTTGAGAAGGCGTATGCAGCCCTCACGGAGCGCGGCATGGGCCAGCTCGACGGCATACTTGTCCAGCAGATGGTCAAGGGTGAGCGCGAGCTCGTGGCAGGGCTTATCCGCGATCCCCAGTTCGGCCCCTGCGTGATGTTTGGCCTTGGCGGAATCTTCACCGAGGTCTTGAAGGATGTCACCTTCAGGGTCGCCCCCCTCGAGATGCGCGACGCCCTGGAGATGATGGACGAGATCAGGGCCAGAAAGCTCCTGGATACCTTCAGAGGAAAGCCTGCCGTGAACAGAGAAGTCCTGGCGCATGCACTCATCAACCTTGGCAGGATAGGGCTTGAGGTTGAAGAGGTGGCCGAGATAGATATAAACCCCATGATCATCCACGATGACATGCCCATAGCCGTGGATGCTTTGGTAATACTGAGGAACCCCAAGGCATCATAGGGGAATGCCGCTTTTTGAAAAGAACGCGCTCTTCATGGCGCCCATGGTGGACTTGAGCCATGTGGCGTGCCTGGATCTCATACGATCGTTCACCGGTTGCGACCTCCTCTATTCCGAGATGCTCAATGCCCGCATCGTGCCTTGTGAAAAGCCCGGGGTATCCGTTTACCTGAAATGGAGCAGGCTTGACGACCTCATCTTCCAGATAGCAGGCAATGATCCTGAAAAGATGCAGGAGTCTGCGGCCAGGCTCGATGGTTTCGGGCCCTTCGGTGTTGATATCAACATGGGATGCTGGCTCAAGAAGGTAACCTGCCATGGATGGGGTGCAGGGCTCATGAAGGATCCCTCCTTGGCGCACAGAGTAGTTACCGCGGTGAGGAAGGTGGTAAAGCATTCCTTGTCCGTCAAGATGAGGATCGGCCACAGCCCGGATGTAAGGGCCATGCTGGATTTCGCTGTCATGCTGGTGGAGTCCGGGGTTGACTTCATCGTCCTCCATGCCAGAACCGTAGAAGACGGGATGTCGCGCAGGGCAAAGTGGGACTATATCGGAGCGCTCAAGGATGCCCTCAGGATACCGGTGGTGGGAAACGGAGATGTGAGGTCTGCGCAGGATGCGATCGCAATGTTCCAACAGACAGGCTGCGACGGCGTGATGATCGGCAGACAGGCACTTATCAGGCCCTGGATCTTCAGGGATATCAAGACACTCCAAGCTGGTGCCATACAGCAAAATCCCCCTGTGCTCATGGATGTGATGCTCGAGCTGCACCGGCTCCTCATGGTCCATTTCACCCCTGATGTGGCACTTAAAAGATTCAGGATCTCATTGTTCTGGCTTTCCCAGAATCTCACCTTCGGCCACCACCTGTGTAAAAACGTGGGCAGGGAGAAGACTATGGACGGCGCCAGGGCATGTATTGAAAAGGCCTTCGAGCAGGGCATTACCTGATCAAAGCTTGATATTTTCCCCAAAGCCTGTATATGTTTTTCTTCGGTATCTGCACCTTTTCCGGTACCTATTCTTCCAAAGCCAAGGAGTGATGCATGAAACAGATCGATCTGATGAAAGAACTCCATGTCCCTTCTGACAAGAAGATCCTCATGCTCGTTCTGGACGGCGTCGGAGGCCTGCCGAATGAGTACGGCAAAACCGAACTGGAGGCCGCCTTCACCCCGAATATGGACAAGCTCTGCAAGGATTCCATCTGCGGGCTTTCGACGCCGGTGGGCGTCGGCATCACCCCGGGTAGTGGACCCGGCCACCTTGGATTGTTCGGCTATGACCCACTGGAGTACGCCATCGGCAGGGGTGTCCTGGAGGCCCTGGGCATCGGGCTGACGTTGACCCCTAAGAGCCTGGCTGCACGCGGCAACTTCTGCACCCTTGATTCGGTCAGTGGAGTAATCACTGACCGGAGGGCGGGCAGGATCGCTACCGAGAAGTGCGCAGAGCTCGTGAACAAGCTCAAGTCGATTACATTGGAAGGGGTCAAGGTTATTGTGGAGCCTGTCAAGGACTACCGGTTCGTGCTCATACTCGAAGGAGAAGGTCTGGAGGAGGGCTTAAGCGAGACAGATCCCCAGAAGACAGGACTGAAGCCGCTCCAAGTGGAGCCCCTTCACGCGGGTGCTAAGATGAGCGCGATGCTTTTGAATTCCTGGTTAGAAAAGGCTTTTGCCCTGCTACGTGACGAGAAGCCTGCCAACGGGTGCACCCTGCGGGGCATTGCCAAGGACCCGGGGCTGCCATCCTACAAGGAGGTCTATGGGCTCAAGTCATGCGCCATCGCCACATATCCCATGTACAAAGGCCTTGCCCGCCTGGTTGGTATGGATGTTCTGGATGCCGGCGAGACGCTTGCCAGTGAGGTTGCTACATTAAAAGATTGCTGGGCAAAGTACGACTTCTTTTTCTTCCATGTGAAGAAGACCGATTCGGCAGGCGAAGATGGCAACTTCGATACCAAGGTTAAGGTCATCGAGGAGGTGGACAGCCACATGCCCGAGATTATGTCCCTGAAGCCGGATGTCGTTCTCATATCCGGCGACCATTCCACACCGGCTGCCCTAAAGTCGCACTCCTGGCATGAACTGCCCGTGCTTCTGTATGCGAACAACATACGCAAAGACGCGGTGGTGGAGTTTGGTGAGCGTCCGTGCATGGCAGGCGGCCTGGGGCATATACGCCATGTGGACCTTATGCCCTTGGCACTGGCACACGCCGATAGGCTCACCAAGTATGGTGCCTAAAAGGAGGGCGCATTCTTTGAAAGCAAAGATCAAGGTCGCTATTATCTTTGGTGGTGTATCCACCGAGCACGATGTCTCCATAGTTTCAGCTGACTCCATTGCCCGCAGCATTGATAGGGACCGGTTCGATCCGGTTTATGTCGGCATAGACAAGGCCGGTAGGTGGCTTCTCGGGAAAGGGGCCTTTGACTGCCTGAGGAGCGGCAAAATTACCAATGCAGAGCCGGTGATCCCCTGTACGGACCCTGAAAAGAAAGGTTTCTTACATATGGGTTCCGGCAAGGTTACCCCTGTTGACGCCGTGTTTCCAGTGCTCCACGGTCCCCGGGGGGAAGACGGCACCATCCAGGGGCTTTTCGAGCTTGCCGGGATCGCATGCGTAGGATGCGAAACCATGGCGTCGGCCATCGCCATGGACAAGGATATGACCAAGCGCGTTCTGGCACAGCATGGAATCCCGGTAGTGAAAGGTACATGCGTATCCAGGTGGATGTGGGACACCGACCGGGATGAGGTCCTCAAGGAGATAAGGAAAACGCTGCAATTCCCTGTGTTCATTAAGCCCGCAACCATGGGGTCGAGTATTGGTGTAAGCAAGGCTGTAGATATGGATGGTGTCATCAAGGCCCTGGACTATGCATTGAGCTTTTCCACCAAGGCCGTTGTGGAGCTGGCAGTGGAAAGGCCGCTTGAAGTCGAGGTGGGAGTCCTCGGCAACAACGAGCCCCAGGCATCCATTCCGGGTCAGGTTGTCCCCAGTAATGAGTTCTATGACTTCAATGCCAAGTATGTGGATGGTGCAAGCGAACTCATCATCCCTGCAAAGATCGGCAAGGCAATGAGCGAGGAGATTCAGTTCGCGGCCGTGGATGCCTTTGTGGCCATTGGCGGCTCAGGCATGGCGCGCATTGATTTCCTCGTATCACACGATACCTTCTACCTCAACGAGATCAACACCATCCCCGGGTTCACCAGCATTTCCATGTACCCCAAGCTCTGGGAAGCAACAGGCATACCCTACACAACCCTGATAACAAAGCTCTTCGAACTGGCTCTCAAGCGCCATGAAATGAACCAATCCCTCACCAGGACCATTGTGCTGGAAAAGGGGCTGGGGGTGTGAGTGTCAACGAACCTTAAGGTGTAAATGAGAAAAATTAGGGTACCAATGCAGGGCAATTGGAATCAAAACCTTTTCACTGACTGATATCCATGCGCCGGGACAAGCTGCCCCGGCGCATCAGTGCATGCTTAAAAATGGAGCTTATTAAGCGGTATGTTCATGGTGAGCCCGTACACATACTCTTTCTGCCCTGATGGGGAGGTGTATGAAGAGAACATGGGTCGGATCTCATAGAGGCCGAATGCGACCCCGCAGATAACACCAACCGCAGCACCCTGATAGATGCGGTCTAGATGATGGCCGGGTTTGTCCATGAAGGCCAGTGTAGCGCCGCCCACAAGAGCACCGATGCCTGCGCCCCAGAGGGAGTCCACCAGGACCACTTCAAGGGTCTGTGCGGCCTGTGATTGCCCAGGCAGCATGAAAAATGCAAGACACAATGAAATAATAATCAAGCCCTTCTTCATATATTCTCCTTAGCTAAGGTGTTTTTACAAACAAACGTTTTATTCCATGCCCGGTTTTTTTCTTGTTGTCTATACTGTTTGCCATGGCCTCTGCAATGATTTCCGCAGGGTCCATGGCATTAAGTCCGGTATAGTGGCCCAGCTGCATGCGACACGCCCCGCAATCGGCTACAACGGCATCTACATTTAAAGCCCGGATGGGTATTGAAGCAATCTCGCCCAGACTATGGGCTGTTTCCTGATTGCGCTTCTTGAAGCCATAGGTGCCTGCCAGGCCGCAGCAGTTGTCATCAAGCACGAAGCATTCAAGTCCCTCGATCTGCTCGAATAATTTTACAGCGGGGTAGCCGATCCCCAATGCACGCAGGTGGCATGGTATGTGATAGGCAATCTTTTTCTCTAGGCGTCCCAGCGGTCTCTTTTCCTTATCACCCTGTACAAGGGAGAGCAGGTACTCATTCACATTATAGGTGTTTTCTGCAATCTTTTTTCCCCCTGGTACTTCCAGAATACCGGGGTAGTCATGGATAAGCGTCAGCCCGCAGGAGGTGCAGGCATAGAGGACGTCGAAACCCTTGTTTATGAATGAGGTCAATACCGACGCGTTTTTCAGGGCATATTTTTTTGCCATGTCCAAATCGCCGTTTCCCAAAGCCGGCAGCCCGCAGCAGGTTTGCCGCGGCATGACCACCCGACAGCCCATGGATACCAGCATGTCCCTGATCTTCCAGCCGATGTCGGGCCTGTTGAAGTTCAAGTGGCACCCATAAAAGAAGGCCACCTTTCTCCCTTTACCCTTTCTTCTCCTGCCTCTTTCCATATTGAAGAACCGGAATTCCGGGAGATTAGGCTCGCGGGATATCCCCAGGAGGCTCAGAACCGTCTTTGCCGCATTGAATGAAGCCGCCTTGTTGGCAATAGGGGCAAAGGTCGAGCCCAACGCGTTCAGGTGATATGCATTTGCGAACAGATGGGCGGTGAAGGGGCTTAAATGTTCTAGTCCATACTTGAGCTGGGCCTTCAGGATTATTTCCGCTACGTCTACGCCATAGGGACAGGCGACTTGGCACCTTCGGCACTGGCTGCAGTACTTGACCCACTGATCCACGGACTTCTCGCCGTCGAGGCGAAAACGCTGGGCATCGGGGCCCGACTGTTTGGGCCCCGGGAATCGCTGATCCACCTTATAAACCGGGCAGTTTTCCACACAGATGGTGCAGCGTACGCAATGCTCGAAGGTCATGCGAGCAACCTCTCGCACATCTTGGCGGCCTTCACGCCTGTGGCCAGAGCAAGGCCATGGCCGCAGTGGTTCTTCATGACTTCGCTTCGGGCAAGGATGCTTCCGCATACAAAGAGGTTCTCCAGGCTAGCGAGTTTCGGCCTGAGGGATGAATCCACCTCGATCCCGGCTTCTTCGATGGGATGCCCGGCAGTGAAAAAGTCGTTCCAGAACCAGTCTTTCCTCGCCCCTGGCACATGTACGGGGATGCCGAATACGGTCTCGTAAACCGAATCCCTTGTGGCGAAAAGGCCCCCGCTCACGAAGGAGCCTGTTGCCAGGATAAAGGATTTGCCCTGCACGCGTGTAGCCCTGGCAGAGGTAGCCAGGGTAACGGCCTCTATGATGTGGCCATGGCGTTCCACGCTGCTGATGGGCATACCCCAGAAGACATCTCCACCAAGGTCCTGGAGAGCGGCCTTAAGCGCCCGGAAAAGCCTCAGGCCGGGGATGGACGGCGGCAGGGTGGGGATCTCGAACACCTCCCTGTTGATGCGTGAAGAGATCTCCTCCATGACAGCTACAGGATTGTTGACCCCCAGAACTGCCGGCAAGGCCACTTTGCCAGGCGGCAGCTCGAGGCCGGCGATCCAGGTGGCAAAGTCCGCGGCAAAGCCCTTTTCCTCGAACCGGGCGGCAATGGCCAGAGTTGAAGACACACTGGCATCGTAGAGGGAAAAGCCGGTGTTGCTCAGTTTGGATGTGATGTATGAAGGGTAAAAGTCTTTGATCCCTTTAAAGGATATCACGTGCACGTATTCATCCCTGCACCCAGAGGATGCCGCCATGGTTCGGGGAACAAGGCACGTGGTCTTGAATGTGCCTATGGGCGTAAGGATCTCGCGGTTCTTTCTGATACTGCCCACATAGGGGATGGGGCTCTTCGACATGATCTCCTTGAATAACTTGCATGCCTCTTCAACACCCTTCTTTCCCACGAGATGGTAGGGGTGCATCTCAGGCAGATCACCAAAACCATCCAGCGGATGAGCAGCTGGGGAAAGTACGTCGATGCAGCCGGTGGAAAGGCAGCATACCGGGTCTCCCCGGGAGATGAGCGCTGTCTTGAATCCCTTGCCTGAAAGGTAGATGGACGCTATAAGTCCGGAAATTCCGCCGCCGATGACTACCACATCGTGCATAAGCGTATTCACTTAAGCGTTCTCCATGTTGAGTATGCCGAGGTAGATGCTCTCGATGAGCTGTTCTTCCCGGAGCTGGTCGCCCCACAGCGCCGGCCTGATCCCCTTGAACCGCCTCTGAAGGAACTCGGTCAGGATCTTGAGCGACAACTCGGGGCTTACCTTGCCGAGTTCCTGCATGATGCCAAGGGCGCGGTAGGTACAGAAGCCCCCCTGGCAGGGACCCATCCCCAACCGGGTCCGGTGCTGTATATCACCCACGTAATGGGTCCCCATGGTGTTGATGGCGTGCTCAACAATGCGCCGTGGTACAAGCTCGCACTCGCACACAATGTCGTCCATGTTGGAGAGTCTCTTTGAAAGCGGATAGCCGCTGAGCTCATCCTGGCCCTCCAGGGGCAGATCTGCGGTCCTGCAGGTGGCCCTCATGGCGAATTTTTCCATAATGACATCCACCATCTTCTCTGCCATGAGGCGGTAGGTGGTCAGCTTGCCGCCCAGGATGCTGTACATACCGTTTTCGTGGTCGATAATCTTGAAGCCGCGTGAGATGGACCTGCCGTCGGTGCCGGAAGCCTTGAGCAGGGGCCTTACCCCGGTGTAGGCCCGGATTAGCCTGGTCGTCCCGAAGCTGGGGATCATCTTCTCGGCCTCACCGGCCACGACATCCACCTCTGAGGGGTCAATCTCCAGCGCGTCCGGGTTTTGGACGGTGATGGATGTGGTACCGGCAAGGCACACTGCCTCGTTTGGTACGATTATGTCACCGTCCGAAGGTACTCTGAGCCTGTTTATAACCATATTGGTGAGCCGGTGGTTCGAGATGATAAGGCTGCCCTTGGACAGGGTCATGGGGACTTTAGAACCGCTCAAGCGGGCCAGTTTGTCGCCCCATGCGCCGGTGGCGTTGATAATGATACGCGCCCTGATCTCCTTGACCTGTGCGGTAAGGCGTTCTCTGGCCTTCACCCCCACGCATATGCCCTTTTCCTTGATGATCTCGATGACCTCATGGTGGGTCAGGATGTCGCCGCCCCTGTGCCTGGATGTGTAGGCGTTCAGCATGCAGAGCCTGAAGGGGTCGATGGAGCAGTCCGGCACCATGATGGCCTCTTCCATGGCCGTGTTCAGGTTCGGCACCAGGTCGAGGGCCTTGCTCGGGGAGAGAATGGTGGTTTCAATACCAACCTCTTCGCAGCCCTTCAGGAACCGGTCTCTATAGCGCTTGGAATCGCCGGGCAGGCGGACGAACAGTCCCCCGGTGGTCTCCACGCACTTCTGGGCGATTTTTCTGAGGATAGTGTTCTCCGTAATGCATTCATGTGCCGCTTCAGGGTCATTCACAACATAGCGGCCCCCACTGTGGAGCAGTCCGTGGCATGCCCCGGTAGCGCCTGAGGCGAAGTCGCCCTTTTCTACCAGGCAGTGATGCACGCCACGCAATGCCAAGTCCCGGGCTATCCCGCATCCGGTGGCGCCACCCCCGATAATGATCACGTCGGTCTTGATGGACAAGGTGATCCTTTTACCTCATGATTTTCTCAGTACCTTATACATGGTGTGTCAGGCAGGTCAAGAGTAGGGAAAGGATGGTATGTGGACCCGTCGTAACGGTTTTCACCTCGGATTAATCCATAGCTTGCGTTCAAGAGGAGTAGAACCCTGATCCGTTCTAATCCTTTGTCTTCGCAGTTTTCTGGGCCAGGGAAATTAACGTTATACAAAGGCTGCGAAGATAAAGGATTTGAACGGACCTAATTTTTAAGAAAAATTTCATGTACACCATGAGTTTTATACCTGAGACGAGCTGATGTGCTTTGGGTGTTTATGAGCACATCCAGTGGCAAACTCTGTGATTGGTCAGCCCTCCACAATATCAACCAGTTCTGATGTTATACCCGGTAATGCCGAGCTCGCCCGGGACCAGCTTGGGATGAAGTGGACTACCAGGGGATCTTCTATGAATTCCATGGTAGCAATGTGAAGGCCCTTGGTGAATGTCTCTACCGCAATTTCCTCGGAATGCCTGTCAAAGAGCAGGCCATTGATGGCTGCATCGTCTTCGTAATATCTTATCATGTCCTGGGCGATAAGCTGATAGGCCACCGTCAATGATCTGAATGTTGCTTCGCTGAAAGAGGAGCCCTCTGCCGCGAGGGCATGGAACAAGGTGCAGGCGATGTCGATACACATCTTATGGAGTCCCTTGCTGGCATCTTTATCTGATAATTCCAGATGGATGTGCTCATATTCGATAGAGAGGTCCACCTGGCAGATGCGTCTCTGTGCACAGTTTCGGTAAACCTCCTCCAGCATGCCGATCTCCAGGCCCCATGAGGCCGGCACTCTGCTTACGCGCATTAAGTCGGCCCTTCCGGCAAACTCGCCGGATATGGGATAGCGGAACGAGTCCAGATATTCCAGGTAAGGCAGCATCCCCAAAGTGGTTTTCAGCGCCCTGATGAGCGGGATTACGAATAACCGCATGACCCTGCCATGGAGACGGTTGGTCACACGGGCATAGTAGCCTTTGGCAAACTCATACTCCATGCTCGGGTGCACAAGAGGATAGATGAGCCGGACCAGGAGCGAGCGTTCGTAAGTGAGGATATCGGAATCGTGCACGGCAATTACCTCTGTGTCATGGCGGGCAAGGAGGTAGCCGATTGCCATCCAGAGGCTCCTTCCCTTGCCGCTTGCAGTATCCACCAGGCCTTCGGTTTTCAGGCGCGAGTAGAAGGACTCCATGGAAGGCGAGTTGTTCCAGATGATTACGGTTTCCTGTGGCAGGCCCGAGAAGAAATCCTTTGTCCTGGCAAAGCCATCTTTTTTTGCACCGTCCAAGGTCACCACAATACGCTTCACATAGTCTGCACCTTTCAAGTGCTCTACGATTCGGGCCAATGCAGTACCTGTAATCTCGGAATACTGGCAGGGCAGGATCAGGGAGACAGGCTTGAATCGGACATACTGCCGAAGCTCGTCCTCCATGCGTTCGAGTTTTACTGAGCTGATCTGGTGGAGCGTTCCGATACGACCGCATTGATAGAAATCACTCATACACTAACCCCTTTATCAGTCCATGTAGCAGCGGCACTTGGATACTAATGATAATAATACGCTTTAGATGATAATGATGTCCAGATGATAGGATAGATACTGTTTTAAAATCATGATTACTACCTGTTCATGGTTCATAAAATTAGAGCTCTGTGCCGAAAGAAAGGGAAGGGTTGAGCATGCAAGGGCATTCAAATTACAATTATGCACAGATAATGAATGTCTGTGATGCAGTAGTGCCTTTGTCGGGCTTATCTGCAGGGGTCTTACGATGATATGTTCAAAATGTAGGCATGAGCAGTCGGATGGGTATTTTGAATGCCAAAAGTGTGGCGTTATTTTCGGAAAGATCCATCCCCATGATGATAACCAGCATGGCCATCTTGATGAAGACATCGAGACTGACTCAACTTACCCAATCGGTACATTGAACGACCTTCTCTTTTCTGTAAAGGCAGATCCCGATCCCATCATCTTCGGGATGAAAACCGCCCTTATAGTGGCCATTTTTGCCTGGGGTCTTAAACTTTTCTTTGTCCCCATTGAAGAGGCCGGCAACAATATTCTCCATTATGTGAACTTGCCATTCCATGAGGCAGGGCATATCTTTTTTGGGCTATTCGGAGAATTCTTGACCGTGCTCGGCGGGAGCCTGTTTCAGCTCATTGTGCCCATGATTTGTGTTGTAACTCTTATCCTGAAAACACGTGATCCCTTTGGGGCATCAGTGGCGCTGTGGTGGTTTGGTGAGAACTTCATTGACATGGCCCCGTACATCAATGATGCCCGCAGCCTGGAGCTCATGCTTCTGGGTGGGGTGACCGGCAAGGAGAGACCCGGATTCCACGACTGGGAGAATATCCTTGGCACACTGGGTATTCTGCCCTATGACCACATCATCGCAACAGGGGCCATGTGGTTCGGCCTGATCTGTATGTTGTTAAGCTGCTCCTGGGCAGGTTGCCTGCTCTTTAAGGAATTATCCCAGATTTTGTGTTTGAAAAGCGTAAAAAACTGATCTGTTCAAAACACTATTCAACCGATTTCAAATAGGTTTGTAGATTGACCCGCTTGTTTTTTATTTTCAGTTTGTTG
>CAYMDG010000022.1:0-16840 GCA_964388905.1 uncultured Bacteriovoracaceae bacterium
AGAGGGTGGCAGGACCGTTGCATCCGGCGTCATCGTTAAGATCATCGCAGATTAATAAAGGGCTTACCCAGAAGAAAACAGGAGTATAAAAAGCATGGAGACACAAAGGATTCGCATACGACTGAAAGGATATGACCACAAGCTTATCGACCAGTCCGTTCAGGAGATTGTTGATGCAGCCAGAAGGACAGGCGCCCACGTGGCCGGTCCGATCCCTTTACCCACCAAGATCGAGAAGTATTGTGTCCTCAGGTCTCCTCACGTTGACAAGAAATCAAGGGACCAGTTTGAGATTCGAACCTTTAAGCGTCTCCTGGACATTATTGACCCCACCCAGCAGACCGTAGACTCTTTGATGAAACTGGATCTCTCTGCCGGGGTGGATGTAGAGATCAAGCTCTAAAGCTTTGTGGAGACAGCCATGATCAAGGGTATAATTGGAAAAAAGCTTGGCATGACCCAGGTGTTCAATGAGAACGGGGATGTGGTGCCGGTAACGCTCATTCAGGTGGGGCCATGCTATGTCGTGCAGAAGAAGTTCAAGGACAGAGACGGCTACGATGCATTGCAGCTCGGCTTTGGCCAAAAGAAGGAATCACGCGTCAGCAAGCCGGATAAAGGCCACCAGGAAAAGGCCGGCAAGGGTTTTTTCTATAACCTGCGCGAAGTGCCATGCGATGATGTGAGTTCCGTGGAAGAAGGCCAGGAGATCAAGGCGAGCGAAGTATTCGCCAAGGGTGAGAAGATCAAGATCACCGGTATCTCCAAGGGAAAGGGCTTTGCCAACGTTATCCGCAGGCACGGTTTCGGCGGTCTGCCGGCCAGCCATGGCTCGCTCATCCTGAACGAAACAGGGTCCATCGGCACCAACACCTCGCCGGGCAAGGTTACCAAGAACAAGAAGATGCCAGGGCATATGGGTTGCAAACAAGTCACGACTAAGGGCTTGAGAGTTATCGACATCTTGGAAGATAAGAACATGATCGCTATCCGTGGGGCAGTCCCCGGAAGCAAGGGACAGCTCGTTATATTGAGGAAGCAAGAGGGTTAAGCCATGCCGGTTGTTGATGTGTTCAACATTGCAGGTGAAAAGGTTCGAGAGATAGAGCTCGATGATTCCGTGTTCGGGTGCGAGGTGAAACCTCACCTGATACATGATGTGGTCATCTGGCAGAGGGCCAATAAAAGGGCTGCCACAGCCAAGACCAAGACAAGGGCCGAGGTCAGTGGCGGCGGAAAGAAGCCATGGCGGCAGAAGGGCACAGGGCGTGCGCGGGCCGGCACCAACCGATCCCCCATATGGAGACACGGCGGCGTGATCTTCGGGCCGAACAACAGGAATTATGTCATAAGCCTGCCCAAGAAGGTCAGGAAGCAGGCGCTGTGTTCGGCGCTGTCCATGAAGGCCAGCGAGAACATGCTCAGGGTAGTTGACGCCATGGAGTTCGCTGAGCCCAAGACCAAGCTGTACACAAAGGCCCTTGGCTCGTTAGGTATGGAGAATTCGCTGGTGATTATCGGCGATGCCGCTGGGAATGTGGCTCTCGCTTCCAGGAACCATGTCAAGAGCAAACTTTTGGATGTGAAAGGACTGAATGTCTATGACATCCTTAAATACAAAGGCCTGGTCGTAGACGTCAAGGCTGTAGAGCTTATTCAAGAGAGGCTGAAGCCATGAAAACCGCAAGCAGCATACTGAAGCGGCCCCTCGTTACGGAAAAAGGGACCATGCTTAAAGAAAAGGGCAACAAGGTGATCTTCTCCGTGACGCCGGACGCCAACAAGATAGAGATCAAGCAGGCAGTGGAAGAGATGTTTGGTGTGCACGTCGAAGATGTGAAGACCATGAATTTCAAGGGCAAGATGAAGCGCTGGGGTCAACGTACCTACCAGCGCTCCGATTGGAAGAAGGCGATAGTCACGCTGAAGACAGGCGAGTCCATCGACTTTATAGAAGGGGTATAACCGATGAGCATACGCGGCTTCAAACCAACATCGGCAGGCAGGCGGTCCATGACCGTCTCCACCTTTGAGGAGATCACGGTAACTGCGCCCGAGAAATCGCTTACCTTCCGTCTCAAGAAGAACAGCGGCCGGAACAACCTGGGCCGTATCACGGTGCGACATCAGGGCGGCGGCAGCACAAGACTCTATCGTATCATTGATTTCAGGCGGGACAAGGAAGGCGTGCCCGGCAAGATCATGACCATTGAGTACGATCCCAACCGTACCGCGCGGATTTCGCTTGTGCAGTATGCAGACGGAGAGAAGCGTTATATGCTCTGGCCGGAAGGACTGACCGTGGGCAGCATGGTCCTTGCCTCCGAAGAAGCCGAGATCAGGACGGGTAATGTCCTGAGCCTGAAGGCCATGCCTCTTGGCACGTTCGTCCATAATGTTGAATGCAAGATCGGCAAGGGCGGACAGCTCATCAGGTCCGCCGGCACATACGGTCAGGTGCTTGCAAAAGAAGGCACATACGTTCAGATCAAGATGCCGTCGGGCGAGGTGCGCAAAGTCTTTGCCGAATGCAAGGCCACCATCGGTCAGGTGGGCAACGTAAGCCATCAGAACATCACCATAGGCAAAGCGGGCAGGAAGCGCTGGCTCGGCATCAGGCCGACAGTGCGCGGCGTTGCCATGAATCCGGTTGATCATCCGCACGGAGGCGGCGAAGGCAGGGTTAAGGGCAATCACCCCGTCACGCCATGGGGCGTTTCCACTAAGGGTCACAAGACCAGGAACCGCACAAAGGACTCCAATAAGTATATAGTAAAGAGGAGGAAGTAAACCGTGGCACGCTCACTGAAGAAAGGGCCGTTTGTTGATGATCACCTGCTGAAAAAGGTTCTCCAGGCCCAGGAGTCAGGCAGTCGTAAGGTTATAAAGACCTGGTCGAGGCGCTCGGTCATACTCCCTGAGTCTGTAGGGCTTACCTTTGCCGTGCACAACGGCAAGAAATTTGTCCCTGTCTACTGCACCGAGGAGATGGTGGGGCACAAGCTTGGGGAATTTTCGCCGACACGAACCTTCTTCGGCCATGCGGGCGACAGAAAGTCATCGAGGAAGGGGTAGGCCATGGAGTCCAAGGCAATATTAAAACATTCCAGGGTTTCGCCCCAGAAGACGAGGCTCCTGGCTGACCAGGTCAGAAGTAAGCGTATAGCCGAAGCATTGCGTATGCTTAATCTGCTCGGCACCAAGCGCGCCCGTATCATTGCCAAGGTCCTGAACTCGGCCGTGGCCAATGCCATGAATACGGGTATGATGGATGTGGATAACCTCTATGTGAAATCCATCCAGATTGATGAAGGCCCGACTATGAAGAGGTTTCGCCCACGTGCCCAAGGCAAGGCAAACCGCATCATCAAGAGGACTTCTCACATAGCCGTGGTCTTAGAAGAGCTTTAGGAAAGGGGTCGATAAGTGGGACAGAAGATTCATCCGTACGGATTTCGGCTTGGGATTACCAAGGACTGGAAGGCCAAGTGGTATGCTGAGAAAAATTTTGGCATTCTCTTCGTTGAAGATCGCAAGATCCGCAATTTTATTCATAAGAACTTAAGCCATGCAGGGATCTCGAACATCATCATCGAGCGCGCCGCCAACAAGGTGAAGCTTGTAATCTTCACAGGCAGGCCTGGTCTTGTGATCGGCAGGAAGGGCCAGGGCGCGGAAACCATAAAGAACGACCTTGCCAAGTTCGTGAACAAAGAGATCATGCTGGAGATCAAGGAAGTCAGACGTCCCGAGACCGATGCCCAGATTGTGTCTGAAGGCATTGCAAGCCAGCTTGAGCGCAGGGTTGCATTCCGTCGCGCCATGAAGAGGGCAGTAAGCCAGGCCATGAGGATGGGCGCCCAGGGCATCAAGGTTGCCTGTTCGGGTAGGCTTGGTGGGGCTGAAATAGCCCGCAGGGAGTGGTACCGCGAAGGCCGTGTGCCTTTGCACACGCTCCGCAGCGACGTTGACTACGGCTTCAAGGAAGCATTCACTATGTATGGGGTCATTGGTGTGAAGGTGTGGGTATACCACGGTGACATCATGAAGAAACAGGAACAGGCAAGCACTACTTAAGGGAGATCTTGACCATGTTGATGCCGAACAAGGTAAAACATAGAAAACAGATGCGGGGACGCATGAAGGGCAGCCCGGAGCGTGGAGCTAGGGTGGCCTTTGGGACATATGGACTGCAGACATTGGAGCCCCACTGGATTACTGCAAGACAGATAGAAGCGGCACGCGTAGCTATCACGCGCTTTATTAAAAGAGGCGGCAAGGTATGGATCAGGCTTTTCCCTGACAAACCCATCACCAAGAAGCCTGCCGAGACGCGTATGGGAAAGGGCAAAGGGGCACCGGAGGAGTGGGTTGCACCGGTAAGACCCGGCAGGATACTCTTTGAGATCGACGGAGTGACCCTGGAGCAGGCCAAGGAGGCCTTCCGTCTTGCATCCCACAAGCTGCCCGTGAAGACCAGGTTTGTTGCACGTGAGGGAGCAGCCATATGAAGGTAAAAGAAATACGAGAGAAGACAGCCGGCGAGGTCTCCCAGATCAAGACGAAACTCGAGCGCGAACTTATGGACACACGCTTTAAGAAGGCCATGGGCCAGCTCAAGGACAAGACCCTTATTGGCAAGCTGCGTCGCGATATTGCGCGGATCAATACGATCACCCGGGAGAAACAGTAATGGTAGAAAAATCAGGAAAGCTGGAGTTGCAAGGAGTGGTCACGAGCGACAAGATGGACAAGACCGCTGTAGTGACCGTTGAACGGCTTGAAAAGCACCCCGTCTTTGAAAAGTATATTCGCAGACGCACCAAGTTCAAGGCTCATGATGAGCGTAATGAGTGCAAACCTGGTGATAAGGTTCTTATCCGTGAGTGCAGGCCTATCAGCAAAGACAAGAGCTGGAGGATTGTGAAGATCCTCGAGAGACAGGAATAGAAGTAAGGTTTTAGTGGCGGAGGCTACCAATGGTCCAACAGCAGACAAGGCTCAAGGTTGCGGATAATTCAGGTGCGAAAGAGATTATGTGCATTAAGGTATTAGGCGGAACCAGGCGCAGATATGCCTATTTGGGCGACGTAATCGTCGCGAGCGTAAAAGAAGCAATTCCCCGTTCCAAGGTTAAGAAGGGCGAGGTGGTTAAGGCCGTGGTTGTAAGGACCAAGAAGACGCAGAAGCGTTCTGACGGGACGAGCATCAGGTTTGATGAGAACTCGGCCGTCATCCTGAACACCCAGAATGAGCCCATCGGCACACGTATATTCGGACCCGTTGCCCGCGAGCTCAGGGCCAAGAACTTCATGAAGATAGTCTCGCTGGCACCGGAAGTGCTCTAATTTAGGAGTTGACACATGGCAGTGGTAAGGTACGAGACAGGCAGGATAAAAAAAGGCGACACGGTAGTAATCCTTGCCGGAAAGAACAAGGGCAAGCAGGGCCAGGTAATGCGGCTGATCCACAAGAAGGATAAGCTTCTTGTAGAGCGGGTGAATATCATCAAGAAGCACACCAAGCCCACGCAGGCCTCGCAAGGCGGTATCGTGGAGAAAGAGGCGGGTATACATAAATCCAATGTGGCGCTCGTCTGCCCCAAGTGCAAAAAAGGTGTACGCATCGGATATAAGGCGCATGAAGACGGCGCCAAGGTAAGGGTCTGTAGGCGCTGCGGCGAGGAATTGGATAAGTGAGGTTATAGATGGCAAGGCTCAAGGATTATTATATTAAAGAGATCGTGCCTGCACTGAAGGCGGAATTTGGATATAGCAATATCCATCAGATCCCCAAGATTACGAAGGTCGTCTTGAACATGGGTCTGGGTGAGGCAGTCGCAGACGTCAAGATCATCGACAAGGCAGTGAACGAACTCACGCTCATCACCGGACAGAAGCCCATTGTCAGGAAGGCGCGCAAGTCAATTGCCGCATTCAAGCTCAGGGAAGGTATGCCTGTCGGGTGTGCCGTTACTCTGCGCGGAAACCAGATGTTTGAGTTTCTCGACAGGTTCATCAATGCGGTGCTCCCACGCGTAAGGGACTTTCGCGGGATCTCTCCGAAGGGTTTTGACGGACGCGGGAATTACACCATGGGCCTTACGGACCAGACCGTGTTCCCGGAGATAGACTTCGATGCGGTTGAAAAGCTCAGGGGTATGAATATAACCATTGTGACCACTGCTAAGAGCGATGATGAGAGCAGGAGCCTGCTCACAGCTTTTGGTATGCCATTTCGGAAGTAAGGGGATGCTATGGCGAAAAAATCATTGATCGCAAAACAGAAAAGGTCACCGAAGTTCAAGGTGAGACAATACAACAGGTGCATGCTGTGCGGCAGGCCGCACGCATATTACCGCAAGTTCGGCATCTGTCGGATATGCCTGCGGAATTACGCCATGAAGGGCGAAATCCCGGGTTTAAAGAAATCAAGCTGGTAAGAGAGGAACATCAGATGCATAGCGATCCCATTGCGGACATGATCACCAGGATTCGTAACGCAGCGCTGGCCATGAAGGAGAGCGTTGACATCCCGGCATCGAAAATCAAGATAGACATAGCCGATATCCTCATGAAAGAGGGCTATATCAAGGCGTACAGGGTTATCGATGACCAGAAGCAGGGCATGCTGCGGGTGAGCCTGAAATACTTCAACTCCCGTCACGTCATCAGCGGCATCCAGAGGGTCTCGCGGCCGGGGAGAAGGGTCTATAAAGGTTCTGACGAGATACCGAATATACGGGGCGGACTTGGCATATCCATCGTGAGCACGTCTACCGGACTCATGACTGACCTTAAGGCAAAGGCCAGTAACGTGGGCGGAGAAGTCCTGATCAAGGTCTGGTAAGGAGACGAGAGCCATGTCGACATCAAGGATTGGAAAACTGCCCATAGCAATACCCAAGGGCGTCATGATAACGCTGGACAACGGAATCCTCAAGGTGAAGGGGCCCAAGGGCGCGCTGGAAAAGAAGTGCGTGGGCAACATCGAGGTGAAGATTGAGGGTAACGAGCTTACCTTCAGCACGCTTGACGATGAACGCACAACAAAGGCCTTTCACGGGCTCATGCGGGCGCTTGCCAATAACATGGTGATAGGCGTTACGGATGGTTTTACCAGGAAGCTCAGAATTGTGGGAGTCGGATACCGCGGTGAGGGCAAGGGAGACGCGCTGGTGTTGAGCGTGGGTTACTCGAATCCGGTAGAGTTTCCTCTTCCCAAGGGGGTCAGTGGCTCGGTGAGCAAAGATGGTGTCATTGAACTGTCCGGGATAGACAAAGAGCTTTTAGGGGATGTGGCTGCACGCATACGCAAGGTGCGCAAGCCGGATTCCTATGCGGGCAAAGGCATCCGGTACGACGGGGAAGTAGTGAGGATCAAGCCTGGCAAGAGCGCTTCCAAAGGCTAAGGCTTAATTGTAAGGAGCAGGTAACGTGAGTAAGAAAAGTGTGAAGGAAGCCTGGATTCTCAGGAAAGATCGGGGCCGGAAGACAATCAGCGGTACGCCGGAGAGGCTCCGTCTGAGCGTATATCGGGGCAACAATAACATCTATACCCAGATCATTGACGACACCAAGGGCACGACGCTGGTAGCTGCATCCAGCCTGAGCCCTGAGATTCGCGGAAAGGTGAAGGGTTTCAGCATCGAGACCGCGAAGCAGGTAGGTTCGCTTTTGGCAGCAAAGGCCAAAGAAAAGGGTATTGAAAAGGTGGTATTTGACCGCTCCGGTTATAAGTATCATGGCAAGATAAAGGCCCTCTCAGAAGCCGCACGTGAGGGCGGGCTGAAGTTCTAATAACAGCGAGGTGGTGAATTGGCTAGATTTGATAAGTTCGAAGAAGATAAGGATCAGTTGATCGACAAGGTTGTGTACATCAACCGCGTCGCCAAGGTTGTAAAAGGCGGCAAACGCTTTCGTTTCAGTGCGCTCGTGGTCGTGGGCGACGGCAATGGCAAGGTCGGTCACGGTCTCGGCAAGGCCAAGGAAGTAGCGGTGAGCATACGCAAGGGGGTTGAGGCTGCCAAAAAGGCAATGGTGGATGTGCCCATCATAAAAGGCACGATTCCCCATGCCATAACCGGAGAGTTCGGATCATCAAAGGTATATGTGAAACCGGCCCCCGAGGGTACGGGCATCATTGCAGGAAACGCTGTTCGCGCCGTCATGGAGGCTGCAGGGTATAAGAACGTTGTGGCCAAGACCTTAGGCTCGCGCAATCATAACAACGTCATCCGCGCCACCCTCGATGCACTGGAGCGCATGGAGACGAAAGAAGCCGTCGAGGCCAAGCGGGGAAAGTCGCTTGACGTTGCATCGTAAACATAAAAAGGGATGGATAAGAAATCATGGCTGGTAAGATAAAGATTACATTGAGCCGTTCGGTGATACACAGCACACATAAGCAGAGGGCTGTCGTTACGGCATTGGGTCTGAAGAGGCGCGGCAGGTCGAGGTTGCTCCCCGACAACGATGCAACACGTGGCGCCATCAAGAAGGTGCCTCATCTTTTAACCTGGGAGGAGGCATAACATGCTCGATCTATCGAACCTGAAACCTGCGGCAGGATCCCGGAAGAAAAAGAAGAGGGTGGGAAGAGGTAATGCATCGGGTATGGGCACCACCAGCGGCCGGGGCTCAAAAGGCCAGAAGGCACGCTCAGGCGGCAGCGTCCCCCAGTGGTTTGAAGGCGGACAGATGCCCATCTACCGCAGGCTCCCCAAGAGAGGGTTCAAGAATTTCCTGTTCCGGAAAGAATACGCAGTGGTGAACATCAGGGACCTTGCAATATTCGAAAAGGGCTCAGTGGTAGATCGCAGGGCACTGAAGGACAAGGGTAAGATCCCGAATCTGACAGCCTGCGTCAAGCTGCTTGCTCAAGGTGATATAGACTTTCCTTTGACAGTGAAGCTGGATAAGGCATCCCAGGCAGCTGTCGACAAGATTGCGAAGGCCGGTGGGACCTTCGAGGCTCTTTAGGGGTTAAACGTGAGCTACGGATTCGACAATATCGCCAAGGTTCCCGAGCTTCAGAAGCGGATTATCTTTACCCTGCTCATGCTCTTTGTCTATCGCTTGGGCATCCACATACCCACTCCGGGGATAGACTCGACTATCATGAAGGAATGGTTTGATATGCAGCAGGGCACGCTGCTGGGTATGTTCGACATGTTCACTGGAGGCGGTTTCAGAAGCCTTTCAATATTTGCCCTTGGTGTTATGCCCTACATCAGTTCATCCATTATCGTGCAGCTGTTGTGCATGATCTATCCACCCTTTGAGCAGCTTCAGAAAGAGGGTGCGGCAGGCAAACACAAGCTCACCGTGTATACAAGGTACGGAACGGTATTCCTCTGTCTGGTCCAGAGTTATTTCATGTCATTCGGCGTCGAGCAGATGAGCGTGGCCGGACAGTCGGTGGTTATTTCTCCGGGCTGGGGATTCCGCATGGTGGCCATGATCACCATGACCACAGGCACCTGCTTCCTCATGTGGCTCGGCGAGCAGATCACGGAGCGCGGCATCGGCAACGGCATCTCGCTCATCATCTTTGCAGGCATCGTTGCACGGCTGCCGGTTGCAGCTTACAACACCTGGCGGCTCGCGACCACTGGGGAGCTGTCCTACTTCGTGCTGATCCTTGTAGTAGCCCTGGTAATTGGGGTCGTGGCGGGCATCGTTTTTATGGAGACGGCCCAGCGCAGGGTTCCTATACAGTATCCAAAGCAGATCAGGGGACGCAAGGTATACGGCGGTCAAAGCACGCACATGCCCTTGAAGATAAACATCTCGGGCGTAATCCCGCCCATATTTGCGTCCTCCATTATCGTGTTTCCGGCCACCATCGCCCAGTTCTTTCCCAATGTGGGCTTCATGAAGTCGGTGGCAGGCGCACTGCATCCCAGTGGGATTATCTACAACCTGATCTATATATTGGCGATCGTGTTCTTCACCTATTTCTACACGGCAGTCATCTTCAACCCGGTTGACGTTGCCGAGAACCTGAAAAAGAACGGCGGATATATCCCCGGCATCAGGCCGGGCAAGTCAACCTCAGAGTATCTCGACAAGGTATTGTCCAGGCTCACCTTTATCGGGGCCATATACCTGAGTGTCGTCTGCGTGCTGCCCATACTGCTTACCTCAAGGGCGAACGTGCCATTCTATTTCGGCGGCACCTCGCTGCTCATCGTCATCGGCGTTTCTTTAGACACCATGAGCCAGATAGAATCACATCTGATCAGCAGACAGTATGACGGGCTTTTGAAATCAGGCCGGATACAAGGCAGAAGATAGATTATACAACCTTAAGAGGGGGAGTTCTCATGAATATTATTTTGATAGGACCACCGGGCGCCGGCAAGGGAACACAGGCAACAAGGATGATCGAAAGACTTCAGGTCCCCCAGATCTCCACAGGTGACATGTTCAGGGCGGCAGTCAAAGAAGGCACGCCCATGGGCAAAAAGGCCAAGGAATATATGGATAAAGGCGCACTGGTACCGGACGAAGTCGTTATCGGTGTGGTGAACGAGAGATTTCAGAAACCCGACTGTAAAAAGGGATTCATCCTGGACGGTTTTCCCAGGACCCTGGATCAGGCCAAGGCCCTCGATGAGCTTCTGAAAAAGCTGGGAACAAAGCTTGATCACGTCGTGGTCATCGAAGTTCCGGATGATTACCTGGTGGAAAGACTTACCGGACGCAGGACCTGCAAGGGCTGCAACTACATGCATCATATAAAGTTCGATGCGCCGAAGAAAGAAGGCGTATGCGACAAGTGCGGCGCAGAACTCTACCAGAGGGATGACGACAAGGAAGAGACTATCCGGCAGAGGCTGACAAACTATCATAACCAGACTTCTCCCCTTATCGAGTACTACGGCAAGCAGAACGTCGTGCGGATGATCAAAGGGACCGGGAGCATGGAGCAGGTACAGGATGCCGTCAAGGCAGCAATAGGTGCGTAACGAACGTATGGCAAAGGATGTAATCGAGGCTGAAGGAAAGGTACTGGAACCGCTGCCCAACGCCATGTTCAAGGTGGAGTTGGCCAACGGGCACCAGATACTCGCGCATATCTCGGGCAAGATGAGGATGCATTACATCCGGATATTACCAGGGGATAAAGTACAGGTAGAGATTTCGCCCTATGATCTGACAAAGGGCAGGATCGTCTACCGATCAAAGTGATAATGAGGCGGATATGAAGGTAAGCGCATCAGTGAAGAAGCGGTGCAGGAAGTGCAAGATTATCAGAAGAAGCGGGATTGTCAGGGTAATCTGCGATAATCCGCGTCATAACCAGAGACAGGGTTAAAAGGAGGCATGAGTCTTGGCTAGGATTGCAGGAGTAGACTTACCACGGAACAAGCGCATCGATATCGCACTGACCTACATCTTCGGTATCGGCAGGACAAAGGCTTCCGAGATCATCGCGGCGGTGAATATCGACCCGGCAAAGAAGAGCGATGACCTCACGGAACATGACATATCTCTGATGAGGGATTATATCGACAAGACCCTGGTGGTCGAGGGAGACCTCCGCAGAGAGGTCACCATGAACATCAGACGCCTCATGGACATCGCCTCCTATCGTGGGATCAGGCACCGCAAGGGTCTGCCCTGTCGGGGACAGCATACTCATAACAATGCCCGGACCAGGAAAGGCCCGAGAAGAGCCGTGGTCGGCAAGAAGAAATAACCTTCTAAGGAGCGCTTTGCATGGCGAAAGCTAGACAGAAAACAGGACGGAAAAAGGCCAGGAAAGAGGTGAGCGAGGGTATCGTTCACATCCAGGCCACCTTCAATAATACCATCGTGACCATAACAGACCAGCAGGGTAATACGCTGGGCTGGTCATCTGCAGGGGCCCAGGGGTTTAAAGGTTCCCGCAAATCCACTCCGTTTGCAGCCCAGACCGCAGCCCAGGAGGCTTGCAAGAAGGCAGCCGAATTCGGAGTCAGGAGCGCATTCGCTTACATCAAGGGGCCGGGCGGCGGACGGGAATCGGCGCTGCGGGCCATCAATGCCAGCGGTATCCGCATCACGGGCATCAGGGATATTACGCCCATACCGCACAACGGGTGCAGGCCGCCGAAAAGAAGAAGGGTATAACAAGAAGGAGGAATAATCTTGTCGAGATATACAGGACCTGTTTGTAAGATCTGTCGCAGAGAAGGAATGAAGCTCTTCTTAAAGGGTGAGAGGTGCTTTACGGATAAGTGTGCCATCGAGCAGCGTGAATATCCCCCGGGGCAGCACGGCCAGGGAAGGGTCAGGACTACTGAATACAGGATCCACCTGAGGGAAAAGCAGAAGGTCAGATGCACCTATGGGGTTTCCGAGTCGCAGTTCCGTAAGTACTATGATATGGCCAAGCGGCGTAAAGGTATCACGGGCGAGCAACTCCTGCAGCTTCTGGAGAGGAGGCTCGACAATATCGTGTATCGTCTTGGATTCTCGCCTTCCCGCAGTGGCGCACGCCAGCTCATCAGCCATGGACATATTGTAGTGAACGGGCACAAAGTTAATATCCCTTCATTCCTTGTGAAGGCAGGCGATGAGGTCGAGGTTAAAGAAAAGAGCAAGAAGATCGACAGCATCGGGGCGTCATTGGACAACCGTGAACAGCGCGGCGTCACTGAATGGCTCGAAATGAATAAGGATGCCAAGAAGGGCAAGGTAAAGGCGCTGCCGGAGCGCAAGGATATGCCAATGTCGGTCCAGGAGACCTTGATCATTGAGTACTATTCCAAATAAGACTTAGAACTTGGGGTGAGGGATGATTGAGAAGAACTGGAAAGAGATTATTAAGCCGTCCAAGTTGGAGATCGTAGAAGATACGTACACGGATACCTATGGCCGCTTTAACGCACAGCCGCTGGAGCGGGGTTTCGGTGTCACAATAGGGAATTCGCTTCGCAGGATACTGCTGTCCTCCCTCTACGGCTCTGCCATCATCGGGGTGAGGTTCGAAGAAAGCGTGGGCGTTCTCCATGAATTCTCCAGCATCGCGGGTGTTTATGAGGATGTAACCGACATAATTCTTAACCTCAAGAAGGTTGTCATGCGCATGCATACGGACAAGCCCCAGACCGTGACATTGGAAAAAAAGGGGCCATGCGAGGTTACAGCCGGAGACATCGAAGCCGGGGGCAAGATTGATGTAATAAACCCGGAACAGATAATTGCCACCATCCAGAGCAATATCACGCTCAAGATGGAACTGAGGTTGGACTGGGGAAGAGGTTATGTGCCGGCCGAACTCATCAAGGAGAAACTGGATACCCATGGCTGGATACCCATTGACGCCATCTTTTCCCCGGTGAGGCGGGTGTCTTTCAACGTCACGCCCACCATTGTCGGGAGAAGGACGGACTATGACAGGCTCTCCTTGGAGATCTGGACGAACGGCGTAGTAACCCCGGATGATGCACTGGCATACGCAGCCAAGATCCAGAAAGAGTATATGGATGTGTTCATCAACTTCCAGGAGGAAGAGCTCGAGCACGAATATCAGGAAGAAGAGAAGGACAAGGAACTGAACAACAATCTCTTCAGGACCGTTGAGGAACTCGAGCTTTCGGTACGTTCCGCCAACTGTCTGAAAAATGCGAATATGACCTATATCTACGAACTCGTGCAGAAGACCGAGGCCGAGTTGTTAAAGACCAAGAACTTCGGCAGGAAGTCTCTGGAAGAGATCAAGGAAAAGCTCTCAAAGATGGGGCTGCATATCGGGATGAAGCTGCCGGATCTGCCTTCGATCGATGAGATAGAGACACGGCGTAAACGGATGGAAGAAGAGGAAAGCAAGTAGGATCGGAGTGGAGACATGAATCATCATATTGCAGGAAGAAAACTCGGACGGACAACGGATCATAAGCTGGCGATGCTCAGGAACCTGGTGACATCGCTGATCACTCATGAGAGGCTCACCACTACCGAGGCAAAGGCAAAGGAACTCAGAAGGATTGCTGACCGGATGATCACGCTGGGGAAGAAAGGGAACCTTGCCGCGATTCGCAAGGCCGCCGAGACAGTGAGAACAAAAGAAGCCCTGGGCAAGCTCTTCAATGACCTTGCACCGCTTTTTTCCGCCCGGAACGGCGGCTACACCCGTATTATCCACTATAAGAACCGCCACGGCGATCATGCACCAATGGCGATCATCGAATGGACGGAGTCGGCAGCGGTAAAGGTGCCTGAAGAAAAGGTATCAAAGAAAAAGGCCGCTGAAAAGAAGGTTTCCGAAGAGAAGGCCGCGCAGAAGAAGGCCGCCCCGAAGAAAAAGGCACCAGCCAAGAAGGCAGTCGAGAAAAAGGCCAAAGAGAAGTAGGCCGCAGAGTTGAATTGATCAGGAAGGAAACATCTCCAAAGGCGCTGACGCTTACAGGAGTAACATTTTCCTATCCCCAAACAAACGCCCTGGCGGGCATCGATCTGACGGTGCCCGCCGGTTCTTATTTAGGCATCGTAGGTTCCAACGGCAGCGGCAAGACAACCCTCGCCTTTCTTATAGCCGGTATCCTCAAGCCCGTTTCAGGCACCGTTGATACCCGCGGTATGCGCATCGGCCTTGTGTTGTCAAACCCGGCCAATCAGATCGTAAGCCTTGTGGTTGAAGAGGACATAGCCTTCGGCCCTGAGAACATGGGTCTTCCCAGCCTTGAAATCAGGTCCAGGATCGGCAAGGCACTGGCTGACGTCCATGGCGAGAACCTTCGATATGCGTTAACCTCGAAACTCTCCGGCGGACAGCTCGCAAAGGTAGCCTATGCAGGCCAGCTTGCGCTCGACGTGGATATCCTGGTGCTGGACGAAGGCACCGTGATGCTCGATCCTGCAAGCAGAAAGACGCTTCTGAAGACCATCAGGGAGCTGAATACCGGCCTGGGCAAGACCGTTATCCACATCTCGCACCGGCTGGAAGACCTGGAGAGCGCGGACGAGGTACTGGTCCTAGAAGACGGCGCCATCACCCACCGGTCTTCCGGGGTATTCAGTCTTGTCAAGGAATATTCCCATGCCGGCATACCCGGTATCGAGGCAGGCCCACAACTGCTTTATCGGCGCTTCTTGATGGAGCAGGGGATTGATGATACTGACCTCGAAAAAGGTACTAGAATATTGTCAACAAAGCTGTTGTAGAGCACTGACCAAAATCCAACCTGGTATTTATGTCTAAGATGGAGCCCTCTCTGCGAAAGACCGCAGAGAGGGCATTTGTTTAAATTGATATCTCAAGGTGTCTGGATCGACACATCATCTATGTACCAACCAGGAGCGACAGTACCGTCAGGGGCATATGTGTGTGGCAGATAGAAACAAATACGGATTTTCTTTCCTGCATAAGCAGATAGATCCTTAAGAGAATACGACCATATCCCGCCGCTTGACCCAGTATTAGCAGTTGAAAGGTTAGCCCATGCACTCCATACATTGGGTGCAGTTTCCTCCTGGATTTGCACATATCCATAATCTCTATGATTATAATCCCCACCAAAGGAGAACCACTCCCAATACCTAAAACGAATCTCTTCCCCGACGTTGATGGCAGGTAAGACAAAGGTTGGGCTTACAAGTCTGCTGTAGGTAAGAGTACTGTAGTTGCCACCTAAAACAGTACCGGCACAGTCTATACCACTGTGTGCACTTGAGGGGCCATAAGTTGGTATACCGACTTCCCACGCTCCGCCTTGAGCCGACCAGTTACTGATGCCATCCTCAAATCCATACGAATATGGCGAAGCAGAATTAACGACCACCTCCTGCCCGATGGAGATGGAGACATCATCGACATACCAGCCGGGAGCGACTGTCCCGTCAGGGGCATATGTGTGTGGGAGATAGAAACCAATGCGGATTTTCTTTCCTGCATAAGCTGAGAGATCGACCTGGTCATTAGTCCATACACCACTACCGGAGCCGGTAAAACTATAGATAGCAACCCATGCGTCCCATACACCCGGCGCAATTTCCTCCTGCACCTGAACATATGCGTTGTCCCTATGATTATAATCCCCGCCCAAGGAAAACCATTCCCAATACCTTAAATGAATTTCTTCCCCGACGTTGATGGTAGGCAAGACAAAGGTTGGACTCACAAGAGTGCTGTAGGTCAGAGTGCTGTAATTACCATTCAAAACAGTACCGGCACAATCTACACCGCTGTGTGCGCTTGAGGGGCCATAAGTTGGTGTGCCGACTTCCCACGCTCCGCCCTGAGCCGACCAGTTACCAATGCCATCCTCAAATCCATACGAATATGGTGAAGCAGGATTAACGACCACCTCCTGCCCAATGGAGATGGAGACATCATCGACATACCAGCCGGGAGCGACCGTACCATCAGGGGCATATGTGTGCGGGAGATAGAAGCCAATATGGATCTTCTTTCCCGCATAAGCTGAGAGATCGACCTGGTCATTAGTCCATACACCACTGCCAGAACCAGTAAAACTATAGATAGTTACCCATGCGCCCCATACACCTGGAGCAGTTTCCTCCTGCATCTGTACATATGCGTTGTCTCTATGATTATAATCCCCACCTAAGGAGAACCATTCCCAATACCTTAAATGAATTTCTTCCCCATAGTTGATGGAAGGCAATACAAAGGTTGGACTCACAAGGCGGCTGTAGGTAAGAGTACTATAGTTGCCACCCAAAACAGTACCAGCACACTGTGTCCCATTATAGGGTCCGCTAGGACCTACTGTAGGTAGACCTGTTTGCCATGCTCCGTCTTGGGCAGACCAATTGTCCATGCCATCCTCAAATCCATACGAATATGGCGAAGCAGAATTAACGACCACCTCCTGCCCGATGGAGAT
>CAYMDG010000022.1:16940-21768 GCA_964388905.1 uncultured Bacteriovoracaceae bacterium
ATCCATACGAATATGGCGAAGCAGAATTAACGACCACCTCCTGCCCGATGGAGATAGAGACATCATCAATATACCAACCAGCTGCGACCGTACCGTCTGGCGTATATGAGTGTACGAGATAGAAACCTAAACGGATTTTCTTTCCTGCATAAGCTGAAAGGTCGACCTGGGCATTAGTCCATACCCCACTTCCAGAACCAAGAAAATTATGGAGAGTCACCCATGCGCTCCATACACCTGGAGCAGTTTCCTCCTGCACCTGCACGTACCCGTAGTCTCTATGATTATAATCCCCACCTAAGGAGAACCATTCCCAATACCTTAAATGAATCTCTTCACCAGAGTTGATGATAGGTAAGACAATGGATGGGCTCACAAGACGGCTATTTGCATTGGTTGGATAATTGCCGCTAAGTACTGTTCCTGCACACTGAGTCCCGTTGTAAGGGCCAGCTGGGCCGTTGACATAATCCGGCATACCGACTTCCCAGACACCATTATCCGCCCACCAGTTGCCCCATCCAGATTCGAAATCATAAAATGCTACATCTCCTCCATTCATGACGGTGACAGTGACAGATTTTGTGTTAGAATCGCCATCAGCATCCGTTGCAGTAAAGGTAACTGTATAGGTTCCTGCTGTATTGAATTGGATATCTCCGGGATCTTCACTGTGCGAATTGGGGATGGATCCTCCGAAATACCAATCATAGGTAATTGCCGGATTGCCGCTGATTACCGAGCCCTCGAAAGGCACAACTCCTCCGACATTGATCCTTACATTCGCCACAGGCAAGACTATGGTGGCAACAGGGACCGTATCGGGTGCAACCGTTACGGTTACAGATTTTCCGTCCGTGTCGCCGTTCCTGTCGGTAACGGTGTAGGTAACTGTATAGGATCCAGGGGTATTAAATGTAATGCTTCCCGGGTCTTCCTGAGTGGAATTTGTAGCTCCGCCGCCGAAATTCCAGTTATAGGTGACAGGCAGATTACCTCCCGATGCTGTTCCCTGGAAGATCACCGATTGTCCGGCAATGATCGTCACATTGTTCAATGGCGAATCAATGGTTGCTGTGGGTTTGGTGTCCGGCTCAACTATAACAGTCCTTGTGGCAGAACTGGGGTCACCGTCGAGGTCGGTAGCCGTGAATGCTACGGTAAATGTCCCGGGGCTGAGGAACAGGACATTGCCAGGATCTTCAACGGTCGAATTTGTGGCCCCGCCGCCGAAGCTCCATAGGTAGGTAAAAGGCGCATTACCACTGGAGACTGTGCCTTGGAAGTTGACAGTTTGTCCTACAATAATAGTCACATTGCCTGATGGTGTTGGAATGGAGGCAGTAGGCTGTGTATCCGCAACTACCGTGATGACCCGAGCCGTGCTTGTCGACGTGTCTCCATCCAAATCCGTTGCAGTAAGTGTAACAGAGTAGTTACCGGGTGTGCTGAAAGTGACATTGCCCGGGTCTTCAACTGTAGCGTTTGTAGCACCCCCTCTGAAATTCCACAGGTATGTAATCGGTGCATTACCACTGGTCACGGTGCCCTGGAAGTTAACGGCCTGTCCTGCAACAATTGTTACATTCCCGGCCGGTGCGGCAATGGAAGCTGTCGGCTGCAGATCGGTATCTACGGTTATGGTCCTTGTCCCTCCGCTTACTTGATCTCCGTCAACATCAGTGACGGTGAGGGTGACGATATAGGAACCGGCAGCGTTGAAGGTAACGTTCCCCGGATTTTGGGCTGTTGAATTCGTGGCACCTCCACCAAAGTTCCACAGGTAAGTGAGCGGGGCATTGCCTCCAGAGGCTGTGCCCTGGAAGTTGACGGTCTGACCTGCAATGATATGTGTATCGCCCGCTGGTGAGGTAATGGAGGCAGTGGGCTGCAGATCGGCGTTTACGGTAATGGTTCGCGAAACGCTGGTCGAGATATCTCCGTCGAGATCCGTAGCCCTGAAGGTGACGATATACGCACCAGGGGTATTGAATGTCACATTGCCGGGGTCTTCGACGGTAGCATTCGTCGCCCCACCATTGAAATTCCAGAGATAAGTGAAAGGTGCATTGCCGCTGGTGACGGTTCCCTGGAAGTTAACGGTCTGCCCTGCAATTATTGTTACATTTCCCGAAGGCAAGGTAATGGAGGCAGCTGGATTCAGATCGGCAAGCACAGTTATGGTTCTTGCCACACCGCTTCTGACATCTCCATCAGCATCGGTAACTGTTAGTGTTACCGTATAGGTCCCAGCAGTGCTGAATGTCACATTCCCTGGGTTTTGAGCTGCCGAATTCGTTGCCCCGCCACCAAAGTTCCACAAATATGTGAGGGGGGCATTGCCGCCTGTGGCCGTGCACTGGAAATTGACAGACTGCCCTGCAATGATAGTTGAATTTGATGGGGGTTGGACAATGATGGGAGGGTCTGGCTGCACATCATTGTTCACCGTTATGGTTCTTGACCCACCACTTACTGCATCTCCATCAACATCTGTGACGGTGAGGTTTACCGTGTAGGTGCCTGCCGTAGAGAAGGTTACATTACCTGGGTTCATAAGGGTGGAGTTAGTTGCTCCGCCTCCGAAGTTCCAAAGGTAGGTAAGAGGGGCATTTCCTCCAGATGCTGTGCACTGGAAGTTGATGGCCTGACCCGGAATTATGGATGTATTACCTGATGGTGAGGTAATAGAAGCAGTGGGGGTTAAATCAGCAGGCGGTTGACTGTTCACTGTTACAACTAAAGATTTGCTGTCTATGTCACCATCTGAATCGGTAACGGTGAAGGTTACAGAATATGTCCCGGCAGAGCTGAACACTACATTGCCAGGATTTGCGACGTTGGAATTCGTAGCGCCACCGCCAAAGTTCCAGGAATAGGTGAACGGTTGCTCTCCTCCTGATACCGAACTCTGGAAGTTCGCTGATTGGCCTGCTGTTATGGTTGTACTTGCTGCAGGGGAAGTGATGGTAGCGACCGGAGTGGTATCCGTGCTTTGGGAATTAACCGTTATTGTTACATTAGCGTTATCTGAAACCCCCTTACTATCAGAAACAGTAAAATTCACAGTATAAGTACCAGGTGTGGAGAATATTTTATCACCAGGGTCTTCCTGAGAGGAGTTGGTTGATCCGTCGCCGAAGTTCCAGGAGTAGGTATAAGGCTTTGTGCCGCCGGATACTGTTCCTTCAAATTTAACCGAAGAATCTTGTGTTATGGTAACAGGACCAGTTGGTTTGTCGATAGTTGCTTGGACTGATTCTGGTTCTGGATTATTGTCCGATCCGCCCCCACTCCCGCTGCAACCGGCAAACATTGCAAGAATGGATATTGCCAGGAATAAACCAAGAGTACGCGCAGACCAAGATAGGTTCATTGTGAAGCCCCCTCATTCATTGAATTAATTCTTAATCAGTCTACTATAATAGTAGATGCAAAAGGTTGTTCATCCATACAAATGCATTGTAAGGATGAAGTAGCCCCATTTATATTTGCAATATCAATACCATTGATCGACTCTTAAAATATCAAATGGTTAAGTATTATTGTAATATGATAATAGTGAAAAGATGAAATATTTTTCAGCAATAATGGAATTATATTACTGCCACCAAGCCACGTATTTTATGTATGAGAGAGCTTATGGATTGTGATCTACCGACAATGGGCGTTCTTAGTGTCGTGTTTTTTTGGCACCCGATATCACCCGGTTTCCAACAAGTCATTCAGCTTCGCCTAATGAGGTAATTGGTGCTCGTAACAAATAGGTTGAATTTTGGTACGTTACCTTAAATACTGCCTCAAGCATTGCCCCTGATTGTAACCCTCGTGGTGGACAACCACGCGAGATCGCAAACAGGCTACCAGCTTCAAGTTTCGTTTCACTCTTGCTGATGTCACCAGACCATACCACACTATTTTCCTGGAGAAGCATAACGGAATCAATAGTTAAACCGCCAGGGAACGGCTTATAATCACTGCTAAAGTATGCGGTAACAATAAGATTATTGCAGCCAGCATTTTTGCCGGAGACAATGACTTGAGGCTCAAGGTTCAAATATTGAAATGACTCAACCGTGACCTGTTTTCCAGCGATGGAGATGGCTGTAACTGACTGCGTTTTGTCGATGGAGCTGGGATTTACTAATGGATCTTCATCTTGATGGGCCGTGCTACCGCCGCAACCGACAAGAATCATCGAGAACAAGAATAGTAGGCTTCTTACAAAGAACATGATTTATCCCTAATCTGCATGGGGGAAAACACCTCATGGCATAGACAAGTTAATAATATTGTAATTGTACCACTATCAAATTGAAGAGACAAGCATTGTATCCTGCCTCTCTGCGCTCTTCTCATACCGGCCGGCACCCACCAGTTGTTCCGCTTCAGCATCAAGCAGCCCATTGAGTATCTCTTCAAATGTATCTCGGACCATCTCATCTAAATGCCCTTTTATCTGGGCCTCATCGATCTGAATGATTTTACGTTCTTCTTGCCGGCATTGCGGATTGCTTTACTTAACTATATAATAATTGTTTGAGCAAGAATCTGAATTAAGGAAAAGGAGGGAAAATGGCTAAAGATAGAAAAAGGATTATAAGTACAACGGTTCTTGTACTCATCATCATTGCATTTGCCGGGTTGCTCATTGCCGCCAAGGACATCAGGGAGGATCTGACAAGCCAGAGCACCATCGAACAGGTGCTTCAGAAGGGCGTGCTGCGGGTAGGGATGTCCACCTTTGTTCCCTGGGCAATGAAGGACAAGCAAGGCAACCTTGTGGGGTTCGAGATAGATGTGGCAAAAAGGCTCGCCCAGGATATGG
>CAYMDG010000023.1:0-2077 GCA_964388905.1 uncultured Bacteriovoracaceae bacterium
ACTATGAGATCGGATATACCATGAATATCTGCCAAGGCGGGATATACCTGGATACAGACGCACCCCTTGAAGAAGGCATGTATGTAAATGCGAACCTGCATACCGGGAGGGCGGAGAAACCCCTGTGGATACAGGGCCGTGTAGTGAGGACTGCAGGCAATGGCATGGCCCTGGCCTTTTCCCATGTTGAGCCCGAGAGATTGAACCGGTTACTGCTCATGTAGCGCAAGGTTGAAAGGGGACAGACTTATTTAGAGTAGAACTTCAATCTGTCCCTTTTTCAAGCTGAACCAGCTCTTCCATGGTTTCATGCAAGCATTCTTTTTTGTGGATCCTGTTATCTCACCATCACGAGCAGCATCTTGAACCTGGATACGGCCTTCAGCGCATGCGGCCTGCCGGCCGGCATGATGATCATCTCCCCTGCCTGGACCATGTGCGGCATGCCGTCGATAGAGACCTCAGCCGTTCCCTCCAGGACATGGACCAGGGCGTCGAACGGTGCGGTGTGCTCGCTCAGCCCTTCACCCTCGTCAAAGGCAAAGACCGTCACCGTGCCCGCAGGCTTCTTGATGATCTCCCTGCTCACAATGGATTGGATCTGGTATGCGGCAAGATCTTTCAGGTTAAGGGTCTTTGCCAGGAGCTCTTTCTTCACACCCTGTTCTTCCATGTCATATGCTCCTTTCTTGGTTCAATCTACAGCCGCTGCCAGCAGTGCTTCCAGGTCTGCATGATCCCCTGCAAACCTGTTGCGGTGTTCGAAAATGACCTTATTCCCAGGACCCATGACAAAGACCCCGCCCTGCTGCCAGAGATCGCCGTCCGTGCGTCCCTGGCGGAACCCGTTTTTCATGGCCCGGATGCCTTGGATCAATGATGAAGGGCCCAGCGTCTTCAAGAGACCGCGTTTAAGCCCGAAGGCCTTGTAGGCCCTGAGATCCTGGTTCACATACATCTCGCCGGTGAAATGGAGCTTTTTGACGAAATGCCCCGCACCGCCGGTGCTACCGCTCCCGATGGCGACCAATGCGATTCCGGCCCCATCCAGTTTTCCCTTGATATCCATGAGGGCAGCAGCCTGCTGCCGTGCAAACATTCAGCCGAAATGGCGGAGGAAGGCAAGCACGATGCGCCTACCCTTCCACAGCGACTCGAGCACTACCTCCTTCTTCTGGAGAGACTGTACCGTTACGCCGGCGATAAGGGGTTTCAGTTCCTCAAAAGTCATTTTTCCCTCCTATGCATGTATAAAAAGTGGAGGTCGGCCTTGCCTTAGCTTCAGGATAATCCTGATCATGGGAGGTCCCCGCCTCTTTTCATGATCAGCAATCTTACCCCGGAATTCTCCCGTATCCTGTTTACTTTATAAAAAAGGATGTCTCCTTTTTCAAGCCCCGCCCATTGTGTTTAAAATGATTGAAGTTTTCCCTTTCCCCATTTTTATAAAAATGACGCCCTGTTGCTTTTTGGTTATATCGCATTAATAATAAAGAATCCCAAAATATGATCCCTTGAGACTGCTTCTAAGACCAAGACCCAACCTGAGGAGGACAAAAAATGAGAATATTATGCCTATTCCTAGCTTTTACCGTACTCATGACAGCCCAGACTCAGATTGCCTATTCCAGACCCTTGACAAAGGCAGCAAGCACAGCGGAACTGATCATATACCTGCAGCCGAACCTTGACCCGGAAATTGCCGCCATCCATGCAAAGTACATTGATAAATTTGCAAATAAATGGAAGGTGGACCGGCTGAAGGTGATCAGCATAACCCACCAGGAATCTAAATTCAGGCCCGATGCACAAAGTTCCGTAGGCTGCATAGGCGCAATGCAGGTGAATCCGAGGGCTCACCAGGACAAATTGAAGAGGAGGGGAATTACCTGGCGTGACCTGTATTTCTTAAGGAACAACTATGATATAGGCTCGGAAATTTTGCATGACTGCCTGAAGTCATCACGAACCTTTGATGAGGCCCTGAACAAGTACAGCGGGGGGAGCAAAAAATACACGAGACAGGTGAAAAAGATCTACGGAATGCTCTATCGGTGCGGGCTCATGACAAGCTGAT
>CAYMDG010000023.1:2177-8332 GCA_964388905.1 uncultured Bacteriovoracaceae bacterium
CAGACTTGACTCTAGTCAAGTACAAACTACTTATATCACTGCTATCTGCAAGGTCATCATAAAAACCAAGGAGGATGAACTCAATGTTCTGTTTTCAATGTCAGGAAACGGCTAAAAATCAGGGGTGCACCGTAAGGGGTGCATGTGGAAAAACCGAAGAAACGGCGAATCTCATGGACCTGCTTATCCATGTGCTCAAGGGCATTTCGCTCTATGGGGAAAAGGTTTCATCCAAAGGGTCGTTGGATCTTACCACCGGCAGGTTCCTCCTGGACGCCCTCTTTATTACGCTTACCAATACCAACTTCGATCCCGCACGGATATCAGCCCTTATCCGCGAAGCGCTTAAAATCAGGGACGATCTGAAGGCAAAGGCCGGGGATGCCGCCAAGGACATCCATCATGACAGCGCACTGTGGCTCGGCCGGAGTGACAGCGAGTTCCAGGCCAAGGCCAAGGACGTGGGGGTGCTCTCAACGACCAATGAGGATGTCCGGTCTCTGCGCGAGCTGCTGATCTACGGGGTAAAAGGCATTGCTGCCTATGCCCACCATGCCCTGGTGCTAGGCTTCGAGGATGAGGACATCTACCGGTTCATCGTAGAGGCCCTGGCTGCCACGACCAAGGACAAGAGCGCCGACGAACTCGTCGGCCTGGTCATGAAGGCCGGAGAGACAGCGGTCAAGACCATGGCCCTTCTGGACAAGGCCAATACAAGCGTCTACGGTTCGCCCGAGATCACCAAGGTCAATTTGGGCGTCAGGGGCAATCCGGGCATTCTTATCTCCGGACACGACCTGAAGGACCTTGAAGAGCTCATGGAACAGACCAGAGGTTCCGGCGTGGATGTGTATACGCACGGCGAGATGCTGCCGGCCCATTCCTATCCGTTCTTCAAGAAATATGACAACCTTGTTGGCAACTACGGCGGCTCTTGGTGGCACCAGCGCGATGAGTTCGAGGCATTCGGCGGCCCCATCCTCATGACCACAAACTGTATCGTGTCCGTCAAGGAAACCTACCAGGACCGCATCTTCACGACCGGCACAGCAGGTTTCCCAGGCGTGAAGCACATAGCTGACCGTACTAGCTCCAAGGCCAAGGACTTTTCAGAGGTCATCAAACTCGCCAAGACAAGTCCAGCGCCCAAACAGCTCGAGACCGGAGAGATAGTAGGCGGATTTGCCCATAATCAGGTATTGGCACTGGCAGACAAGGTAGTGGATGCAGTCAAATCCGGCGCAATCAAGCGTTTTGTCGTCATGGCAGGTTGTGACGGGCGTCACAAGGAACGGGATTATTTTACCAAGGTGGCTGAAAACCTGCCCAAGGATACCGTGATCCTTACCGCCGGTTGCGCCAAATACCGCTACAACAAGCTGGCATTGGGCGATATCGGAGGCATCCCCAGGGTTCTCGATGCTGGCCAGTGCAACGACTCCTACTCCCTGGCAGTCATAGCACTGAAGCTCAAAGAAGCTTTCGGCCTGGACGATATCAACAAGCTCCCCATATCCTTCGACATTGCATGGTACGAACAGAAGGCCGTAGCCGTTCTCCTGGCATTGCTCTCGCTCGGGGTAAAGGGTATCCGGCTTGGACCTACGATCCCCGGTTTCCTGTCGCCCAACGTGGTGAAGGTGCTGGTGGAGAAATTCAATATCAAACCCACAGCTGCACCCGAGCAGGACGTGGCGGCCATGATGTCAGCCAATTAAGGTTATTCAAGGGCGGGCCCTGCCTGGGTCCGCCCTGCCCCGTTAATCAACTGATACTTGACTTTGACCTTATTGTCCTTATTAACTAGGGCCGTATGATAATCCTAGGGAGGAGTATTATGAAACAATCGATTATTCTGGGCGTGGTCATCCTTTTCTCTTTTGCCCTGCAGGCGCCTGTCCATGCTGCTGCAAACAACTTCTATGCCGGTATTCAGCTGGGGCCGGAGTTCCTGACGGACAACGGCGACAACAGCCTGGATGATGCCTTTGCGTTCGGAGTGTATGGGGGCTTCCGTTTTGACAGGCAACTGGCCCTTGAGGCGAACCTCACCACGGCGAGCCATGATGGGGACGGCCATTCCGAGCTCAATGTCACCTCACTGCTCTTCGGCCCGCGCCTTACCGGACAGATCAACCCGAATATGAACATATATGGAGGTGTGGGGCTCGGCATCTATTTCCTTGATTACGAGTGGGGCCCCTATGACGACTCGGAAACCGAGTCGGGAATGTATCTTGGAGGAGGCATGGAGTTCCCCTTGCAGAACAACATCAAACTCGGCGTGGATTTCAAGTACCATGTCATATTCGATCACGACTCGGTTGACAGCGACCTCATGACACTGCTTTTCCGTGTGGGATTCTGATAGGTTCTGTCATACGGATAGACAAGATAATCCGTCTTGCTGATAACATAATTACACCGGGGTACCCTGCGGGTTGCCCCGCATGTGATTATCTTTTCTCAATGGCCTTCTTGCCGACTGATATCATAAAAAAAGGCAGATGATTTCTGATGGTGTCGGTGTTGCCTGTTTCTTCACACCAGGCATAGGCATCATCGATGGTTATGGTCCTGATGTATGTTCCGCCGAACCATGCCTCCACACCCGGAAGTTCATGGAACCCCGAACTCAGGCCGCCCTCGTAGATAATGAAGTATTCCCCGTTTTCATTTATGAATAGTGTCTCAGAGTCGTTCCTCATGCCGCCCGTATGATCCGCACTGTTCCACTGGGCCAGCTTGGTGGCTTTGTCCGGGTTCAGCTCCTTTTCCATAAGCCTCTGCTCAGCCTTTTCATAAAGGATATCCTTGATCATGCTTAGATGATTTCCTCCATGGGCATAATGAATGCCTTCACGCCTGCACGGGGGTGTTCCAGCTTGAGCGCCCTGATGAGCTCTACAATGGCGGGCAGTTCGTCTTGTTCCAGGGCCAGGAAGAGCACACAGTTCTCGCCGGGCCAGATGTGGGTATGGAGCTTGGGCTCGGTCTCTACACCCTCGCCGCTGGCGTTTTCCATCTTGGTATAGCCCTTTATGCCTGCTTTTTTGATAGCGCTGATCACATCATAATCCGCTGCCTGAGAATATACGATGAACACCATCTTCATATCATTCATCCCCTTTAAAATGGCCTAACCTTAATAAAAGTTATGCGGTTTCTTTCCAGATTCTGCTTTTCAACCTCTGCTTCCAGTCATCAAACAGGTCATAGGCGGCAGGTACGACTGCCAGGGTCAGGAACAGCGAAGTCAGGAGCCCTCCGATCACGATTACGCCCATGGGGGATCTGATATCCGAGCCCTCGCCTATACCCAGGGCAACCGGCAGCATGCCGAAGATCATGGCAAAGGTTGTCATGAGGATGGGGCGGAGCCTTACCGGTCCGGCCTGGAGAATGGCCTCGCGCCGGGACAGGCCTCTCTCTCGAAGGGTGTTCGTGTAGTCCACCAGCAGAATGGAATTCTTCTTGACCATGCCCATGAGAAGGATGAGACCGATAAAGCTTACAATGCTGATGGTCTTTCCGGTAATGAGCAGTGCGCCGAAGGCCCCTATGAACGACAGCGGCATGGCGAGCAGAACGGTGATGGGATGCAGGAAACTCTCAAACTGGGAGGCCAGGACCATGTATGCCAGAATGATACCGAGAATGAGCGCGATCACGAGGTATTTGAAGGATTCCGCCATGGTTTCGGCCTGACCTACATAGGCAGTATTGTACCCTGGAGGAAGGATCTTGGCAGAGATAGAGTCCAATGTACCCATGGCCTCGCCCAGGGGCTTGTTCTCCAGGTTAGCAAATACCCAGATGGAGCGCTGACGGTTATAGCGGCTGATACTAGTGGGTCCTCCCCCTTCAACGATGCTGACGATGTTGGAGAGCTCCACCATCTTGCCATCCTTTGCCCGCACATAGATCCTGCCCAGGTCTTCAGGGCTCTTCCGGTCCCCGGGGTTCAACCGCATCCTTACGTCATAACGGCGCGATCTGGTCTCGTCCTTGAATTTGGTGATCTCCACTTCTCCGCTGATAAGCAGGTTCACCGCCTCGGCGATGGTGGTGACACTCACGCCCATATCGGCCGCCTTGTCGCGGTCGATATACACCTTCAATTCGGGCTTGCCCGACTCAAAGGACGTGTCCACGTCCACAATGCCAGGCACCTTGGCAAGCTCTTTCATGACCTGCTTCGTATATTTCTGCAGATTTTCAAAGTCCCCGCTGCTGATGGTGTACTGGATAGGCACTTCTCTCAGGCCGCCTCCCAACATGGAGACCATCTCGGTAGTAGCCTTCAGGCCGGGGATTACAACCAGGCTTTTACGCAGTTCGGCCATAATCGCATGCTGTTTCTTCTCCCTTTGGTTTCTGGGCACCAGGCGGGTAAATACAATGGCCTTGTTGACCTGACCTGATCCGCCCTGTCCAAGCCCTTGCGCAAAAAAGGCCCCTATTACTTCAGGTCTTTCACGGACAATTTTATCAGCCTGCATGAACATGGCATTGGCCTGGCTGAAGGAATAATCAATGGGTGCCTCCAGCCTTACGATGAACTGTGCCTGGTCCTCGGGCGGCACGAATTCCTTGCCGATGAACTTGATCATGTACATGCTGAAGATGAACAGGATCAGTGTCCCGATAAGCACCAGCCCCCTATGATCGATGGAATAGGCTAATATAGGCCGGTAAGCCGATTCAATCTTTTTATACCACCGCTCAAGGCGATCACCTATCCGTTTCAGAAATCCGTTCGTGTTTTTCTCATGCTCATGTTTCGGCTTGAGGAAGATGGAGGCGAGCATGGGTGTCAGGGTGAGTGACACCAGCAGGGATACCCCTACGGCGAAAACGACCGTCAGGGCGAACTGCATGAAAAACCTTCCGATGATGCCTTTCATAAAGGCCACAGGCAGAAAGATGACTGCAATGGCCAGTGTCGTAGCCATAACGGCCAGACCGATCTCCGAGGTGGCGAACGATGCGGCCTCCCGTGGGGCCATACCCTCTTCGATGTGGCGGTAGATATTCTCGATGACTATGATGGCGTCATCGATAAGAATCCCGACGGACAGGGTGAGTGCCAGCATGGTCAGGTTGTTGAACGTGAAATTGAAGGCCCTGATCAGTGCGAAGGTTGCTATGATGGACACGGGCAATGCCACGGCACTGATGAGGGTGGTTCGAATATTTCGCAAGAATATGAAGACCGCTATAACGGCAAGTATGGAGCCCATGATGAGGTGATGCTGCACCTGCCTCATGGAATCCTGGATGAATACGGACTGATCGAATGCCGTATTGATCTTCATGCCCGGCGGCAGGGTCTTGTTGATGCGGTCAAGTTCCTTCTTTACCCGGTTGATGACCTCCACGGTATTGGTGCCGGTCTGTTTGCGGATACCTATGCCCACCGAAGGCAGACCGTTGAATTGGGTAAAGGTTCGAAGCTCTTCAACCCCGTCTTCCGCGCGGCCGATGTCTCTGATCCTCACCGGATTACCCTGAAAAGAAGTCACGACCAGATCATTGAACTCTGAGGCACTTTTGAGATTGCCCTTCACCTTGACTGAATATTCTTTTGTCGCACTCTCAATCCGGCCACCCGGTAACTCGATGTTCTCCATACCAAGGACTGCTGCAACCTCACCCGGACCGATATTGTATGCCTTGAGCTTGCCCAGGTCGAGCCAGATGCGTATCTGTCTTTTCTGCATCCCGCCAAGGGAGAGCGAACCGACACCATCGATGCGCTGGAGCTGCTCCTTGAGGATTTCATCCACATAGGTGGACAGCTCCGGGATGGACTTTTCACCGGTGAGATTCAGCCACATGACGGGCACGGAATCCGGGTTCACCTTCTGGATCACCGGTTCGTCGATGTCTTTGGGCAGGTTCCTGCGTACCGCAGCAATCTGCTCCCGGACATCCTGGATAGCCAGGTCTATGTCACGCTCCAGCTTGAACTCCACAATGATGTTGGAAAACCCCTCCGAGCTCGTGGAGGTGATGGTCTTGACTCCATTGATGGTGTTGACCGCCTCTTCGATCCGGTCGGTTACGTCTATGTCAACGACTTCAGGGCTGGCGCCCTTCAGGACCGTGGAGACGCTCACGATGGGGAAGTCCACCTTGGGAAACAGATCGAC
>CAYMDG010000023.1:8432-12920 GCA_964388905.1 uncultured Bacteriovoracaceae bacterium
ATGTCCTTATCCGTCACACTGAAGGTGCAGAACAGCGGGTCGATCTGGATGAGGCTCATGATGGGACTGCCGGTCTTGGCAAACATGCCCGTGGTAACGCCCTTCAGCTTGACCCAGCCGTTCAGCGGTGAACGGATGAAGACCCTGCTGAGCCGTTCCTTGGCAAGGGCAAGACCTGCCTTGGCACGCTGGGCATCCTGGGTGGCCAGATCAAGACGCGTAGAGGCGTTGTCGAATTCCTGCTTTGACACCCCGGATTGTTTATACAGGGCATCCATGCGGTCGAACATGACCTTTGCATTGCTTAAGTTTGCCTGAGCCTGCCCCAGTGCCGCCTCGGCTGTCAGTACGGCGAGGCGGTAATCGATGTCATTGATCTTTGCGAGCATCATCCCCTTTGTTACGGGGAAACCCTCCTCTACGGGAATCTCCTGGAGAATCCCGTCCACCTCGGGGCTAATAATGGCCTCATCCCATGGTTGAAGGTTGCCTATGGCTTCGATATATGGCCGTACCGTCTTCTTCTGCGTGGTGACCACCTTGATGTTGATAATCTTCTCAGCCTTGGCCTCTTCTTTTTTCTTCGTGCATCCGGAGCCCAGCAAGGCAATGCAGCTGAAAATAATAACAATCAGGAGCAGGCCTAACCATGACCCTTTTGGGGTCCGCACAGGAGTTGTCCCCACTGATGTTTTCCTTGCCATATTCACTCAACTCCCCCTTTCGCAACACAGCGTTCATTTCCCGCATAATAGTCATCTCCTTTTTCAAGAGGATGACGGGCTATCATAGTTTCGCAATACCCATGCCTGATTAGGTGATAATTAATTACTGCTTCACCCTCAACCCTGCAAAAAAGATCCTCACCATGCTCTTGATCCCATCCAGAATACGTTCGCGCTGGTCGTAAAAGGCAAAGGTCTGGTCGCACCCGAACATTGAGGCAACCATTATGAGGGAAACAAGCTCTATGTCATCAAGAGGCTTGATCTCACCCTTTTCTATGCCCTCTCTGAGGATCCTCTCGATGAGATCCTTCTGGGACTGCAGGTAGCTCTCTCTTTCCGTTTCGAAAACACCTGCCAGGGACCTGAACTCATTTATTATTTCTTTGTTGGCCCGTAATGCCATGCTTGAAATAAACCGGTACCTGGCCTCTGAAAGCGCAAACATCTTTTCTTCAGCCGTATCAACAGCATTTATTGCATGCCTTAGGATATCAAGGAGCTGTTCACGATCATTCCGAATGATTTCCCGTATAATTTCATTCTTATCCTTGAAGTAGTAATACAGGGATGATTTTGCCATGCCTGCCCTGCTAGCAATGTCGTCAAGGGTTGTCTTGTGGGGGCCGAGTTCAAGCAGCACATCGGATGCCGCCTGCAACAGGGTTTTCCTCTTTTCATCCTTGGAAAGGCTCATGGAATCCTTCAAACTTTGGAACAATTTATTTGAATATTCTATGCATATCTATTTTTTACCTGTCAAATGAAATGTTGATCAACAGGCCAATCATACTTTTCAGTTGAACGGAGGTGATGGGCTCCAGATATTTTCCGCCATACAGCTGAAAGAATAACCCACATCTCACACTACAGTTGTCATGAACCTCATTTACAAGTTCAATCCATAGGTTAACCAGCACTTTTCGTACACACGATTACAATTATTACCGGCTCCTTAACTATTAAACTTCATAACATACTGATAATACAATGACATATTTACTGGCACAGAGGTTGTAAGCTGTTTGGCTATGGTCAAATCACTCAAAATTCTTCAGGCAAAATATGATCCACTTCATGATACGGCTTGCAGCATGATCAAAACTTTCAGACTAGGCTCAGCACAGTATATCCTCCACAGACCATATCCGCCCTGAATTGAATTTTACCCGTATCGAAGTACACCGGATTCAAGAGGCACGGATTAAAGGGTTCCTATCATTAATAAAGCAAACGCATCGATCCGCAAAGGAGTTAGAATCCATGAAGAGATTATTGTCATGCTTTATGTCTGTCATCCTGATGTGCTTATTTATGAGCAGTCTGGCATTCGCAGATAAAAAACTTGTAATTGCAGTCAATGCAAACTGGCCGCCCATGCAGATGAAAGACAGCCAGGGGAATATCAAGGGCTATGAGGTTGACCTGCTGAAGGCCATTGCTGAAGAAGCCGGTTTTAAGGTCAAGATGGTGAATGTTCCCTGGAGAAACATTTTCACAGGTCTTAAGGCAGGAAAGTATGATGCGGTCATGGCATCCGTGAGCATCACTGATGCCAGAAAAGAGAACTTCGACTTCTCCAAATCCTATTTTACTGCCGAGCAAATCCTCCTGGTACCGAAAGCGAAGGCAAATGAACCGCTTGCAGGCAAAACTATGGCGGTATTCAAACTGACCACAGGTGCAGAAACAATCAGGAGTACCCAGGGCTGTAACATATCATATTATACGGTTGAAGAGACTGATCAGGCATTCAAGGACTTGTCCAAAGGATTTGTCGACGGCGTTCTCTGCGACTCGCCGGTTGCCTACAACTACGCTGCTAAGTACAACGGCAAGCTTGTCCTGAAAGGCGATTCATGCGCATGGGCTAAAAAATCAGCCAATGAGGAGTATGGGATTGCTGTCAAAAAGGGTGACGCTCAAACTCTCGGCCTTGTCAATAAAGGTCTCAAGGCATTGAAAGACAAAGGCATTGAGTCAAAGATCAAGGACAAGTGGTTTAAAAATATCCTTCTTGCTTCCGGCGCAAGGAAACAAGACTCCATGCTGGCATCCGAGATCATGGCGGGGGCCCAGTACTCTCCTGCCTCGGATAAATGATTTGCTCATGTATTTACACTGCAATTAATCATGAGGAGGAGATCGGGGTGTTCTCTCGTATCTCAAAGTCCTCAGTATGGCGCATTTACTCCTATTTGAAACGAAAAGGGGTTTGTGCTTGCAGCCCTATGTATCTCCCCGTCTCGACAAGGCAGTACTGTCTTTGCATAAAATCTCTGTTGCCTCCGGGGTCAAAGCACGTTAACTTTACCGGCAACTTCAGCCAAGCAGAACAGGAGGTTTAAAAATGAAGCTATCCGGTAAAATTGTAGCGTTAATTATTTTGGTTGTGTTTCTTGCTGCCCCCTCCTTTGCCGCACAAGATGCAAAGAAGACAGTGACAACCGCATCCGGCCTCAAATATGTCGATGTCGTTATTGGCAAGGGTGCCTCACCAACTGTTGGTAAGCAGGTCAAGGTGCATTACACTGGGACACTTGAAAACGGCAAAAAGTTTGACAGTTCTGTTGACCGCAAAGAGCCGTTCTCGTTCGTAATCGGTGTCGGCCAGGTTATCCCAGGGTGGGATGAGGGTGTCCTGTCTATGAAAGTCGGCGGCAAGCGCAAGCTGATTATCCCTCCCCATCTCGGCTATGGCGCACAGGGAGCCGGCGGAGTTATTCCCCCGAATGCCACCCTGCTGTTTGATGTTGAACTGCTCGACGTCGCAAAGTAACCACAGCTCATATCGCGTTACTGTCTGATAGTCTGCAGGCTCGGGCCGCCTTTTTCAAGACTTACTGGAGTTGGCCAATGACGAACCTGATCTCTGCTGAAGGCTTGAAAAAACTGCAAGACGAATATAACTACCTCTGGAAAGTGGAACGCCCCAAGGTTGTGCAGGGGGTTGCAGACGCCGCTGCTGAGGGTGACCGTTCGGAGAATGCAGAATACATCTATGGTAAAAAGAGGCTGCACGAGATTGACCGCAAATTGAGACACCTGGGTTCTCGCCTCAAGGTGCTGAAAGTGGCCGTTCCTCCTTCAAAACCAACAATGGTTTCATTCGGATGTTGGGTCACGTACACAGAGGAGACAGGAGATGAACGCTGTTATCAGCTAGTCGGCCCTGAGGAGATAGATGTCAGCATCGGCAGGATCAGTATCGATTCACCTATTGGTCAGGCGCTGTTGCACAAAAAGCTTGATGATGAAGTAATTTTTCATAAGCCTAACGGCAAGATAACCGTTTATATTACCGGGATTTACTCTACCAGACCGTAATTGTTCATCTCCTTAAGATGCTTATTGAGGGGGGCCATCTCATTTGTTCGGGCGGGCTTTCGAAATAAACAGGGTATGTCTTAGACCCAATATGCCTTTACTCCCTTGGCAATCATTTCATTAAATATTCCCTGGGCTTCAAGCCTTTCATAGATCTTTCCCGGGTCACTCAATGTCAGATAATGATCGCAATCCTCGTTGGGGCAGCCCGCCCTTACCCATTTGAATACCCTGGCCGCCCTGTGGACGGAGGGGCGTATGTCCGACCAGAAGATATCGCTCTTGCATTTCTCACACTTGAAGTAATAAACAGCGTTTTCATGTTCTTTTGGTTCTTCATTCGAACTCATCAAAACCTCCCTATGCCAACTTATTGAAAACTATACTACCATCATAATCACGACATCAGCACGGTCAATAGCTTTGCTGATAAAGA
>CAYMDG010000023.1:13020-18406 GCA_964388905.1 uncultured Bacteriovoracaceae bacterium
ACACTCAAGCCTGCTTCTTTGCCTTGTATGTCTTTATAATCCTGCCTCACAATCCTGGCCTTAGGGACAGGGATTTCTTTGGATACGGTATTGTCTTCAGGACCCATGCTTCTCACCTCTTTAGGCTGCCTGCATTACGTTGAAACAGCTGCTACTCCCGTTCATCAACCACCATGGCGTTACCTCGGAATGCCGAAGAAGGGACGATCCTCACGCCTATACGCACGCTGGTACCCGTATGGAGGACCTTCTCGAGATTCTCCATAAAGGACTTCTGCGCCCTCATTTCATCAAAGAACAGCCTCTCTCCGACCTCAAGCAGGACATCGGCGCGCTCAAAAGGGCCTTCCCGGTATATGCGAACCTGGCTCCTGGTCTCCACACCCTCGGCCTTGAGGATCTGGAGGATCCGTTCCGGAGAGACACTGACACCTTTGATTTTGATGGTGTCATCCAGCCTCCCGTAAAAGTTTTGGAGCCTCATGTGTGTCCTGCCACAGGGGCACACCCCTTGTTTTATCATGGTAATGTCGCCGGTGCGGTAACGGATCAGCGGGAAGGCCTCGCGCATGAGGGTTGTTATCACGAGTTCGCCTTTTTTGCCCGGGGCCAGAACCTCTCCGGTGTCGGGGTCTACAACCTCGGCAATGAAAAAATCCTCATACACGTGCATCCCGTCATGCGCGCTGCACTCGCCTGCGATGCCCGGCCCCATGACCACGCTGGACCCATAGCTGTTGAACACCTCCACGCCCAGGACCTGCTCGATCTTGGCCCTCACCACAGGAGTCAACCGGTCCGCCCCCAGGATGGCCCGCCTGAGGCGCAGTGTCTTGGGGTTGATGTTCATCTGGTTTATCCTGTCCAGCAGGATAAGCGCATAACCGGGGGTACAGGCTATGACCGTGGTGAGATAGTCGTTCATGATCATGACCTGCTCTGCGGTATTGCCGATGTCCGCGGGGATGACGGATGCGCCGATAAGCTCGGCTGCCGCATGGAAGCCGAACCCGCCGGTCATGAGGCCGTAGCGGAATGCGATCTGGATCACATCGTCCTTTGAGATGCCCGCTCCCACCAGGAACCTGGCCATGAGCCTGGCCCATGCCCTCAGATCGCCTGCCGTATAACCGGTGACGATGGGCTTGCGGGCCTGGCCGGAAGAGGTATGGATGCGCACCACCTCGCGCAGGGGCACGGCGAACATATCATAGGGATAGCCCTTCTCGATATCGGCCCTGGTGGTAAAGGGCAGGTTCTTGATGTCGGAGAGCGACTTCACGGCATCAGGCAGGATGCCTGCACTATCGAGGGCCCTGCGGTAATGGGCGACGTTCAGATATGCCCTGTTAAGCGTGGACTGGAGTCGTTCGAGCTGAAAGACTTCCAGCTCGCTGCGCGGCATAGTCTCGTAGAGCGTTTCATGCATCATACTATCTCCCCTCCCAGATAGGCTTCCAATACCCTGGGGTCTTTCCGGATCTCGCCCGGAAGACCCGAGCAGAGCACCCGGCCTTCAGTCATGACCACAATGCGGTCGCAGATGTCCATGATGAGGTTCATGTCATGTTCGATGATTACAACACTAAGGTCCAGCTCGCCTCTAAGCCTCACGATGAGCTCAGAGATTTCCTGGGTCTCCTTGGGATTCATGCCGGCTGCGGGTTCATCCAGGAAGATGATCGCGGGCCTGGCGGCCAGGGCCCTGGCAATCTCCACCCTGCGCTGATTGCCGTATGACAGGCTCACTGCGGCTTCATGGGCCAAATCCGCTATACCGAGCCTGCCAAGCAGTGCGAGCGATTCTTCCATGAGCGTCTTCTCTTCTTTGAGCTTTCCCCAGGTGCAGAGCATGCTACGCCAGTAGCCCGCCTTGAGTGTGCTGTGCCCCCCCACCATGACATTTTCCAGCACACTCATGTCACGGAATATCTCAAGGTTCTGAAAGGTCCTGGCCATGCCGAGCCTGACCCGTCGGTGAGGCATGAGCCTTGTGATGGCATGGCCGCCGAACTCTATGTACCCGGTATCCGCATCAAACAGTCCGGTGAGGACGTTGAACAGGGTGGTCTTACCGGCCCCATTGGGACCGATGACACCGAGGATCTCCCCCTTGACCACATCTATGGACACATCGCTCAAGGCATGGATGCCCATGAAGCTCTTGGAGAGCGAGGCCGCTTTGAGGATCATTCCCAGACCTCCTTGTAACCCTTGCCGAGGTATGCCCTCTGGATCTCATTGCTCCGGCCCAGTTCGTCGGATTGACCTTCCATGACGATACGTCCTGTCTCGATGACATATCCCCGGTGAGCCAGGTTGAGTGCCAACCTGGCGTTCTGCTCCACAAGCAGGATGCTGATGCCTTCCTTGGTGTTCAAATGCCTGATCTGTTCATAGATCTGACTTGTGACAATGGGGGCGAGGCCCATGGAAGGCTCATCAAGGAGCAACACCTTTGGCCTGGCCATGAGCGCCCTGGCAATGGCCAGCATCTGCTGCTCGCCACCCGAGAGTGTCCCTGCGAGCTGGGTACTCCTCTGCCCGAGGATGGGGAAAAGTCGCTCCATATCCTCAATGTCGCTTTTTATCTTCGCCTTGTCCCTGCGAGTGTATGCGCCCAGTATCATGTTGTCCCGAACGCTCAGGCCCCTGAAAAGCCTCCTGCCCTCGGGCACGTGCCCGATTCCGTTTTTCAGGATGCGTTCCGGACTCAACGATGCGATCTGCTCCCCTTCGAGGAGGATATCACCGGATTGCGCCTTCACGATCCCTGAGACGGCCCGCAGGATGGTGCTCTTGCCCGCGCCGTTGCCGCCAATGAGCGCAACGATCTCACCCGGCATCACGTGCAGCGATACACCCTTTACCGCGTGGATGTGGCCATAGTAGGTGTGCAGGTTCCTGAGCTGGAGCACTATTTCTTCCTCCCGAACATCTCGGTGATCTTGACCCTGCCCATGATGCCCTGGGGCCTGAAGACCATCATGAACACGAGGAGCGCTCCGTAGAAGATGTCCTGGTAATCGGCCAGGGGCCTTAAGATTTCAGGCAGCAGGATAAGCAGCGTGGCCCCCAGGAGAGATCCCGGGATGCTCCCTATACCGCCCAAAACCACCATGGAAAGGATCATGATGGAGGTATGCATGCCGAACGTCTGCGGATTTATATAGGCCGTGTAATGGGCATACAGGCTTCCTGCAAGGCCCGCCCAGAAGGAACTGGTGATGAAGGCCAGCACCTTGTAATAAGAGGTGTTGATGCCCATGAACATGGCCACGACATCGTTATCCCGGATGGCGGCCCAGGCCCTGCCGATCTTGGATTGTTTGAGCGTGTATGTTGAAAGGATCATAACAAGAAGGATAATTACGGTAAGGCCCAGAAAGGCCCACTTGGAGTAGACAGGCTTTCCCCACAAGGTCACCGGCGGTATCCCCACCAGTCCGTCGGGCCCGCCCGTTATTTCGAGGTTCATGAAGACCAGGGTGATGATGATGCCGAATCCCAAGGTGACAATGGCCAGGTAGTCGTCCTTTACCCGCAGGGCAGGCAGCGCAAGGCAAAGACCTAAAACGGAAGTAATGATACCTGTGAGAAAAAACGCGCTCACAAAGCCGAGCCCCTTTATCATGAGAAGGCCGCTTACGTATGCGCCGATACCGAAGAATGCCGCGTGTCCTAGCGATACAAGCCCGGCAAAGCCTACAATGATATTAAGGCTTAATGCCAGGATAGCATAGAGGCACACCATGATGAGGACATGGAGGATGTATATGCTCATTTTCTCGACCCCATGATGCCGCGCGGCCTGATAACGAGCACGAGCACGAGTGCGATAAACGCAAAGGCATCCTTGAAGTTCGACGAGATATATGCAGCACCGAGGTTTTCGGCGATGCCCAGGACGAGCCCGCCCACAATGGCCCCGGGGATGGACCCTACCCCGCCCAGGATCGCGGCCGAAAAGGCCTTGAGCCCGGGCAGCACCCCCATGCTGAAAGAGGTGGCATTGTAGTAAACCGCCATGAGGATGCCGGCCACCCCGCTCAATGCGGAGCCCAGGAGAAAGGTCAGCACGTAAGCATTGTTCACATTGATGCCGGAAAGCCTTGCGGCGTCAGAGTCCATGGCAACGGCCATGATGGCCTTGCCGTGTTTGGTCATGTTGACGAAGAGCGTCAGCATCACCATAAGTCCGAACGAGACCCCGATGATGATAAGCTGCAGACCGGTAATCTCGGCAGCTCCGAAAATGATGTAGCTTACCGGGTTGAACTCTATGGGGAAGGAGCGGTCATCAGGACCGAAGAGGAGCCTGGCAAGAGAGCTCAACAAGATGGATGAGCCGATGGCGCTGATGAGCGGTATCAGGGGGTGCATGCCGCGCAGCGGCCTGAACGCGATGCGCTCCAGGAGGAACCCCACCAGGCACGCCGTGCCTACGCCTGCCAGCACCGCCAGACCCAGTTCTCCGGTTGCAGCTAAAGTAAGTACGGCGCCGAAGGCGCCGTACATGTATATCTCTCCCTGGGCAAAATTGATGATGCCCAGAATGCCGTAAATCATGGTGTAGCCAAGGGCGACCAGCGCATACACGCTGCCCACCACAAGGCCGTTCACAAGCTGCTGGATCAGCACACTACTGGGCCTTTACGTATTTCCCGTTCTTCACCTTGAACAGATACACGCCCTGCTTCACCACATCGCCGTTCTTGTCGAAGCTGAGCTTTCCGGTAACGCCGTCAAAGTCCTTCACGGTGTCCAGATAGCCCTTGATGCCGGCAGTGGTATGGCCTTTCTCGGCAATGGCCTTGGCCACCATCTTTGTCATGTCATAGGTGATGGCGGCAAACATGATGTTGTTTGTCTCTGACGGATTGGCCTTTATGATCTTGTTGTATTCGGCCTTGAACTTCTTGTTGGTGGGGGTGTTGTATTCCTCGTTGTATTCGCTCCCGTTCACATGCCCCTCTGCTGCCTTGCCTGCGAGCTCGATGTATTTCGGGGCCATGTCACCGTACACGCCCATGGAAATTGCATTGATGCCGACCTTGCGGGCCTGGGAGATTGCCGGTGCGGTCTCCTGGAGGTAGCCGGGGATAAAGATGAGGTCAAACTGGTTCTGCTTGATCTTGGTGAGCTGGGCGGAAAAATCGCGGTCGCCGACCATGAAACTCTCGGCGATCACAACAGGGATGCCCACATCGCCGAAGAACTTGGTGAACACCTCGTTGCACCCCTTGCCGTAGGGCTCGTTGCTGTACAGGATGGCAACCTTTGTTGTCTTCAGTACGTCTTTCGCGTATTTGGTCAGGGCCTCGGCCTGTTTGTCGATCCTGGTACAGCCGCGGTAGAGACCCGAGCCTGAGACCTTGGGCGATGT
>CAYMDG010000023.1:18506-20220 GCA_964388905.1 uncultured Bacteriovoracaceae bacterium
AATTTCTTCATCTTCTTCCTCCTTCCTTTAGAGCAAAGTTATAGTAAGACCCCAAAAATAATTAATGGGTGTTCTTATGGATTAAAGGTTGTAGACCTGCTCGCCCTTCAACACGGTGAACCCTGCCTTCAGCAGGGCCTCGATGGCCTGGTCGATGTTGTCGAACCTGAAAATGATTACCGCATTCTCGCCGCTGCGCTCGACAAAGGCATACATGTATTCGACATTGATGCCCTCCCGTGTGAGAAGGTCGAGGATGCTGTGAAGCCCGCCCGGCTTGTCCGGCACCTCTACGGCGATCACATGGGTGCGGCCCACGGCGAAACCGTTCTCATTGAGCACCTTCTTGGCCTTGTTCACATCGTCCACGATGAGCCTCAAGATCCCGAAGTCGCTCGTGTCCGCCAGCGAGAGCGCCCGGATATTGATGCCCGAGTCCTTCAGCACCTTCGTTACACCCGAGAGCCCGCCGGGTTTATTTTCCAAAAAGATCGATATCTGTTCCACCTTCATACGAGACCTCCCCTTACATGGTTCTCTTGTCAATCACCCGCTGGGCCTTGCCTTCGAATCGCTGCAGAGACTTCGGCTCCACAAGCTTCACCTTGGCCGAGATACCGATATAATCCTTGATGTCCTTGGCAATGCGGCGCTCAAGATTCTGCAGCTGCCTTATCTCATCCGAAAAGATCTTTTCGCTCACCTCAACCTGAATCTCCAGGGTGTCCAGCGAACCTTCCCTGTCCAGGATGAGCTGATAGTGAGGCTCCAGACCTTCTATCTCCATTATTACACTCTCGATCTGGGACGGGAAGACATTCACCCCACGGATGATGAACATGTCATCGCTCCTGCCTGATACCCGCTCCATGCGCACAAAGGTCCTTCCGCAGCGGCATACCTCGGGCATCAGCCTTGAGATATCCTTGGTCCTGTACCTGATTAACGGGAAGGCCTCCTTGGTAAGCGTGGTGAACACGATCTCGCCTTTCTGGCCGTAGGGAAGGACCTCACCGGTTGACGGGTCGATGACCTCCACAATGAAGTTATCCTCAAAGATATGCAGTCCGTTGCGGCCTTCTATGCACTCCATGGCAACGCCCGGACCCATGATCTCGGACAGGCCGTAGATGTCGAGCGCCGTGATATCGAGCCTGCCCTCTATTTCGCCGCGCATGCGCTCGCTCCAAGGCTCGGCACCAAGGACCCCAACCCGGAGCCGCAGCGACTTCATGTCCACGCCCATCTCCTCGCCGGTCTCGGCAAGGAACATAAGGTACGATGGCGTGCAGCATATTGCCGTAGGACCGAAGTCCTGCAGGATCATGAGCTGCTTCTTGGTGTTGCCGCCCGACATGGGGATGACGCTGGCGCCCAGCTTCTCGGCTCCGTAGTGTGCCCCGAGGCCGCCGGTGAAAAGACCGTAGCCATAGGCATTATGGATGATGTCGTTTTTCGTGAGACCTGCCGCTGCAAAAGAACGTGCCATAAGCTCGGCCCAGGTCTCAATGTCGCGCTTGGTGTAGGCGACGACAGTAGGTTTTCCCGTGGTGCCGGACGAGGCGTGAAGCCTTACGATGTTGGTCATGGGCACGCTGAAGAGCCCGAAGGGATAGTTATCGCGCAGGTCCTGCTTATTGGAGAACGGCAGGCGGTTCAAGTCGGTGAGATTCCTGATGTCTTCCGGGGTGACGCCCGCCTCATCGAACTTCCT
>CAYMDG010000023.1:20320-21521 GCA_964388905.1 uncultured Bacteriovoracaceae bacterium
GGCAAAGCGCACATGAGACATGACGCTCCCACCGCGCTGGGCCATGCCGTGTATCTCTGACTTCTTCACATCCAGACCATGGCGCATCATCACTTCGGTAAGTACATCAGAGGCAAGGATAATGCCCTGTCCGCCCACACCAGTCATGAGCACGTTCATTTTCCACCTCCGATGGCTTCTACGCTGCAGAGGTCTGCGCACACATTACAACCCACACAAGCCTCGTTAATATGCGCCTTCTCGTCCTTGAATTCAAGGGCCGGACAGCCTAGCGTAATGCACACCTTGCAGCCCGTGCACTTGCCGGCATCCACGGATAAGGGTATGCCCGGAACGGCCTTGGCCTTGAGCAGGACACACGGGGCCCTTGAGATGATTACCGAAGGCCCTTCAAAGGCCAGGGCCTCTTTTACGGTCTGTCTCGCCCCTTTGACATCGTAGGGATTGATGGTCTTTACCCACTCGATACCGAGCGCCTTCACCAGGCCTTCAAGGTCTATGGTGGTGTTCTTTTGCCCCAAAATAGTGACGCCTGTACCCGGGTGGTTCTGTGCCCCGGTCATGGCCGTGGTTCGGTTGTCCAGGATCACGATCAAAGCGGCTCCCCGGTTATACGCCAAGTTTAAAAGACCCGTGATGCCGGAATGGTAGAAGGTTGAATCACCGATGACAGCAGTGAGTTTTTCCTTGCCCGGCCCGAACACCTTGGACATGCCGTGGGCGTGATTGATGCCTGCGCCCATGCACAGGCACGTGTCAATGGCGTCCAGCGGCGGCAAAAAGCCCAGGGTATAGCAGCCGATGTCGCCGGCGATGAATGTTTTATTCCGCCGCATGGCCCAGAGCATGCTGCGGTGAGGGCAACCCGGGCACATGGAAGGCGGCCTTCCGGGCAGCGCCGGTTGGACGGGCTTCATTACAGGCCCGCCCGAGATGGCGGCCTTTATGATGTCCGGGTTCAGCTCTCCACACATGGGTATGCGGTCTTTGCCATGACAGGAAAGACCCAAGGCCTTTGCCTGATCTTCCATAAAGGGATCAAGCTCTTCCACGACCCACAACTCTTTCACCTTGGAGGCGAACTCCCTGACCAGTTCATCCGGGAAGGGGTACGGCATGCCGAGTTTCAAATAGGAGGCCTTGGGAAAGGCCTCTTTTGCATATTGATACGCCACCCCTGATGAGATGATTCCCAGCCCTG
>CAYMDG010000024.1:0-4454 GCA_964388905.1 uncultured Bacteriovoracaceae bacterium
CTTGTCCGGATTATCGCGGCGCATCCGGTGGAGGATGCCCACCTCGGTGGCCACAATGAATTCCTTTTCCTTCATCTCGGCGGCATACCAGCACATGCCCTCGGTGGACATTACCTTGTCGGCAAGCACCCTTACCCCGGGCGTGCACTCGGGGTGCGCCAGCACGACGGCGCCCGGGTGAAGCGCTTTCTGAGAGAGAATGTGTTCGGGCAGGATCTTGGCGTGTGTGGGGCAGTATCCCTTCCAGACAATAAGCTCGCACCCAGTCTCGGTTGACACATAATCGGCCAGGTACTTGTCCGGGACAAAGATGACCTCTTTATTTTCCTTCATGACATCTCTGACGATGCTCACGGCATTGGCGGATGTGCAGCACAGGTCGCACTGCGCCTTTACCTCGGCAGTGGTGTTCACATAACACACTACTGCCGCGTTCGGGTGCTCAGCCTTCAACACGCGCAATTGATCCGCATTGATCATGTCCGCCATGGGGCATCCGGCATTCATGTCCGGGATAAGAACGGTCTTCCGGGGAGACAGGACCTTGGCGGTCTCAGCCATGAAATGGACCCCGCAAAACACGATCACCTGTGCATCGGTGCCTGCGGCCTGTATGCTTAAACCCAGCGAGTCGCCCACGAAGTCGGCAATGTCCTGGACTTCCGGAAGCTGGTAGTTATGGGCAAGAATAATTGCATTCCTTTCCCGTTTAAGCTTTATGATCTTCTCAACGATCCCCATTGTTTCTCCTTTAAGTTCAACTTTCTAGATATGGTACATGGTGGGACTCTCGCCCTTTTCCCTGCTCTTCCTTGCAAGGTCTTCCAGGGTCATGGAGCCCAGCGTATCGGATATCCTGTCGCTCAGTATTGTCCATAGATCCCTGCTGGCACAGGTGTTGGACCGTGAACAGGCGGAAGGGTTCTTTACGCAATCAACGAGGCATGTGTCGCCCTCTAGGAGTTCTACGATCTCCTTGAGGGTGATTGCAGAAGGTTTTTTTGCCAGCGTATAGCCTCCGTGTGCACCGCGCGTGGAAGTGACGAATCCCGCAGCCTTGAGCGGTATGATGATGAGGCTCAAATACTTTTCCGAGATCTCCTCTTCCTTTGCAATGTCTTTGAGAAAAACCTGTCCCTTGCCGCTGTTGAGCGCCAGCTCAAGCATGAGCCTGACGCCGTACCGTGACCGTGTTGACAGTTTCATACTCCACCTTTAATTACCTTTATTGCTATCGATTAACTAGTATATAATCTTGAATATATCCTTTGTCAAGAGTTTCGCTTGCTTAAGGAGAATGTTATTTTAACCCTGATTTTGTATTTGAATGTTCCCGCAAATACTCTATGCATTTCAGGGAGCTTTAAGCAAAAAACTCATTGTTAACAGATAATTGTCTTTAAAATCAGGTCCGTTAAAAACCTTCATGGTGCAGCCTTTGTGGAACGCTGATTTTATAAGTTCTTCCAGGCTGCACCATGAAGGTTTTTAACGGATCAGTTTTTTACATTCCTTCAAACGCACACTCCGGGTTCAATGGGCACCACAAAATAAAAGAAAAAGCTTGACAATGCAATTGATGTATAGTACATCTATTGCATTAATCATTGGAGGCCTGGATGGATAGTGCACCGATTAGGGAATTCAGAAGATACATACGGGAGATCGAGCGGGAAGTGGAGTATCAGCTCAAGGATCAGTCCGACTGCTGCGGGGTGACCATGGCCCAATGCCATGTACTCATGGAACTGGACGACATGGGCACTACAAGCATTGTGGACCTGGCCAAGAGGCTCAGGCTCGACACGAGCACCCTGAGCAGGACCGTGGACTCACTGGTGCGAGAGATGTACGTGGGGCGCACCGTCAATCCTATCAACCGGCGCTTTGTTGAGGTGAAGCTCACGGACAAAGGGCAACAGAAGGCCGACGACATCAACAGCGCCTGCGACAGCTTCTATCACGAACTTTTCCAACGGGTCCCGGGGGGGCAGGCCTCCATCATGGATGCAGTCAGGTGGCTGTCCGAGGTACTTTCACAGAAACGCGACGGCATATGCTGTACAAATAATTGCGGAGGACGGACATGAAAACATGCTGCTCCGGGCAACCATCATTTGGGAGCATTCAGGAAAAGATTATGCCTGTCATGCCTACCGGCCCCTGGGTGACAGGCATCCATCAGGCATCCACGGGTCCGATCCCGCGCATAGGGACACACCTCGGGCTTGATGACACAATGGACCGATGGAAGGCCAGGTGGGGGATTAAAAGGGATGCGCTTCAGGTGCAGCCCGGCCTCTATGCGGTGGGAAACCCGGGCAAAGAGTCAATCGTGCTGGCAACCGCCAATTACAAGCCCTCCTTCGATGCGCTCCGCAGCGAGCTCAGCGGCTTGGATGCCTGGGTTCTGATCCTTGACACCAAAGGCGTCAATGTCTGGTGCGCCGCCGGCAAGGGAACTTTCGGCACGGATGAGCTGGCAAGGCGCATCGGGGCAACACACCTGAAGGATGTCGTCTCGAACAGGACCATCATCCTGCCCCAGCTCGCCGCGCCGGGCATAGCCGGGCATTCCATCAAGGCAATGACCGGGTTCAGGGTGGTCTACGGACCGGTAAGGGCGCACGACATCAAGCCCTTCCTGGAAAACAACATGCAGACGACCCCTGCCATGAGGACCGTGAGATTCGACCTGTGGGACAGGGTTGCCGTTGTGCCCATAGAACTCGTGATGGTGATGAAATACTTCCTGATCCTGTTTGGCGCAGTGGCAACCTGGAACTGGTTTGCCGGCAATCTGACCCTGGCGCACATGGTCTCATCCACACTCCCGCTCCTGGGTGCGCTGCTGATGGGAACCATCGGCGTTCCCGTGCTGCTGCCGTGGATACCACCCCGGTCCTTCGCACTGAAGGGCTTATGTCTGGGTTTGATTTGGACCCTGGCCATGGGCCTGTACCTGGGCTGGGGCTTGATTCCTTTCCTGGGCAACCTCCTCCTGCTGCCAGCGGCTTGTGCATTTCTGGCCTTGAATTTTACGGGATGCAGCACATTCACCTCCCAGACCGGCGTGAACAGGGAGATCGGTCTGTTCGCCAGGCCATTGGCGGCCTTAGGTGCGTGCGGCATCCTTCTGCTTGGAGCGAATATACTTATAGGAGCACTGTCATGAACATGCGCTATCTGAAGAACATATCCACATTACGCCTTGATGCAGCGCGCTGCACCGGGTGCGGGACCTGCAAAGAGGTGTGCCCGCACGGGGTGTTCGCCCTGGAGAAGAGGAAGGCAATCATCACGGATCTTGATGCCTGCATGGAATGCGGGGCCTGCAGCATGAACTGCCCGGCGCGCGCCATCACGGTGGAGCAAGGGGTCGGGTGCGCCTATGCCATCCTCAATGGCATGCTCAAGGGTACTGCCCCGGTTTGCGGGTGCGGCTGCGAAACGGACCCTGCCAAAAAATCAACCTGCTGTTAACCTCTAGGTGCTGCATCACGGGAACCGAGCAGGCCAACCGAACATCAGGGGCATTAAGCCAGAAGATAACTGTGATTTATCCAATGTTTTATGACGTCTGAAAACTGATGATTTTTAGGTTGAAACAAACGAAAACTACGAGCCCCTGTTTCGAAGCCTTTGCAGAAATTATGTGAAATGACATTCTCAATGCTCGCAGATCCGGTATTTTTCTATTGCCACTCCATACGAAATATCAGAGAATAAAGGTCTGTTCACAACATAGTTATTACCTGGAGAGATGGGATGATGTTTCAGGAGGACAACCCGGGCGGGATCACAAAGGCCGATATTATCGTAGGCATCCCGTCTTACAACGAGGCCGCAAATATCGCATACCCCCTCGAGCAGGCCTCTTTGGGGTTGAAGGAATACTTCCCGGACATGACCTCGGTCATCATCAACTGTGATAACTGCAGCACTGACGGAACAGGCCAGGTCTTTATGGAGGCTGAATCGCACGGCATCCCCAAGATGTATGTCTCCACACCCCGGGGGATCAGGGGCCGGGGGACCAACCTGAAGAACCTGTTCAGAAAGGTCATGGAGATGGATGCCAAGGCCGCGGTCATCATTGATGCAAGCCTCAAGAGCGTCACCCCCATGTGGATCAAAAACCTTGCAGAGCCCGTGTTCAAAGACTTCGCCTTCGTGGCCCCGCTCTATGTGCGCCATAAATACGATGGCACATTGACCAACAACATCGCCTATCCACTCACCCGGAGCCTGTACGGCAGGAGGGTGAGGCAACCCATCGGAGGAGACTTCGGCCTTTCAAACAAAATGGCCGGACTGCTGTTGAAAAGTCATCTGTGGGATGAGGACGTGAGCCAGTTCGGCATAGATATCTGGATGACCACCATAGCCATGAACGAGGGAATCCCCATCTGCCAGGCCTTTTTGGGCAAGCCCAAGATCAGCAAACCACGAGA
>CAYMDG010000024.1:4554-16050 GCA_964388905.1 uncultured Bacteriovoracaceae bacterium
GACATGGATCACTTCGAGATGCCTGTGGCTGTCTGGGCCCGGATCCTCTTCGACTGCGCCATCAGCTACCACAAGAAGACCCTTGACCGCGGCAAGCTCATTGATGTCCTCGTACCGCTGTACTACGGCATGACCTTGTCGTTTGTGAACAAGACCGAGGGCATGTCCCATCAGCAGGCAGAGGAATATCTGGAAGACATGTGCATCGTGTTCGAACAGAGCAAGCCATATCTCACCTACCGGTGGGGCCAATAGGAAAGGAGCTCTCGATGCAAAAGGTATTGATTGTCGATGACGAGAAGCACATCAGGCTGCTCTATGCAGAGGAGCTGGAAGAAGAAGGCTATGAGGTGGCAGTGGCCTCCGACGGTTCAGGAATTCTTGAACGCATTGAGAAAGAAAAACCCGATGTTATCATCCTCGATATCAAGATGGTTTCAAGTAACGGCCTGGATGTCCTCCAGGAGATCCGGAACAAGTTCTATAACCTCCCTGTCATCCTCTGCAGCGCCTATGGAAGCTACAAGGTGGACATCAAGTCCATAGCCGCAGATGCTTACGTGGTAAAATCCTCAGACCTCACCGAGCTCAAAAAAAAGATTGCACAAGTCCTGGAGACTACTGTCCCCATATGAAAGATTAAGTCTTGCAGGTATGTGCCGATCTCCACACCCACTCAAATTCCTCCGATGGTGATCTGAGCCCTGAGGCACTCGTAACTCAAGCAGCATCCACAGGGCTTGCAGCCATAGCCCTGACCGATCATGATACCGTGGCAGGGGTGCCCCATGCCTTGGACTCCATGAAAAGACATGCCGTGCGGGTGATCCCAGGGGTTGAGATCAGTGCTGAATACGAACCCGGCATGCTTCACCTCCTGGGATATTTCCCCACCTATCCTGATGGTCTTGAGATCGCCCTGAGCGAGGTGCAGAAGGCCCGTAAACAGCGTATACCAAAGGTCATTGAAAAATTGAATGCGCTGGGTTGCACGCTTACCGAAGATGACGTCATGACCGAGGCCGGTGCGGCGCAGGTCGGCAGGCCCCACATTGCCAAGGCCCTGCTCAAGAAAGGATATGTCAGCTCCTTCGATGAGGCATTCCATGAATACCTGGACAAAGGCAAGAAGGCCTATGTGCCCAAGGAAAAGATGACCTGGGAACAGGCCTTGGCTCTTATCATCCGTTATGGCGGAATGCCTGTGCTTGCCCACCCCGGCACACTGTCCCTGAGCCCGAAAGAAGCAGAAACATTTATCATAAGCCTTAAAGTGGCAGGCCTTGCCGGTTTGGAGGTTTATTATCCGGAGCATACCCCTGAGCAGACAACATGGTATGCGCGTCTTGCATCAAGACTGGGACTGCTGATAACCGGAGGCTCGGATTTTCATGGACCTTACAGGAATGCATTCTCGTTAGGGGATTGTGGACTTGACAAGGAACTCCTTACAATCTTTCTTAACCTATTCAATCCATAACACTGAGCTGCTTGCAAAAATCAAAAACTGACACGCCGGCGATAGCGGGGGTCCTGAAATCCTTAAAAACTGGATTTAAAGCTTCCGCGGGAATGACATCCAGTAAGATCTGCAATTGCTCTTATTATTGAGAAGTCCCTTACAAATAAATAGGAATAATTTTTCCATCCATGGAAGGCGGGTCGAGGGAGTAACATTTCTTTCCTTCTTATTATCAATGGTTTGACCAAATGCTGTCTTTGGCATCTCCATTGCAGTATAAGAAACATCTGTAAAAATTTTAAAGAAACATTTTAGTTTCACCTGCCTCATTCCTCCTCCTCCTTGGTTTGGATCTCCCATCGGGGGAGATCCTTGTGTGTTCGGATAAGCTGGTCCATGATCGTGGACCAGCCGGAATGGTTAAAGTATTTTTTGTCTTTCCTCATGAAATCTCATTTAAGGCACAAAGAACTTCTATACAACCTGTTGAATATTCGCTATGATCAGGCCATGCACAAGGTTGCTGAAAAGGGCATTGAGCACGAGGATTACCCGGTCAAAATCAGTGTAATCATCCCCATGTTCAATGAAGAAGAGAACGTCACCGAGACAATCGCACGGGTAAAAAGGCTCCTCGAAGAGGCCGGCGATCCCTATGAGATCATCCCGGTCAACGACGGCAGCACGGATCACACACTCGATGTCCTGGACAAGGTCGCTTCGGCCGATCCGCACATTCGTGTCGTTTCATACTGGAAGAACGGCGGCAGGGGAAAGGCGCTGAGGTATGGGTTCAAGGCTGCAAGCGGCAGGTATATCTCCACTATTGATGCCGACCTCTCCTATGACCCTGCCTACATACTGAAGATGGCACAGGTTCTCGACGAAGAAAGTGACATCGACATAGTCCTTGTGAGCCCTTATATGGAAGGCGGCGGGACCGAGGGGGTCCCCAGGGACAGGCTCTTCGTCTCAAGGATGGGCAACAAGGTGCTCCAACTCGCCCTTCCTGAGAAGATCCATACCCTGACCTGCATCGTGAGGTGCTATCGCAACGAGGTCATCAGCAGCCTCGATCTGGAATCCGACGGCAAGGAAATACACCTGGAGATCCTCTCCAAGATACTTGCCATGGGGTACCATGTAAGGGAAATACCCGCGGTTCTCACTTCTCGAAAGAAGGGGAAGTCAAAATTCAAATTCAGATCTACTGCCATCTCGCACCTTTTATTCACCATCTTCGAACGGCCTGCACTGCTCTTCGGCTTTGTGGGTATGGTGCTCTTCCTCATTGGCCTGGGGCTTGGCGGACACATACTGTACCTCTACTACAACCTTATCCTCAACCCCAACCGCCCGCTCATCACCCTCATGATCCTGTTCATATTAGGCGGCATCCAGATCCTGTCCTTCGGCTTCCTTGCTTCCCAGATCCATTTCCTAAGAAAGGAGGTCCTCCTCAACCGCAAGGCACTGGCTCACATCAAACGGTTGTCGCCGCCGAGGAAGGACGGGAACAACCCAATTAAACCTGATGTAAGTAAATAAGTCTTCCAGATCCTTCCTTCTGTATTTTCCCATGACATCCATGCAGACAGCTTGGCGTCTTGACAAGGGTCACCGAACATGGTTTTATCTTAAGTCATAGGTCCATATTGTAATACAATATCTTATTCAGGGCCCTTGTTTCGAAACTCAGCTCATAGCATGATCCTTCACGATCCTGTTTTCTTCAGGGGCCATGATGCTACGAAAGAAATAAAAATATACTTAATCATACGAGGAGGACTTGATGGCCAACCTGATTTTGGATGAGCGTGACCAGAACTTTGTTTTGTTTGAAATGCTGGAGATTGAAAAACTCTGCGAACTCGAAAGATACGCTGACTTCTCCAAGGACATGTTCGAGATGATCCTGACCGAGGCACAAAAGTTCGCCGTGGAAGAGATCTTCCCCACCCTTGCTGAGTCCGACAAACAGGGGTGCAAGCTGGAGAACGGCCAGGTCCACGTACCCAAGTGCTTCCACCGTCCCTTCAAGCTCTTCTGCGAGGCCGGGTGGAACTGCATGTCATTCCCCGCCGAGCACGGCGGCCAGGGGCTTCCTTTCATCATGCGGATCGCTGCCCATGACTGGTACATGCAGAATTTTGCTTTCTCCTCCTACCCGGGCCTCGGAGAAGGGGCGGCACACCTCATCGAGACCTATGGGAGCCAGGAGCAGAAGGAAAAATACCTCCCCAAGATGGTGACCGGGCAGTGGGGCGGCAGTATGGCGCTGACCGAACCGGGCGCAGGCACCGACGTGGGGAACCTCAGCACAAAGGCCATCAGGCAGCCTGACGGCTCCTTCAAGCTCCAGGGAACCAAGATGTTCATCACCGGTGGCGATCAGGACCTCACCGAGAACATCATCCATCCCGTGCTCGCCAGAATCGAGGGCGACCCTGCGGGAACCAAGGGCATCTCCATCTTCATCGTACCCAAGTTCCTGGTAAATGAAGACGGCTCACTGGGAAGACGCAACGACTTTGAGATCGCCAAGATCGAGGAAAAAATGGGCATCCACGGCAGCTCCACCTGCGTCATCAATTTCGGCGACAACAACAACTGCTACGGCGAACTCATGGGGGTCGAACGCGAGGGCATGAAGGTCATGTTCCAGATGATGAACGAGGCCAGGATCGCCACAGGACTGCAGGGCCTCTCAAGTGCTTCCGTTGCATACCTCCATGCACTGAACTATACCAAGCAGCGTCTCCAGGGATCATCCCTGCTGGAGTTCAAGAATCCCGATGCCCCTCGCGTACCAATCATCCAGCATCCTGATGTGAGGCGCATGCTGTTGTGGATGAAGTCCAATGTGGAGAGCATGAGAGCCCTCATGTACTATGCCACAACCTGCGGAGACAAGGCTGCCAGCATCAAAGACCCGGTAGAGGCGGAGAAGTGGCTGGGGATCGTGGAGGTGCTCACCCCCATCATCAAGGCCTACTGCACGGACATCGGATTTAAGGTGACCGAGACTGCCATGCAGTGCTACGGCGGCTACGGTTATTGCAGCGAATACCCCATCGAGCAGTTCATGCGCGATGAAAAGATTGCATCCATTTATGAAGGCACCAACGGCATCCAGGCCCTTGACCTCGTTGGCAGGAAGATGGGCATGAAAAAGGGCGCTTACTTCATGACCCTTATAGGCGAAATGGGTGCGACCGTAGCCAAGTGCCGCACCATAGAACCCCTGAAATCCCTTGCTGAAGATGTTCAGGCAGGCATCAACGCCCTGGCAGAGACCGCCATGTTCTTTGCCTCCTGCGGCAAGGCGGGCAAGTTCCTCATCCCGGTAGGCAATGCCTACCCGTTCCTCATGATGATGGGCAAGATCGTATGCGCCTGGCTCCTGCTCTGGGAGGCGCAGATAGCACAAGAAAAACTCGCGGGCCTGTGCAGCGCCAAGGGTGTGAACGCCGCCGACCCATTCGCCCTTGCCCCATTTGTGAAGGAGAACAAGGACGCTGCCTTCTACGACGGCAAGCTTAAGTCCGCCAGATACTTCATCAAGAATGTCCTGCCGGAGATAGACGGAACAGTGAAGTCAATCAAGAGCGAAGACCTCTCCATGATGGAGATCGCAGAAGAGAGCTTCGCTTCATAAAACAAACCATGCCCGGTGCAGCCGGGGGGAGTCTGCTTTTTCCCCTCGGCTGCACATTTATCCCTGATTTTGCAATTGAATGTGCCCATGAACACCCTATGCGTTTCGTGAGTGACTTAAGCATAATACTCATTCGTGATCTAAATTGTTTTCAATAAGTCCGTTCAAATCAGTCATCTTGCAGCCTTTAGGAAACGGGAAAATCAGCATTCTCCTAAGGCTGCAAGATGACTGATTTGAACGGATCAGGGTTTTACCTATCCTAAACGCAAAATACAGGTTTATAAAAAACTGGAATTTTCTTCATGTTTGCCTTATGAGTCACTACTATGCTCAGCAAACGCATCATTATCTGCCTAGACGTGAGGGACGGCAAGACCACCAAAGGCATCAAGTTCAAGGGCAACATCGACATCGGCGACCCGGTGGAGATGGCGCGCGACTACTACGAGCAGGGTGTGGATGAGCTTGTTTTCTACGATATCACGGCATCGTCGGACCGCAGGGACATCATGATCGATGTGGTCCGCGGCGTTGCCGAGAACATCTTCATCCCTTTCTCGGTAGGCGGGGGCATCCGCACGCTGGGTGACATGTACTCTGTCCTGGATGCCGGGGCCGAGAAGATCAGCGTAAACAGCGCCGCAGTGCTAAATCCCCAGATCATATCTGAAGGAGCCCGGCATTTCGGCAACCAGTGTATCGTTCTGGGCATGGATGCGAAAAAGGTTGATATAACCGGCAAGATCCCCTGCGGGTATGAGGTGGTGATCAACGGCGGCAGGACCCCCATGGGCATGGATGCCCTTGATTGGGCCAGGCAGGCCCAGGACCTTGGTGCAGGGGAGATCTGCCTGAATTCCATCGATGCCGACGGCACCACTGCCGGCTATGAGCTTACCCTTACCTCACTCATATCCAGAAATGTGACCATCCCGGTCATTGCGTCGGGCGGCGCAGGTAAACCCGAACATATACGGGACGTGTTTACCGAAGCGAAAGCGGATGCGGCCCTCATCGCCTCCATGGTTCATTACAGGGAGTACACGGTCCGTGGGATAAAGGATTTTCTGAGGGAAAGCAACATCCCGGTACGGCTGACAACCTGAGAGCACATTCTCTCCATGGAATGATTCGGTCTCTTCAACCCTGCATATCATCAGAGATGATATGCAGGGTTGAAGAGGATAATTTCCAGAGCGCAGCTCTGGAAATTACAGGGATTCTTGCTTCCAAGGAATTTAGCAATGAAGGGCAAGACAAAACAACAGCTCATCAATGACCTCGCTTCCTTGCGAAAGGAGAACGAGCAACTCAAAGACCAGGCGCACAGATACCTGCAGATTGAGGCAGAGCTCACCCACTCGGAGAACTTTTATCGGACCCTGTTCGAAAATTCCGGTACTGCAACAATTGTCATTGAGAAAGACACCACTGTCTCCATGATAAACTCGGACTTTGCAAATTTCACCGGATACACCCGCGATGAGATCGTCGGCCAGACCTGGACCAAGTATGTGGCACAAGACGATATAAACCGCCTGCTGGAATACCATATGAAGAGGCGGCAGGATTCTTCTGCAGCGCCGAGGAACTACGAATTCAAGATCAGGAACAAGGACGGCGGTATTCTGAACGTCTTCATGACCATCGCCATGATCCCGGGCACCACGCAGAGCATCGCATCCATGGTTGACATCACCGAACGCATCAAGGCGGAAAAGGCCCTGCGGGACAGCGAGGAGCTGTTCCGGCAGCTCGTGGAGACCATGAATGAAGGCCTGGGAATTCAGAACAGGAAGGGTATCATCACCTATGTGAACAACAAGATATGCAAGATCCTCCAGCAAGGGCGTGATGAGATCATCGGCAGGCCTGCCCGGGAATTCATCAGCGAACGGGACCTGGAGCTGTGGATGCACAACATGAGGAGAAAAGACGCCCCGGAATCCTACGAGGTCACCTGGAGGGGCCGCGACGGCACCCCTGTGTACACCATCGTCTCACCACGGGCCATGCACGACTCGCAGGGACGTTTCACCGGAGGTTTTGCGGTGATTACCGACATCACTGCCATGAAACAGCTGGAGAAGGAGGTCCTGGACACCTCTGAGCGCGAGCGCCAGAAAATCGGGTACGAACTCCACGACGACCTCGGGCAACACCTCATCGGCATCGATGTCATGACCAAGGTGCTCAAGAACAAGCTCTCCATGCACTCCCCTGAAGATGCACGCTATGCGGGCGAGATCGGAGACCTCGTGAAAGGGGCCATCGTGAAGACCAGGAGGCTCGCCCGGGGGCTGTGCCCGGTGCACCTCACCAGCCTCGGGCTTGAATCATCGCTGGAGGAGCTCGCCACATCCACGTCAAACATCTTCAGCATCTCCTGCCTCTTTAATTGTCCCAGGCATATTCCGCTCAAGGACAACACCTTGTCCACCCACCTCTACTATATCGCCAAGGAGTCCATCCACAACGCCATTGAGCACGGCAAGGCCACAAAGATCTCCATCGATCTGTTGAACAACAGCGGGGTGGTCTCGCTGTCCATCCTGGACAACGGCGTAGGTATCAATGATGTTTCCAAGGCCTCGGGTATTGGCTTAAGGATCATGAATTACAGGGCGAGGATGATAGGCGCCTCCTTGAAGATCGAGTCGGACCAGAATGGAGGCACGCTGGTAACCTGCACCTTCACCCCCTAAGAAAGGATAGGATCCATGCCCCAGGATAGAACCCGCAGCAACCAAAAGCACCGGATACTCATCGTGGACGACCATCCCATATTCCGCCATGGCCTCATGCAGCTCCTCAGCCAGGAAGATGACCTGGAGGTTTGCGGTGAGGCCCAGGATTACCACGGCGCCCTGAAGGCCGCTGCTGCCCTGAAGCCGGATATGATCATTGTTGATATCACCTTGAAGGACATGAGCGGCATCGACCTCATAAAGGAGGTCCACAAGATCGACAAGGGCATCCCCATGCTGGTCATCTCCATGCATGATGAATCACTCTATGCGGAACGCGCCTTCAGGGCCGGGGCCAGGGGATACATCATGAAGCAGGAGGCCTCCGAATCGGTTGTCCAGGCAATCCGTCAGGTGCTTAAGGGGGGGTTGTATGCAAGCAGCAAGGTCACGGAGAATATCCTCACCAGGTTCATCGAAGGCCCGAAAGAACCTTCAGCCTCTCCGCTCCAGGCCCTGACCGACCGGGAGATCGAGGTCTTCCAGCTTATCGGTGAAGGCCTTAGCATCAGCGAGATCGGCCACAGACTGCACCTGAGCGTGAAGACCATCGGAACCTACCGGGAGAGGATCAAGGAAAAGCTGAACCTGAAGAACGCCACCGAACTCCTGAGACATGCCCTGAACTGGGTTGAGAAGGAACGCCCGTCACAGGAATGAAACTAGGAACAATGAGAACCCAGTTGAAAAAATCTCGTGGCATTTTTACTCAGCACAGACTCTGCGAAATCATCTGATAATCCGCTCTTGAGAAACCATTTGATCTCACGATCCCAGGCATAGGGTATGTTCGGAAAATCTGATCCGTACATGATACGGTCAGGTCTCATCTCATCCAATCTATACGGATTCTCGATGGGAAAATAATCGGCAAGGAGCATAGCGGTATCTAGCCAGAGATTATCATATTTTTCGATCAGCTGCTTATACCTTGTGAACTCATCGACACCCAGATGCGGGACACATACCATGAGTTTTGGATAATTCCTGATCACCTGTTCCAGCTTGTCCGCATTGCATAACAGATATGGATCGCATTTGTATGCAGGGCTCTTGGGCTCTCTTCCCACATGCATTATCAAAGGCTTCCCTTCAGATGAACAGGTCTCATACACAACATCCATTGCTTCGCTGTTCATGTCAAAGCACTGTACATGGGCATGGAGCTTTACGCCCTGCAATCCATTCCCAAACGCCTCTTTCAGGATGGCATCACTGTCTTTTTCGCCTGGAAAAACCGTGGCCATACCGGTTACTTTCCCGGGAAACTCCTGACAGATCTCAAGCATATACTTGTTCAACTCACGGGCAATACCCGGCCTGTGTGCATACTGCAGGGCGACGATGTGCCCGACACCCCGGGACAACAGGTATCTCAGGACCTCAGCAGATGTCATTCTGTAGCGTATTGTCCATGCGAATTGATCAAACCATAGCCAGATCAATTGAAAAACAGAATCCGGGAAGATGTGTACATGGGAATCGATAATAAACGGCAATGTGTCCGGGACATAAGCCCCTTCGGCATCATTGATCACAGGCAAGATTGGTTTTAAGGTTTCCAATGCTGTCCCCGGTCTGTGCGGCAGTCCTGTTGGAGGTTCTGTTCTATGGCGAAGAGTGCTGCGGCCAGAGACACATGGGTTACACGATAGTAGGGGCAGACCTTGTGGTTTAAGGTAAAATTCTGATAGCCTCGTAATTTCTTCGATCCCATTCTTTCGCATCCATTTTAGTTTTATACATATATTAGGCATGGGTATTATATTATCAAGAAGTATATTTTTGCTGTAGGTCATCTCCCTACCAATCTTTCCTCCCTTCATGCACACAAGAAACAGTCTGCAACTGATTGTTATGAAACCTGTTTTGACCGATGATCCAGGATAGATACTACAATGACTCTAAGGAGGTCAGTATGGCTGCAAAATCCCTTAACGGACAACATTATCGGTTTCAGCTCACCATAAAAGATCTGCTGACAAGCCCGAAAATCAGCGCGCGGAATCAGGAGATCGTGTACCGGGACAAGGTGCGCTATACCTACAGCGACCTCTTTGAGAGGATCAACCGACTTGGAAGCGCACTGAACAGCCTCGGTGTGAAGCAGGGAGATACGGTTGCCGTCTTAGACTATGACTCACACCGCTACCTGGAGAGTTTCTTCGCGATTCCCATGCTGGGCGCAGTGCTGTTTACGGTGAACTGGCGTCTTTCCCCGGACCAGATCGAGTACACCATAAACCATGCCCAGGCCGATGTCGTTTTTATCAATGCCGACTTCCTGCCTTTGCTGGCGTCCATAAGGGACAAACTGAAGACGGTAAAAAAGGTTATTCTCCTCAACGACAATATCGAGATGCCGCAGACCGAACTCCACCTCGATGGGGAATACGAGCAGATGCTGGCCAAGGCATCCCCGGATTACGACTTTCCGGAGCTTGATGAAAACACCAAGGCGACCACCTTTTACACAACCGGGACAACAGGGCTTCCCAAGGGGGTGTTCTTCACCCACCGGCAACTCGTTCTCCACACCATGAGCGTGTGCATAGCAGTCAGCTGCCATGACACACCGCTGCGATTCTCCACCTCGGATGTCTACATGCCCATCACACCCATGTTCCATGTGCATGCCTGGGGATTCCCCTACATCGCCACCATGATGGGCATCAAGCAGGTCTATCCCGGAAAATATGAGCCCGAAGTGCTCATCAAGCTCATCTTGGAAGAAAGGGTCACCTATTCCCACTGTGTGCCCACTATCCTCCAGATGCTGGTGGCCAGCCCCATATGCAAAAAGTTCGATCTCTCATACTGGAAGGTCATCATCGGCGGCGCAAGGCTCCCCAAGGGGCTTGCCAAGGCAGCGCTCGACCTGGGTATCCAGGTGATGGCCGGGTACGGCATGTCCGAGACCTGCCCGGTGATCAGCGTTTCGAACCTCAAACCATCCATGAAAGACTATGACAACGAGAAGAAGAGCGACGTCGTCATCAAGACAGGCATTCCCATCTCGCTCGTGGATGTGAGGATCGCCGACCCGCAGGGCAACTTCCTGCCGAACGACGGGCAGACTACCGGTGAGATCGTTGTGCGCGCCCCCTGGTTCACCCAGGGCTATTACAGGGACCCGGAAAAGACCGGGGAACTCTGGAACGGCGGATGGCTCCATACCGGTGATGTGGGTTATCTGGATGACGAAGGGTACATACAGATCACGGACCGGCTCAAGGATGTCATCAAGACAGGCGGCGAGTGGGTGTCGTCACTTGACCTGGAAAACGCAATCAGCACCCATGATGCGGTCCAGGAGGCGGCGGCCATCGGCATTCCCGACTCCAAGTGGGGGGAGAGGCCCATGCTGCTGGTTATCCTGAAGCCCCAGTTCAGGGGCGACGGCGTTACGGAAGAAGTTCTCAAAGCGTTCATGAAGATCTGTGCCTCTGACGGCAAGATACCGAAATACGCCGTGCCGGACAGGTATGTCATAACCGAAGAGATACCCAAGACAAGCGTGGGTAAGATCGACAAGAAGCTTATCAGGACCATGTACTCCTGAAGCCAACTCTCTTCATAACAAAAGGTGGATAGTCTTTTATAGACATCACAGAAAAACCTCAGGA
>CAYMDG010000024.1:16150-18708 GCA_964388905.1 uncultured Bacteriovoracaceae bacterium
ATCCTGTTCCACGACTGCCCGGAATTCATTGAGGCCAACTATGCCCTCCAGAAGCTCGGGGCCGTTCCGATACCCATCAATTTCAGGTTTGTGGCCCGCGAGATCGAATATCAGCTCACTCACTCGGATTCAACCGTGCTTATATTCGAGGACCTGTTCTTGGATGAGGCATATAAAGCCCTGAAAAACTGCCCTGCGGTCAGGCAGACCATCTGCCTGGCGCGCGATGGACGTCCGGTACCACAGGGCATGCTTAGTTATGAAGCTGCCATAGCCTCACACCCGGCCATAGAACCCCCTGCATGCACAACAGAAGAGGACGTATGCACTATCTGCTACACAGGCGGCACCACCGGTATGCCCAAGGGGGTTGTGCTCACCTATTCCAACTTCTGGAACCTCGCAGAATCGCTCTTCGGCGACCTGATTGGCAGGCTTGCCAGTGATGAAAAGGTGAATTTCGGCAGGATAATCGCAAGCCTCGTCCACAAACACTGGCTCGAAGCACCGCTTAACAGACTTATGGCACTTCCCAAGGTCCGCTCGTTCGTATCTCAGAATGCACCCGCACTCCTGGCCAAGACAACAGGTAAATCTCTCAGCCCGCTTCTTGGCAGGATCACCGGCGGGCTTTCCATATTCATGAACATGCCGCTCTTCCATATGGCCAACTACCAGCTCCTCATCATCGGACCCATGTCCGGACTCATCCATTTCATCCTCAGGGAAGGCATCCATTTCGACCCGGCCGAGGTGCTCGCAACCATTGCCCGAGAGCGGCCCATGGTGGTGCTCCTCGTACCGACTCAGTGGAAAATGATCCTCGATTACCAGGATATAGATCGTTATGACCGCAGATCAGTGCTCGTTGCCATGACCGGCGCCGGGGCGAACCCGGGTAGCCGGAAAAAACAGATACTAAAAAAATTCCCGAACTCCATCGTTGTTGATGTGTTCGGCCAGACAGAGATGACGCCTGATACTGCACTGCGGATTGATACATCGCCGGAGAGCATTAAAAACAACTCTGTAGGGCAACCCCTGTCAGGCATCAAGATGCGCATTGTGAACGAGAAGGGTGAGGATGTCCCCCGGGGAAGCACGGGCGAGATCCTCTATCAGAGCGCCACCATCATGAAGGGTTATTATGGTGAGGAAAAAAAGACATCAGAGGTGATCAAAGACGGATGGTTCCTTTCGGGTGACCTTGGTTACCTGGACGCAGATGGCGAACTCATCGTAGTGGACCGCAAGGGAGAATGTATTTCAACTGGCGCAGAAAAGGTCTTCCCCCATGAAGTGGAAGAGATCATGGCCCAGCATAAAATGATCGACTCAGTGTGCGTTATCGGCGTACCCGACGACACGTGGGGTAACATTGTCCGTGCGGTCGTGGTGTTAAAACCCGGGATGGCAGCAACGGATCAGGAGATCATCTCTTGGTGCAAAGACAAGATGACCGGGTTCAAGCGGCCCAAGGAGGTCGTGTTTGCCGATGCCTTTCCCATGAGCCCTGTGGGAAAGGTCTTGCGGAACAAGGTGAGAGAGGACTACGGCAAGCCACTTTCTTCCGCTCTTTCGTGATTTAATTCAACCGGAGTGATGGAGTACGCACCGGCCCATACAAACTCGCGAGTTGAATAGTATGTGAGTGCAATTTGCACATGGAGGTACAGCATGGGAGACAAGAGTTTTAAAAATCTGATGAACGCCATACCTGCCCTGGCATCAATGGAACAGACCAGAGGTCTCCTGAAGACATTCTACACGCAGTGGGGAGGCATGAATACCTTGCGTATTCTCCTGAAGACCGGCAGCAAGACAGGGCATTTCAAAACGATCAAGGCTCTGGCAAACTTCAGGCTGGAAAAGATCACTCCGAACTTCCTGGTATCCATGTGGGAGGTCTTCGGGGAGCGTGAGGCACTCATCTCGGAAGGTACCCGTTACACCTATAACCAGCTCAAGGACAGGGTTATGAGGCTTGCCAACGCACTGCAGGCTTTGGGGCTTGAACCCAAGGACCGCTGTGCCGAGCTGCTTTATAATGGAAATGAATTCTTCGAGGCCTTTTTTGCCTGCTCGCTCATCGGCTGCCCCATGCCCTTCCTCAACTGGCATCTGGATGGTGGCGAACTCGTGGATGCCATCAATCGTGTAAAACCACGGGTACTTATCCTTCATGACGAGTTCGCAGAGAGGATCCTGCCCATGAGAGACGCCCTGCCAAGCATCGAGCACTACATCATTGTTGGCAAGAAATCGCATGGAGACGCCAAAAATTACGAAGAGCTCCTGTCGCACGCACCGAGCACCATGCCTAGGACCCACTTCGCCGTAGCATTAAATCCTTACACCGGAGGGACTACAGGAACACCCAAAAACGTCAATTACTTTGACAGCATCGGCTATGCCTTCAGCGATCTGGCTGAAGCACCCAAGGTCCCGCTTGGGGAATACCTCAGGCTCCTCGTACTCCAGTTCAGCTTTATGTACTGGTTCGGCGGAACCGAAATATCAGACCCCATCACAAAGAACATGCGCTGCCTCATCCCGGG
>CAYMDG010000024.1:18808-21428 GCA_964388905.1 uncultured Bacteriovoracaceae bacterium
ACCCCGGAGCTCAAAAAGGCAACCAATGAATTATTCAAACAGCAGGGATGCAACAAAAACGTGTTCACCGAGTTCTACGGGTCTTCTGAGACAGGGGTCTCTTCTGTCCTCCTACCCGGGGACTATGAGGAAGATCCCAAACGCTTTGAAAGCGTCGGCAAGATCCGCTGCGCCGAAACGAAGATATTTGATGAAGAAACCCGAACCTGGTGCCTGCCTGGGAAAGATGGCAAAATTCTAAGCCGCAGCCTCACCACGGTGAGCCTCAACTACGTGGGGTCACCCGAGAAACTCGAGGGCGCATTCAAGCTCGTAGATGGCGAGCCCTGGTTTGACGACGGCCTTTTGGGCCACTTTGATGAAAACGGTTTTCTGTACCTAACGGGCAGGGAAAAGGAGATGATCATCACCGGCGGGGTGAACATCTTCCCCAACGAGATCGAAACGGCCATAAAGAGACATGACAAGGTCTTAGACGTTGCAGTTGTGCGCTACCCCCACAAAGAGCTCGGCGAAGTGCCTGCTGCGGTGATACAGCTCAAAGACGGCCATGTCCTCAAGGCGGATGATATCATAGAGCACCTGAAAACAATCAATCTTATAGGCTACAAGATCCCCAAGTATGTGGAATTTGTCGAGACACTTCCCCGCCATATCGACGGAAAGATGTGTAAAAAAGATATTGAAGACCGGTTCTGGGAGGGTATTGAGCGGAGAGGATAATATAAATATCCTCCTGCATGGAGCCTATGGGCTTTGAAAGGATCAGGCTGGTCGCACAGTGAGAGCGGATTCTGGCAAGCCGCTTTCTCCTGTTCCAAGCAATTCGATACAGCCGACCTGGGGAAAAAGACCACCGGACCTTATGCAGAGGCATGACAAGGCCTGGCAATCCAGAGCATTTTTGACAATTATACTTTAAAATATCCGAAAATCATGTGAAATACCATTTCTAGATGCTTGCATTTCTGATAGGGTAGACTTAATAAAAAGAATTCTTGGATCGCTGGATAAAGATATGTATATCCCGCTTTCATCGGCAGGATCTTTGTGTGTGGGTGTTCTGGCATTCTTCTTTTTTCTCTGCCAGGCATGGCTTTTCATCAGGAAGACAGAGCTGACTTGGAACGCCTGGGGGGCCGGACTATCCTTTTTCATCGCGGCCTATTCGTTTTCCGGATTCATACAGTACAATTCAGAGCCTGGTCTCATTAACCGTGTCTGTGAGTTGATTCAATTCACCTGTATGATAGGTCTGATGCATTCTGTATATGGCTTTACGTTTTCATTCCTGAAAATACCTTCTGGACGCTTTCACATCATTGCCGTTCCTCTACACGCCATTTTATTGTCCCTGCTGTGGGTTACAGACATTTTTGTAAGCCATGATTTTGTTTTCCGTCCTTTTCTGTGGCTGAGCCGACCCTTCATCGAGCCTTACAAAGGGCCACTGGGAAGCCTACTGGTGATCTACATCGCTGTAGGATCATTCTCCGTGCTCTACTACTGGATAAAATACGCAAGAAGCCGGGATGCCGTTCCCTTCTCTGTCGGTATATCCTTCTGGGCTATTCTTGGTATCCATGATGCCTTGGCAACGCTGGGGATGCAAACCGTCCAGTTCCTGATGCAGTACGGATATCTTGGATTTGCCTTGTCGATACTGTCCCTGACGGTTCGAACCTATGTGCGGGTTTATGAAGAGGCCAAGGTGCACGAACTCCAGGCCAGAAGGGAAAAAGACCGTCTGGATGTGACCATCCATTCCATGGCCGACGGATTTTTCGCCCTGGACAACCGGGGGCGGATAAACCTTATCAACGAAGCAGCAGCAAGGATCTTCGGCTTAGAACAGTCTGAGTCGGTAGGGCATCCTGCTGCAGACCTGTTTATAGCCGTGGACCCTGAAGGCCGCAGGATTCTGGAGGGGATTGTTTCAGACGTCCTGGAAAGGGGGCTGGCCGGCACTGCTCGTGACATTTTCTCTATTCGGGGGAAAGAAGACACGATAATCAATGTTTCAGAAACACATGCCCCTATCCGCGATGACAACGGCGGCATCATAGGTGGGGTATTCGTATTCCGGGACATCACCGAACTCAGGGAGATGGAACTCAAACTCTCTCACTCCTCAAAAATGGAGGCTGTCGGTACCCTCGCCGGTGGGATTGCCCATGATTTCAACAACCTGCTCATGGGCATCCAGGGTTATTCCTCACTGATGCTGATGGGACTGGATCGTTCTCATCCCCATTTCAAAAGGCTCACGCGCATTGAAGAACAGGTGAAAAGCGCATCGGATCTCACCAGGCAGCTCCTCGGTTTTGCCCGCGGCGGACGCTATCATGTCAGACCAACCAATCTCAATGGTGTCATGGACAAGGCACTTTCCCTTTTCAGTGCCACCCACAAGGAGATCATCATCTACCGGCAGATGGACAATGATCTCTGGACGGTTATGGCCGATCAGGGCCAAATGGAACAGGTACTCATGAATCTGTTTGTCAATGCCGCGCAAGCAATGCCTGGAGGCGGCGAGCTCCATCTGGAAACGAGCAATGTCATTCTGGATGACAAGGACGTCATGGCAAATGTCGCCAGACCAGGAAAATATGTGAAG
>CAYMDG010000025.1:0-9570 GCA_964388905.1 uncultured Bacteriovoracaceae bacterium
CAGCAGAACGCCTCGGCTGCCGAGGAGATGTCCTCCACATCAGAGGAACTCTCGTCCCAGGCGGTCCAGCTCCAGGAGTCCATTTCATTCTTCAAGGTCGAGAAGCAGGGTTCAAAGAAGGTCTCAACAACGGCAAGGAAGGCAGCGATCGGTCATATGTCCCCAAAGCTTCTGGCAGGGAAGGCGCATCATGAGATACCCCCGGTCATCAAAGGCAGGGATAACGGCGAAGTGAAAAAGACAGGCGCCATAATCGACCTCAATGACGGAGAATCCAAGGGCGATGCACGCGACAGCGACTTCGAGAGCTATTGAAGTCTCATGAACAGAAAAGAACAAGGAGAAGACCATGAGTGTGGAGACAATAACCGAGACCAGACAATACCTTTCATTCAAGCTCGAAGAAGAGGAATTCGCCCTGGACATCTCCAAGGTAAAGGAGGTGCTGGACTTCACCAAGATCACCAAGGTGCCCCAGACCCCTGACTTCATGAAGGGCGTGATCAACCTGAGGGGATCGGTGGTGCCGGTGGTGGACCTGAATAAAAAGTTCGGTATCAAGTACACACAGAAGACCTCGGACACCCGCATCATTATCGGCGAGGTCACCATCGACGGCGACGAGATCGTGCTTGGTGTACTGGCGGATTCCGTGCATGAGGTCATGGATATTGAACCGGAGAACATCGAGCCGGCCCCCAAGATCGGGACCCGGCTGAACACGGAGTTCTTAAGGGGCATGGGTAAGCGGGGCGAGGAGTTCGTCATGATCCTGGACATCGACAAGGTCTTTTCAGCCGAGGATCTTGTGTTAGTGAGCCAGGTCTTTCAGGCCTAAGGATAAAACGCTCATCGCGGTTCTCATCAGTAAGCGATGTGATGGAAAGGATGCTCAACAAAAGGACTAACACAGCTACCATATGGGGGACATATGATGAAGAACATGAAGATGGGAACCAAGGTTATCGGCGCCATGGGTGTGCTTCTGGTGATAGCTGTCATCATCGGGGGTGTGGGGATCATCAACATCAAGAAGATCGATAACCAGGGCACTAAGCTCTATGAAAAAATGACGATACCACTTGGGCTGACGGGACAGGTAGGAATCCTCTTCCAGCGTGAACGGGTTAATGTCCACAAGATCCTGCTTGCCAAGACATCTGAAGAAAAGCAGCAACTGTTTCAGAAGATAAAAGATTACCAGGCCGGGATCGAGAAGATCTACCCGGAATATGAAAAGGCGTTTATTGACGAAAACGATAAAAAGAACTTCGAATCCATGCGTGAAAAGATCCAGGCCTACTACCCATACAGTGAAAAAGTTGCAGCTCTGAGCATAGCAGGTAATACCCAGGAGGCCCAGAAAGTGCTTTGGGATGCCACTGCCGCAGGCCTTGCTGCAGCGGAAGAGATCCAGAAGGTTATGGACCTCAATCTGAAGGCCGCCAAGCAACAGAGCGACAGGAATAACAAGGCGACCAATGCCGCGGTGCTCTTCATGATGGGGTCCATTGTTGCTGGTATCCTGTTCTGTCTAGCCATCGGCATATTGTTTACCCGCAATGTCAAGCAGGTCATAGCCGGCCTTATGGATGAAATCAGCAACCTGGTGGAGTACAGCGTAAACGGCAAGCTAGCCGCCCGCGTGGATCCGCAAAAGATAAACCATGAATTCAGGGGCATCCCTGAAGGATTCAACAAGGTCCTGGATGCGGTGATCGGACCCTTGAACGTGGCAGCCGAATATGTGGACCGCATCAGCAAAGGCGACATCCCTCCCAGGATCACGGACACCTACAACGGTGATTTCAACGAGATCAAGAACAACCTGAATAACTGTATCGACGCAGTCAACATGCTCGTTGCCGATACCGGCGGGCTCGTGGAAGCGGCAATCCAGGGCAGGCTGGCCACACGTGCCGATTCGGCCAAACACCAGGGAGAATACAGAAAGATCATCCAGGGCGTTAATGAGTCGCTGGACAGTATTGTGGGATTCATAGAAGAGATGCCGGCCCCGGCCATGGTCATCGACAATGACTTCACTATTCTCTACATGAACACAATCGGGGCTCAGGTGGGAAACCGCAAGCCGAAAGAGCTTTTGGGAACGAAATGTTACGATCATTTCAAGACGTCCGATTGCCATACCGCGAAGTGCGCGTGCGCAAACGCCATGCAGACGGCAACAGGGGCATCAAGCGAGACGGACGCACACCCGGGCACGCTCAATCTTGATATCGCATATTCAGCTGTGCCGGTGAAAGACAGAGAAGGGAAGGTCATCGGGGCACGGGAATTCGTAACGGATCAGACAGCGATCAAGAAGGCCATGCAAGTGGCGAATAAGGTCAAGACGTTCCAGGATAACGAAGTGGCGAAGCTGCTGACCGGGCTCGAAGCCTTGGCACAAGGGAATATGGAATTCAGACTTTCGGTCGATGCGGGTGATGCGGATACTGCCGGGGTCAAGGAGGCGTTCGATCGGCTCACTTCAGCGGTCAGCACGTGCCGAGATGCAGTAAATACAATGGCAGCCGATGCCAACTTGCTCTCCAAGGCAGCAGTTGATGGAAAGTTGGCTACACGTGCGGATGCAAGCAAGCACCAGGGCGACTTCAAGAAGATCGTAGGAGGCGTGAACGATACGCTCGATGCGGTTATCGGCCCTTTAAACGTGGCAGCCGAGTATGTGGACCGGATATCCAAGGGTGATATTCCGTCCAAGATCACCGAGAGCTACAACGGTGATTTCAATTCTATCAAGATCAACCTCAACATGCTCATCCAGGCCATGAACGATGTGGCAGAAACGGCCGAAAAGATAGCACTGGGCGATCTGAGCGTGAAGGTCCAGAAACGCTCCGATCAGGACAAGCTCATGATCTCCATCCAGGACATGGTGGAAAAGCTCTCGGATATCGTCCGGGAGGTCAAGGATTCAGCGGACAACGTCGCCGCGGGCAGCGAACAGATGAGCTCCACTGCCGAGCAGATGTCCCAGGGCGCAAGCGAGCAGGCCAGCGCTGCCGAGGAGGCATCTTCCGCCATGGAGCAGATGGCAGCCAACATCCGCCAGAACGCCGACAACGCCCAGCAGACGGAAAAGATCGCGGTCAAGTCGGCCGAAGACGCCCGCGAGGGCGGCAAGGCCGTGCTCGAGACGGTCGCGGCCATGAAGACCATCGCGGAGAAGATCGACATCGTCGAGGAGATCGCCCGCCAGACCGACCTGCTGGCCCTGAATGCAGCCATCGAGGCAGCCCGGGCAGGTGAACACGGCAAGGGGTTTGCGGTGGTTGCCGCTGCGGTGAGAAGGCTCGCAGAGAGGTCCGCAGCTGCGGCAGGCGAGATCAGCAAGCTCTCGGTGAGCAGTGTCGAGGTGGCGGAGAAGGCCGGAAAGCTGCTGGGCCAGATCGTGCCGGATATCGGCAAGACCTCCCAGCTGGTCCAGGAGATCACCGCAGCGAGCAACGAGCAGAACACGGGTGCGAACCAGATCAACCAGGCCATCCAGCAGCTCAACCAGGTGGTTCAGCAGAACGCCTCGGCTGCAGAGGAGATGTCCTCCACATCAGAGGAGCTCTCATCCCAGGCGGTCCAGCTCCAGGAGTCCATTTCATTCTTCAAGGTCGACAATCACAATGCCACTAAGACCTCTGCCGTGACAAGGACAACAAAGACCGGCCACATGCCCCCAAAGCCCCAGCCAGGAAAAATACACCATGCGATACCCCCGGTCATCAAAGGCAGGGATAATGGAGAGGTGAAAAAGACGGGTGCCATTATCGACCTCCATGATGGAGAAGTCCTGGCAGATTCACGCGACAGCGATTTCGAAAGCTATTGAGGTCTCATGAACTGAAAAGAACAATCGGCATGGGCAAACGGGGCGAGGAGTTGGTCATGATCCTGGACATCGACAAGGTCTTTTCCGCAGAGGATCTTGTGTTAGTGAGCCAGGTCTCTCAGGCCTAAGGAAAAAACATTCATCAGGGATTATAACGCCTGATGAAACGGATAAAATATGTAACAACCTCCCCTTCATCCGGCTCCCTCTCTTGCAATGAGAGCGGGGAGGCGGATGTTTTTTTTCAGTTAATTCATGCGGACCAACAGTGCGCTAACCCTAATTCTTTATGTAATCGTTATTTTAGAGTAAGATGTGATTCGCAATCCAAAAAAGAGCACAAACATCTTTGGTCTTCCCATACATTCATGGGAGACAGAGGGGATATCTGAGAAATGGAACGTAACCTATCTACGTCGAGATTTCTGCAGGCAACAAAATTACTCCTCTCTCAGATCATTGACTTTTTACCCGACCCAGCCTTTGCCATCGATCTCAAGGGTAAGGTCATCGTGTGGAACCGCGCCATGGAAGAACTGACCGGCATCAGGGCCGAAGACATGGTCGGGAAATCGGATTACGAGTATTCTCTGCCTTTCTATAATGCAAGGTGCCCCATCCTCATCGACCTCCTTCTTCATCCCGGCCCTGACATGGATGACAAATACACCTTAGTCCGCCGCAAAGGAGATACCCTCTATGCCGAAGCAGTGGGGCTGCCCTCCAAAAGATCCCTCTGGATCAAGGCCAGACCTATCTACGACAAGACCGGGCAGATCATCGGCGCTATCGAATCCATCCGTGACATCACGGACAGGAAGGAGATTGAGAAGGCCCACGCCGATGCCCTGATGCAGCTTACCCAGTTTGTTGACTTCCTGCCCGATCCCACCTTTGCAATAGACCTCAAGGGAAGGGTTATCATGTGGAACCGCGCCATTGAGAATCTCACGCACATACCGGCCAGGGACATGGTCGGTAAGGTGGACTATGAGTATGCACTGCCCTTCTATGGCATACGGCGGCCCATGCTGTTGGACAACATTCTCGATCCTGCCAAGGAAATCGGGGGGAACTACTCGTATTTGAAGAAAGTCAATGATGTCGTTCTCGCAATCGGCGATGTGGAGATCAAAAAAAGAAAGATCACCCTTTGGGGAAAAGCGGGCCCAATATATGACTCACAGGGGAACATCATCGGCGCCATTGAATCTGTCCGTGATATCACTGAGGCGAAACAGACCGAGGAGGCCTTGCGGCAGAGCGAGGCCAGATACAAGGATATCTTCTTCAATGTATCAGACTTGTTGTATGTGCATGACTTTAATGGTATTTTCATAGAGACCAACCTTGCATCCAAGAAGACCACCGGATACACCGAGGCCGACCTGCAAGCCATGAACATCAAGGATATTCTGCCGGTACGTCATAAGGACCAGTTCAAAGACTACATCAACCGGGTAATGGAAAACGGCTATGATGAAGGGCTCATGACCATCATCACCAAGACCGGAGATGAGCGGGTTATGGAGTACCGCAATTCCCTCATCATCGACCATCAAGGCAGGCCCGCAGGAGTCCGCGGCTCTGCCCGCGACATCACCTCCAGGATCAGGGCTTCAAGGCAGCTCGAGAAAGAGCGCGATCTGACCGCATCCATCGTCGAGACCTCCCCTGCCTTTTATGACGCCATTAACCCTCAGGGAAAGGTGCTCTACATGAACCAGGCCATGCTGAGCGCATTAGGTTATTCACTCCCCGAGGTTGTGGACAAAGACTACCTTGGGCTATTCATCCCCGAAGAAGACCGTGAGGACTTCAAGGGTGCCATGGACCGGATGATATCATCAAAGGGGTCTATCGTGCATGATAACAGGGTCCTTACCAAGGACGGCAGGTTTCTGCTGGTCCAGTGGCAGGGCAAGGCCGTATTCCGTGATAACGGAGAACTCGAGTTCGTCTTCGGCATAGGCATAGACGTCACGGATCAAAGGCTTCTCGACGAAGCGCTGCGCGAGAGCGAAGAGAAGTATAGAAAGATCTTCGAGAATGCCAACGAGGGAATATACCGGACAACGCCCGAGGGACGGCTTCTAAGCGTAAACCCCTCACTTGCCCGGATGTTCGGGTTCTCCTCGCCTGAAGAGATGATCAAGGGGATCAAGGATATCGGCAAGGATCTGTACGTAAATCCCCAGGACCGGGAAAATATAATCCGCTTGCTCCGGGAACAGGATTCTGTGGAAGGGTTTGAGGCAGAAATGCGCCGTCAGGACAAAAGCACCTTCTGGATATCCATCTCTCTCCATACAGTCCGTGATGCAGCCGGGAACATCGTCTACCTCGAAGGCATGAACGTTGACATTACGGAGCGCAAGCTCTCGGAGGAAGAACGGAGAACATACGAGGCCCGTCTCATGCGCTCCCAGAAGCTGGAGGCCATCGGAACCCTTGCAGGAGGTATTGCCCACGACTTCAATAATATCCTGTCCGCCATAATCGGCTATTCCGAGCTGGCCATAGATGAGCTGCCCGAAGACAGTGCTGTCTCCAAGAACATCATGGAGGTCCTCAAGGCGGGCGGCAGGGCAAAGGACCTTGTCAAACAGATCCTCACCTTCAGCCGCCAGATGGAAACCCAGAGAAAACCGGTGAAAATCCATCTCATCATGAAGGAGGCGCTGAAGCTGCTAAGGTCTTCCATCCCCAGCACCATTACCATTACCGAACAAATCGATGCCGCCTCAGGAACGGTTTTTGCCGATTCCACACAGATCCACCAGGTCATCATGAACCTGTGCACCAATGCCTACCAGGCCATGCTGACCACCGGCGGCGAACTCACGGTAACCCTCGAACAGCTCTACCTCGACTCCGGCTTCATCTCAAAGCACCCGCCGCTGTCTGAAGGGGTGCATCTGCAGATCACCGTAAGGGATACCGGGTGCGGCATGGACACCGAAACCCTCAAACGCATCTTCGATCCCTTCTTCACTACAAAGGAAAAGGCCAAGGGAACCGGGTTAGGCCTTGCAACGGTCCATGGTATTGTTACCGAGCTTGGCGGGGCAATCCTTGTGGAATCGTCAATCAACAAAGGCAGCACCTTTGAGATTTACCTCCCCGTATCCCAGCAGGAACAGGAGGATATGGATGACCTTCATGGGGAGCCAACCCCGGGAACAGGCGAGGCCATACTCCTGGTGGATGACGAGGAGGCGATCATCAACTTTACCCAGGGCATGCTCAACCAGCTCGGCTACAAGGTAAAAGGCCTCTGTTCAAGTATTGATGCACTGAACTTTTTCCGGTCAGCCCCGGACGAGATCGACCTTATTATCACCGATCAGACCATGCCGGGCATTACGGGTTCACAACTCGCAACCGAGATCCTCAAGATAAGACCCGGCATGCCCATTATCCTCATGACCGGCTACAGTGAGACCATCACCCAGGAGGAGGCCTTTGCACAAGGCATTAAGGAGTACCTGGACAAACCCTTTACCAAAAACATGCTCGCAGGAGCCATCGGGAGGTCACTCAGGGGCTGATATGGGCATTCAAAAAGGGATTGCCCTGGTAAAGACCATACGGGTATATATCTTACTTATTGATAGGGGAGCAAACCGTTGTTGAGCGCCAACATTCTTGTCATCGATGATGAAGAGAGCATCCGCCATACCTTCAGCGCCTTTCTCTCCAAAGAAGGATACGCCGTCGTAACCGCAGCCGATTACCAATCAGCCATGGATCTGATTGCACAGAAAACCTTTGACTTTATCCTGATGGATATCCTTCTGGGCCCCCACTCGGGCATCGAGATCCTCCGTGAGATCAAGACCCGGGGCATCCTGGCGCCCGTTATCATGATCACGGGCGAGCCCAACATAGACAATGCCGCGGCCTCATTGCGGTATGGCGCCTTTGACTTCATCACCAAGCCCATTATGAAGGAAACCCTCCTGAGGGTGACCAAGCATGCCCTGCAGCACAAGGCCCTGCTTGATGAAAAGCTCCTTATTGAAACAGAGAAGGAACGCTACCGGTCCCACCTGGAGGCGGTGTTTCACAGCGTCGGCGACGGTATCATCACCGTGGACAGAGCCTTGCACGTCATTGAAGCCAATGATGCGGCAGAGCGTATCTGCGGGGTCTCGCCCAAGAGCCCCCAATGGGACGAAGGGAAGACGGATTGCTCCAGAAAATGCATGAAGGTCCTTGAAGAGACAGTGGTCAAAAACAGGCCTATCCAGGAGTACCGGATTGAGTGCGATCATGCCCGGCAACCGAACCGGGTTATTGTCCTGAATATCTCGCCCTTGAAGGGAAAGGACGACAAGCCGCTGGGTGCGGTCATGGTCATAAGAGACATCACCAGGCTGTCCGCCCTGGAAAGGGAGCTTCAGGAGAGAAACCAGTTCCAGAATATCATCGGCCGAAGCCCTCAAATGCAGGAGATCTATAACCTCATAGAGGACCTCAAGGACATCGAAACTACCGTGCTCATCACTGGTCCGAGCGGCACAGGCAAGGAGCTCGTTGCACGGGCCATCCACTACAGCGGGGCAAGGGCGCACAGACCCTTTGTGGTGGTGAACTGTTCGGCTTTGGCGGAAAACCTTCTCGAGAGCGAGCTCTTCGGGCATGTGAAAGGCGCATTCACAGGGGCCATCCGCGACAGGGAAGGCCGGTTCCAGCTGGCAAACCAGGGGACCCTCTTCTTAGACGAGATCGGAGACATCTCGCCAAGCATACAGCTCAAGCTCCTGCGCGTCCTGGAAAACAAGGAGATCGAACGGGTGGGTGATTCCACACCCCTGAAGCTTGATGTCCAGGTGATCTCCGCCACGAATGCCGATCTGACGGGCAAGGTGAGGAAGGGTCAATTCCGCGAAGACCTCTATTACCGTCTCAAGGTTCTGGAGATCCGAGTTCCGGCCCTTATCGAACGAAGGGACGACATCCTGCTGCTAGTGGACCATTTTCTTTCCGTCTTCAGGAAAAGGTTCCGCAAGGACATCATCGCTGTCTCGGCAGAGGTGGAGAAGATATTCATGGAATATGAGTGGCCGGGTAACGTACGGGAACTCATCCACACCCTGGAACACGCCTTTGTGGTATGCCGGACACAGACCATCTCGCTGGATGACCTGCCCCCTGAGATTCGTGCTCGCATGGCCAGAGAAAGACACCGGGAAGAGGCACCCCCCACCCGGCGCGAAGAATTCATCGACGCCCTGGAAAAGAGCGGCTGGAACAAGGCCAGGGCAGCGAAAACCTTGGGTATCAGCCGCCAGACCATCTACCGGAAGATGAGAGAGCTTCTCATCTCCGAGCCTGATAGCCATATGTAACAATGTAACACACATGTAACATTGCTGGGTGTCACTTGTTACATGAGCATGTGACATAATTACCATCCTGCAACTGTGCCTCCTGCCCTGTAACCAATTAATATCAATTGGTTTAATCTAAGAAATTCCTTCTATTTACCCCGTGGCATGCTTCTTGTGTAAGGAAGCCCGTACCCCCGGACAGGCCAGGGGTCAATGCCCAAAGACAGGAGCGAGAATGCCAGGACCTGAGATAGTAAAGCGCATCATGATGGACACCATAGATACTGTATTCAGGGAGGAGAAAACCATTTTCGTGGCATGCATCAGGGATGACATTGATTACCAGGAAACCAGGGCTGAAATTGAATTCATCGCCCTCTTCGC
>CAYMDG010000025.1:9670-14558 GCA_964388905.1 uncultured Bacteriovoracaceae bacterium
TACAGACAATAATGGCTCACCCCCACTCCTTGCCCTCTTTCCCTGCCCGGGAAGAGGGCAATTTTTTCAGGAACGCCAACCAAACGAGACCGGTGGCAAAAGAAGGAGAATCCACTCAATACCATCTATCAAAAAATGAGCATGGTCCAGGCATCCTAGAACCGGATCATAGTTTCATATCACTGTCATTTCAGGGAGGAGACAATGTTTAAGAATCTGAAACTGGGAACAAAACTTATTCTCGTGGGGTCGATCCTGCTGCTGATACCCATATCCGTGGTGGGCTATCTCTCGGTGAGGCAGGCAAGCATAGGGCTTTCCGAGATCGAGAAAGAACAGCTCGCCGGGGTCACCAAATCCCTTGCCCAGGCCGTCAATCTTGCCCTGACCGGGGAGATGAAGGTGGTGAAGGATCTCGCTGTGAACAGCACGACAGTCAGGGCTGCTGCTGCAGTGTCCGGTTCGGGCATCCAGGCCGCTGCCGGGGAAGTGGCGGCCCTCAACAAGCAGCTTGAAACCTTCAATAGTACCGAAGGACTCAAAGACAACTCGCAGGTGGTGATCGCCATAGACCAGCGGGGCACAAGCTTTGCCGCCTCGGACCCGAAGTTCGTGGGGGTCTCCCTGGCAGAACGGGGATACTTCAAGGACGCCATAGCGGGCAAGGCGAACATCGGTGAGGTGGCCTTGAACAAGATCACGGGTCTACCCTTCGTGCCTGTAGCAGTACCCATCCTCTCCTCAGAAGGAAAGATCGTGGGGGTCATAGCCAACATCCTGGACATCGGCTACCTGAGCGAGCTCATTGCAGGGGCCAAGATCGGTAAGACAGGGTATGCCTTCATGGTGAACAAAGACGGTCTTCTTATCGCCCACCCTGTCAAGGAAAACATATTAAAACTTAATCTCGCTACACTTGAGGGCATGGAAGGGTACATGAAAAAGATGTTGTCCGGCCAATCAGGTGTGGAACAATATGTCTTCAAGGGGGTTGCCAAGACCGGCGGATGTTCGCCCGTTGCCATCACAGGATGGAGCGTCGGCCTGTCATTGCCCGATGCCGAATTCCTTGCCAAGGCCACTGAGGTGCGCAACATCGTGATGGTGGTAAGCGCAATATTCTTTGCTGCCGCCTTTGTAGTGTTCTTCCTCTTCGCCCGCCTCATCACCTCGGGGATCAGGAAAGGCGTAGACCTGGCCATCCATGTATCCGAGGGTGACCTCACCGCAAATATCGATATCGATCAGAAGGACGAGATCGGCCAGCTGGCGGATGCCTTACGGAATATGATGGGTAAGCTCAGAACCATCGTGGCGGATGTCCACAGTGCTGCGGACAACGTGGCCGCAGGCTCAGAGCAGATGAGCTCCACGGCCGAGCAGATGTCCCAGGGCGCGTCGGAACAGGCAAGCGCCGCAGAAGAGGCATCATCTTCCATGGAGGAGATGGCATCCAATATCCGCCAGAATGCGGACAATGCCCAGCAGACCGAGAAGCTTGCCGTGAAGTCGGCTGAGGATGCCCGTGAAGGCGGCAAGGCCGTTGTTGAGACCGTGACCGCCATGAAGACCATTGCCGAAAAGATATCCATTGTCGAAGAGATCGCCCGGCAGACCGATTTGCTGGCGCTAAACGCCGCCATCGAGGCTGCCCGCGCAGGCGAGCACGGCAAGGGATTCGCCGTGGTGGCATCCGCGGTGAGGCGTCTTGCCGAGCGTTCAGCAGAGGCCGCAGGTGAGATCAGTAAACTCTCGGTCAGTAGTGTCGAAGTGGCCGAGAAGGCAGGCAAGCTGCTCGCTCAGATCGTGCCCGATATCGGCAAGACCGCCCAGCTCGTCCAGGAGATCACTGCAGCGAGCAATGAGCAGAACACCGGGGCCGAGCAGATCAACGCGGCCATCCAGCAGCTCAACCAGGTGGTCCAGCAGAACGCATCCGCGGCCGAAGAGATGTCGTCGACCTCCGAGGAACTCTCAAGCCAGGCCATGCAGCTCCAGGAGGCCATCTCCTTTTTCAAGATAGACAAAGACGGCACAAGGAAGGCTGCATCAGTAAAGACAGCCAAGACCAGCCATGTCCTTGCAAAACCCCATGTAGTGAATGTTCCCCGTGAGGCCTCCAGGGTTATCAAGGGAAGGGACGAGAGTGGCCCCAGGCATACCGGCGTGCTCATCGACATGAGCGATAAAGAGTCCAAGGGCGACCCCAAGGACGAGGATTTCGAACAGTATTGATTCATAATGCTATGTAATGATGGAGACAACATATAAAGGGAACAAGGAGAAGGCAATGAGCGTGGAAGGAATAAACGAAACCAGGCAATACCTCTCGTTCAAGCTCGAGGAAGAAGAGTTCGCCCTGGACATATCCAAGGTCCGGGAGGTGCTCGATTTCACCAAGATCACCAAGGTGCCCCAAACCCCTGATTACATGCAGGGTGTGATAAACCTGCGGGGCTCGGTGGTTCCGGTAGTTGATCTCAATATGAAGTTCGGCAACAAGACGACGAACAAGACCGTGAACACCAGGATCATCATCGGTGAGGTCTCCATTGAAGGGGACAACACCGTGCTGGGGGTCCTGGCTGATTCGGTGAATGAAGTCATGGAGCTGGGACCCGAGAGCATCGAGCCGGCCCCCAGGATCGGCACCCGGCTGAATACTGATTTCCTCAAGGGTATGGGCAAGCGCGAGGAGGAGTTCGTCATGATCCTGGACATCGACAAGGTGTTCTCGGCAGAAGAGCTCTCCCTGGTCACCCAGACCGGACCATCAACCGGCGCTATTGGCTTGGCGGATCAATAGATAGAGGATATATGGCCTTCACCGGAAGTTCACCCAGCCATAACATGCGCCCGGAGCCTGAGACAAGGGTCACCTTGTCTCAGGACCTCTTCAACAAGCTCAGCTCATTCATCTATGAGACATGCGGCATCAAGATGCCGCCGACAAAATTAACCATGCTGGAGGCCCGCCTCATTAAGAGGATGCGGGCGCTGGGGTTTGCCTCCTTCGAAGAGTACTGCAGATTTCTCTTCAGCCCCGAGGGCAGGAGCAACGAACTTGTTCACATGATCGATGCGGTCACCACCAACAAGACCGATTTCTTCCGGGAACCGCAGCACTTTGATTACCTCTTGAACAAAGCCATCCCGGATCTGATCAAGTCCAAAGGGGCAGGCGTTAAGAGGACTCTGATGGCATGGTCTGCAGCGTGCTCTTCAGGGGAAGAGCCATATACCCTGGCCATGGTCTTGGAAGAGTATGCCAAGAAAACACCTGGATTCAGCTCCCTGGTGCTCGCCACGGACATATCCACCAGGATGCTCGAAAAGGCCAAGGATGCCATCTACGATGAAGAACGCATCATGCCTGTCCCCATGGAATTACGCAGACGATACTTCATGAGGAGCAAGGACCCGAAAAATAAGGCCGTAAGGGTAATTCCCGACCTGCGCTCAAAGGTGAGGTTCCGCTGGCTCAATTTCATGAATGAGGACTTCGGCCTGAGGGAGAAGATGGACATCATCTTCTGCAGGAACGTACTCATCTATTTCGACCGTTCAACCCAGGAAAAGGTCGTCGACCACCTGTGCAGGCATCTTGCCGTGGGCGGTTACCTGTTCACCGGGCACTCGGAGACGCTCAGCGGCATGGAGCTCCCCATCGAGACAGTGGCCAACACCATATCAAGGAGGATCTAGGTGCACCGGAGAATCAGCCCCGTTCAGGAACTCCCGACTATCTACCTGAAGCCGGGCGAGGTGCACTTCGGCGCTGAGCCATCCCGGGTGATAACGGTGCTGGGGTCGTGCGTTGCAGTGATCATGTACCACCGGCACACCAGGATAGGGGCCATATGCCACGCCGTCATGCCGACATATGAGGCAGCGAAGAAGAAAAGGCCACCATCAGAAGAGGTCTTACAGTACGTGGACAGCTCGGTGGAGTGGATGCTGAACCGGTTTGAGAAGATAGGGATCAATCCCAAAGACCTCGAAGTGAAGATCTTCGGTGGCTCGGAGATATTCTATGACAGCAAAAAATATGAAACCTCCTTCTCTGTGGGCAGGAAAAACATCGAGGTGGCATTGAAGGCCATCCACGACAAGAAACTGAAGCTCAAGGCCTGGAACGTGGGCGGCAACAAGGGGAGAAAGGTGATCTTCTACACGGATACGGGCGAAGTATTCACGAAATTCGTGTCAAAAGTGGCACCCCAGGTTGCCCTTTATGCTTCAGGTGGTGAGAAATGAAAAAGGTCAACGTACTCATTGTGGACGATTCAGCCCTGGTGAGGCAGACGCTTCATGACATCCTCTCCTCCGACCCGAGGATCGAGGTTATTGGAACCGCATCCGACCCCTTTATTGCGGCCGAAAAGATCAAAGAGCAGGTCCCGGACGTAATCACCCTGGACGTGGAGATGCCGCGCATGGACGGGCTGACCTTCTTGAAGAAGATCATGGCCCAGCACCCTATCCCTGTTGTCATCTGCTCTTCGCTGGCAGGCAAAAAAACCGAGACGGCCTTCAAGGCCCTGGAGTACGGGGCCGTGGAGGTAATCCACAAGCCGGCACTCGGCACCAAGCAGATGCTTCAAGAATCGAGCACGCTCATCTGCGATGTCGTAGTGGCTGCATCGCGGACCAAGACCGAGAAGAAGATATCAGGTTCGGCAGAGACATCCCTGGTTCAGCCCAAACTCTGTGCCGACGTTATCATTGCCAAGGCCAAACCCGATACCGTGCTGCAGACTACCGAAAAGGTGGTAGCGGTCGGGGCGTCCACGGGCGGAACCGAGGCGCTCAAGGTCTTCCTGGAGGCCCTGCCCCGGGACTGTCCGGGCATCGTCATCGTGCAGCACATGCCCGAAGGGTTTACCTC
>CAYMDG010000025.1:14658-19214 GCA_964388905.1 uncultured Bacteriovoracaceae bacterium
CAGAACGAAGAGAGCTGCATCGTGTTCGGCATGCCGCACGAAGCAATCAAGTTAGGCGGTGTGGATAAGGTCATGTCGTTGGAATCCATCCCCGGAGAAATCATGCGTGCCTACCAGCTCGCACACCTGAAGGCAGGATAAAAATACATGGGCCTGAAAAAGATACTATCCGGATTCCTGCCTCGGCGCACGGGACTTGCACCGAAGCATACCAAAGATGATATGGAGGCCATACAAGGGCTGAGAGAACAATTGCATACGCTTCAGTCCAGGCTCGATGATATCGTTTCATCATCAGGGGACCGATTCCTTTCCATAGGGGAAAAGCTGCAGGAGTTTTACCGGCGCTCCCAGGACATGAGCGAAAAGTCCAGCGCCATGGTCGAACTCCTGTCCGGCGAAGGCCTGAAAAACGCCACAGACGGGTTGAGCCTGATCCTGGATGAGCTGAGGATGCGTTTCAAAAACCCCGAGAAGAACATCTCCAGGACAACAGGGGTATTCACCGAACACCTGAATGCCATTTCAAAGGTCACCTCGTACCTGGACGATTTCCATATGATCGTGATGAATCTGATCATGCTCGGGTTTCTCACCCAGGTCGAGAACGCCTACATCTTCACGAACGACACAGGCTTTGCAAGCCTTACCGACGATGTGAGGGGCCTGGCAGAGACCATCAGGCAAAAGGCCGCACACATCAGGACCAAATCAGAAACAGTGAAGTCCTTTCTTGTCCATACGGTTGCAACGCTATCGGATTTTGAAAAAACCCAGAGCGACCAGGCACGCATCATGCTGGAGAAAGCCTTTAACAACCATCGATCACTGAAGAACAAACACGTAGCGGCTTCGGGTTCCACCGCACTCATAGATAAGGATACCCAAAAGATCGCATCAAGCATCGGCGATATTGTCATGTCACTGCAGTTTCACGACATCACCCGCCAGCAGATCGAACACGTCAAGGAGGTGTTCGATCATATGGACAAAAAGGTTCACGAACAGGGGCACACCGTTGCCGAAAAGGCGGCCTTTGTGAGGGATGTGTCCAGGCTTCAGCACGCCCAGCTTGCCCAATCACGCGATGAACTGACCAGCGCCGTACTCAAGATCATCAATAACCTCCGGTCCATCGGCAAGAGCGTAGGTGAGATAATCAATGAAGCCCACGAAGCAACCATGGCCTCAGAAACATCAGGGACGACCTTCATGGATGAGATCGACCAAGGCATCTCATCGGTAATCCAGGGCATGGGGCTTGCGGACCAAGAGCAGGCCAAACTCACGGACACGGTGAGCAATGCGAGTGAAATGGCCTCGGAGATGTCCATGTTCGTAAAGGACATAGAGACACTGGGGCTCCACCTCCAGCTCATCGCATTGAATGCGCGGATCAAGGCCGCCCATTTGGGCCAGGAAGGGGCCGCGCTTGATACCATCTCGGGAAGCATCTACGAACTATCCATAAATGCCCGTGAGGACACCGGGAACCTCAGCACGATGCTCTCGACCCTGGTGAACCTGTCAACCACCTTCAATAGAGACTTCAAGGACATGCAGGGCACTGAAAAAGAACTCTCGGATATCATGATGGAGAAACTGAAAGGCCTTATCGCCTCGCTCCATGAGATCAACATTACGGTTATTTCCATGCTCACGGATCTGACTGGCCTGGGCAAGTCTCTCATGACGGATATCGAAGATACCGCCTCGCATATCGATGTTCACAAGGAGTTCCAGGCCATGCTGGGTGAGGTATTGGAGACTGTCTCAGGGATCACGGATGACGCGGAAAAGATCTGTCCTAAAGGGTTTAACGATACATCCTCAACATTCCTGGCCGACATCGACAAGCTCTACACCATGCAGAGCGAACGCGAGGTCCACAAGAGGAATGTGTCGGCAGAAAAGGCAACGCCTCTGCAGGATGCAAAGGACGAACCGGCCGATGATCTGGGCGATAATGTGGAGCTTTTCTAAAAAGGGATGGAAATACCCTGATTGTAAAAAGGACAAACAGCATAAGAAGTGAAGCAGGAGGCAACAATGGCAAAGATACACATGGAAGACAAGGACAATGCAAAGATCCTCAGCGCAGAGGGCGACCTGTCCATTCAGGATGCATCAGGGCTGAGGGAGTGCCTCCTGGAGGCCCTATCATCAACTGAGACACTCCTGATCGACCTCTCAAGGGTACCGTCTATTGACGTCGCATGTCTTCAGGTTTTCTGCTCAGCACATAAAACATACTCCCAGGCCCAAAAGGGCATACGTATATCCGGCGATCTGAAAGAAGGCGTTGTCAGATCATTATCCTGCGTCGGTATAGTGCCTGAAGCCTGTGATATAAAACCCCATGGCCCATGCCTGTGGGCCACAGGAGGAAGCCATGAATAAGAGGATCCTGAGTGCGGATGACTCCGCGAGCATCCGTCAACTGGTAGTGTTCACCCTTGAAAAGGAAGGCTACGAAGTGGTATCGGCCGTTGACGGCCAGGATGCTCTTCAAAAGGCAAAGGACACCACAGTGGACATGGTGATTACCGACTTGAACATGCCGAATATGGACGGGATAGAGTTGATCCAGGCCTTGCGCGCTGAGCCGGCCTTCAAGTTCACCCCCATCGTAATGCTCACCACCGAGAGCGCCATGAACAAGAAAGATGCAGGAAAGCAGGCGGGCGCCACGGGTTGGATCGTGAAGCCCTTCAAGCCGGAACAGCTCATTGCCGTGGTGAAACGATTGCTGGGTTAGGCAAAAACATATGGTGCCGGATTGCACAACAAGGGCATCATCGTTGAGGTAACATACTATGGACAATCAGAAAGATCTGTACAGGGAAGAGGCATACGAGCTCCTCACAAACCTTGAGGACTCCCTCATCGAACTGGAGCAGCACCCGGAAGACCTTACTATCGTAGGAAAGGTATTCCGGGCCATGCATACCATCAAGGGATCGGGGGCCATGTTCGGTTTCGATGATATTGCAACATTCACCCATACCATCGAGACGATCTATGACCTCATCAGGGACTCCAAGCTCAAGGTCACCGCCGACCTCATCAGCCTGACGCTTGCCTCCTGCGACCAGATCAGGGCCATGCTGGACGCTTCCCAGGGCCTGAACACCGTTTCCGATGCAAAGACGAGTGAACTTACCCTGAGTTTCAAGGCATACCTCCCCCCTGAAGAGGGCTCGCCTGAAAAGGCCCCTGATGGGCCTGCAAGACAAGAAACCCCTCAGAATGTTCCAGCGCCTTTGGCTACATACCGCATCCGGTTCAGGCCTCACAGGGACCTCTTTGCCAACGGGACAAATCCAATTCCACTCCTTAACGAACTTGCAGGTCTTGGCGTAGTAGCGGTCATAAGCCATATGGATGCCCTGCCGGACCTTGCCGAAATGGACCCTGAGACCTGCTATACGAGCTGGGACATTATCCTGACAACAACAAGCGATATAAACATCATCAGGGATGTGTTCATCTTTGTAGAGGACTCAAGCGATATCTCTGTGGAGAGTATACATCTGCTTGCACCAAGAGATGATAGTGAACCGGACAAAAAGATAGGTGAGATCCTTATGGAGCGCGGCTCCATCACCAAGGAGAGCCTGGATAAGGCACTGAAGAGCCAGAAGCGCATCGGCGAGGTTCTCCTGGATACCGGGATAGTGAACAAATCCGAGATCAGATCCGCACTGTCCGAGCAGGAGCAGATCCGGACGATGAATAAGAAACGTGCGGCCTCCGAGGAGACATCAAGCATCCGCGTACCTGCGCCAAGGCTCGATGCCCTGGTGAACCTGGTGGGCGAGCTGGTGACGGTTCAGGCACGGCTTACCCAGTTCTCGGCGACAAAGAGCGACCCTGACCTCATAGGCATTGCAGAGGAGGTGGAACGGCTCAGCTCCGAGCTCCGCGATATTTCCATGGGGATCAGGATGCTGCCCATCGGGACGACCTTTGCCAAGTTCAAGCGCCTGGTGCGTGACCTGTCCACCGAGCTTGGCAAGGACATAGGCTTCATTATGGAAGGCGAAGAGACCGAGCTCGACAAGACCGTCATCGACAAGCTTTCCGACCCGCTCGTCCATCTCATCCGCAACAGCATCGATCATGGCATCGAGCCGCCGGAGATCAGAACCGTCTCAGGTAAATCCGCTCAAGGTATCATCAAGATCTCGGCCCAGCACTCGGGCGCCTATGTCCTGATCTCAATCGCCGACGACGGCGCAGGACTCAACGGAGATGCCATCAGGGCAAAGGCCATAGAAAAGGGCATCATCAACCCCGATGCGGCGCTCACCGAACGCGAACTGTACGATCTCATTTTCGCGCCTGGTTTTTCCACGGCTTCAAGCGTGACCGGCGTCTCGGGAAGGGGTGTCGGCATGGATGTGGTCAGAAACAGCATCGAAGGCCTGGGCGGATCTGTTGAGGTTCAAAGCGCCAAGGGCCGTGGTTCCACCATCACCTTGAAGCTTCCTTTGACACTGGCCATTATTGACGGTCTGCTCGTGAACCTTGATAACGACTCCTTTGTTCTCCCC
>CAYMDG010000025.1:19314-21260 GCA_964388905.1 uncultured Bacteriovoracaceae bacterium
TGAAGAACATCGAGGGGGTATCAGGGGCTACCATCCTGGGCGACGGCACTGTGGCCCTGATCCTGGATATCTATAAGCTCATAGCGCAAAGTGAATCTCTGGAAAGGGAATGCCTGCGATAGGAGATAGGGTACATGACGAAGAATACTGCTTCAAGGACGATCAGGACATCCCTTATGGTACAGACGCCATAAATTTATGGCATGCGGACCAGTGCCGGCTTATGGTTTCATGGGTAGACAATCGAGGGGTTAATGAGTTTCTTCTTGATTTTCCTCGACATTTTTATCTCAAACCTCTGACTGCACCTGCCTTTCCCCTTGGCATAGAAATGGCAACCACTTTCATAACAACCAACGAAATCAACAAGGCATGAAAGGGGGCATCTCAATGCAACCGGCACGGAAACTCGATGCTTGCTCATGTGGCATCCATACCGAAACCTCATGCTCAGGGTGCGGGACTCCGGTATGCAGACACTGCGGACACCAGGAGATCACCACCTTTAACCCGGAAAACATCATAGTCGTCCACTTCTGCCCTGCCTGCAAGACAGACCCCAAGATAAACTCCTGGGGAACTCTCTACTGGGAAGGCCTGGCCGGCTTGTTTACCTGATTCAGGCAGATAAGGGAACGCAGGTTCTCATCTGACCGCGAGGGGCATCATGAAGGCGCCATTATACATGATCAGCAACTTACGACCGCACACCCTAAGGACTTCATCATGAGGCGCCGTTGCATCACGAAGAGCTGCAGGCAACGACTGCACGCATGACACAAACACCTACGACACGTTGCTTTCAGCTCACCTCGCGGTTATAAATATTAAATATTAATATTCGGTCAAGCTGCTAACTGTTCTGTTTCAGAAATTGCTGGATCTTCTCCCGATAGGTCATGGCATGCCGTGAGATGAAGGCATCGATATGGCCGACACCGTCCAGGATCAGGATATCTTTCGGTTCTGCTGCAACCTCGTGCATCCGTATAGAGTGGGAAAAGGGCACAACGCCGTCGGCAGTCCCATGGATAAAGAGCTTGGGTACGGCACTGCCAGGCAGTGTATCAAGGGCCGAATAGCCTTTGTCAGGCACGGTACATTCGAGCGCCGGATAGGCCTCACAGAACAACGCATGGAATGAATGCAACCCAGCCTCTAATATGGCCCCCTTGAGCCCTGGAAAATCCGGCAGGACCCTCGCCAGCGTATATGCCCCCATGGACTGGCCGAACCCGAAGACCGAGTTGCCGAACGTATGGGGGTTTGCGAAAATGTGTCCAAAGACTACTCTGGCGTCGTCCTGTATCCCTGCCAGGGTCGGTGTTCCCTTTGACCGGCCGTAGCCGCTGTAGTCAAAGGCCAAAATAGGATAGCCCGCCTCCAGCAGGAACATGGCGCCTGTGATGTGGGAGGTCATGTTCTCTGCATTGCCATGGAGGTGGACTATCAGTGATTGCTTCGCATTGACCGGTTGGGGCCGTATGAACCAGCAGTGGATGCGGTCATCCAGAAAGATGTCTTCGGTTGGGAATCCCCTCGATGCCGGGTCGAAGTATACGTAACTGTCAGGATAGAAACAGCTCTGTTCGTTGATTATCATCCCGTGGAATATAAAACAAGATTGCCTGCCATGCAAGGGGTGACTGATGAAGGTCATGCATCAATACCCTTTAGGTGCATATTGACCACCGCCTGGTTTGGCGTACTATAGAGGTCATGATCCCCACCATAACCTTTATATCGGATTTCGGACTGAAGGATGCCTATGTGGCCCAGGTGAAGGCGGTCATACTCACCCAGGCCCCGGAAGCCAGGATCATTGACATCACCCACGAAGTTGACGCCTTCGGCATCATATCTGCGGGGTGGCTGCTGGCAAGCAGCTTCAGGTTCTTTTCCGCCGGCACCATACACCTGGCCGTGGTTGACCCGGGCGTTGGGAC
>CAYMDG010000026.1:0-3242 GCA_964388905.1 uncultured Bacteriovoracaceae bacterium
TTGTGGATGACGGCCATCCAGCTTACCCTGTCCTTCTTCTTGTCTGTATCACGATGAAGGTCTATGGCAGCTGAATTCGCGCTCTGTAAGGCCTCTGCAGCGCTGTTTGCGGCAGACAGAGAGCCGGGAAGGGCGAAAACAATCACGATAAGGAGCAGCTGGAATGCTCCTAACCCTCGTTTTTTCAGTATGTAATCCATTACGTCCTTGAGCAAGTAATCCATTACTTTATTTGGTTGTTTCTCTATAAAAAAACCCTGTTATGCCGGTATCGGATATATGGTCAGAAAATCTTAACATTTTTTTGAATTCAACAAAGACCATATGACGCATAGCCCTTTAAGAATAAGGTCGTTATCTAGTATATACGTTTTGGGAAGCCCCTTTGCAACCATGCCGGAAGTCCCCCCCGTGAGAACGACTACAGGTTTTGCCTTGTTTTGCCGGGCCATCAGCTCCACAACCTTTCGGATCATGCATGCATGGCCCATGACAACACCTGAACGCACACTTGCCTCGGTGGATGTCCCGACAAGGTCACTCTCAAAGAGGTCATGGAGCTTTGGTAGCTGGGGGGCAGCCGAGATCAGGCCTTGATAGGCACTTTTTATGCCCGGTGCTATCATGCCGCCGAAGAAGACACCGTTTTCGGATACATAGTCGATGGTTGTGGCGGTGCCCATATCTATGACGATTACAGGCCTGTGTTTTTCCCTGTACAGGTGAAAGGCCGCAGCAGCGCATACGAGCCTGTCCATGCCCAAGGTCTCTTTTGTCTCATAGCTTACTTCGATGCCCATGGGCGTTGTAACATCCACGAGCATGGGGGATGCGCCGGTCGATTCCTCGAATTCCTTTATGATGATCTTTGCCGCTGCACTACGGACGCTCACCATGACAGCCGAGTCGGGCAGGGCATTGCAAAGATCTGGGACATGGGCAAGAAATGCCGATCCCTTGAGGCACTCTTCTGTAGGCACGCGATATACCTCTATTAGATCGCTGCCTTCGAAAATGCCAGTCGTAATGTTCGTGTTGCCGATATCGATGGCAAGCATGGCCCTTGTCTAGACCTTATTTCCCATGGGATCAAGGTCTATTTGTGTGCATGGTCTTTGGGGTAAGGCCCGGTGCATGGGGTTAGACCCGGATAGTGCGTTTAAGAAGCGTGAGAACATGATCCGTTCGAAACCTTCATCTTGCAGCCTTGAAAGACCCATAAGGTTAGCGCTCCACAGAGGCTGCAAGGTGAAGGTTTCGAACGGACTTATTTTAAAAAACAGATTGACCTGTTTATTGAGCCTCTCCACCCGCTTTCCTCTGGAAGGTCTTGAGTATCCGCACGGCTGCGGCCGCAGCCCCCACGGAGTTGCCGATGTTCATGACCATGACGCCGGGCACACAGCACTGGAGCATAGTGGCAAGGGCCGCCTCTCCGAGGCCTCCATGACCGTAGCCGACCGGTGTGGGGACCGCGATGATGGGCAGTTCTGTGAGCGATGCCATGAGTGTGGGGAGCACTCCGTCCATGCCCGCAAAAACGATAAGTATATCTGCGTCTTTTGCTTTTTTCAGGCCGAGAAGCGGTCTATGCATACCTGATGCACCCACATCGAAAGCCCTGATGAGATCAAGGCCCAGTTCCTCCAAAATGAGTGCGCTCTCCTGGGCGAAAGGGACATCTGCGGTACCTGCGGTTATAATGCCGATGCGTCCGGGAATTTTCTGTGGTGCAAGGCCATGCCTCTTTATGAGCAGGAGTCTCCCGGCCTTTTTCATCTCGGCTCGTGCAAACTGATGCCTTAAGTGTATCTCTTTTTCTTCATCTATGACAGAGACAAACACATGGCCATTCTTCTCAAAGAGGCTCTTTGCAATGGTGATCACCTGATCAGTGGTCTTGCCCTCGGCAAAGATCACTTCGGGAAAGCCGATGCGGTGAGAACGGTGGAGATCAAGGAGAAAGTCTTCGCCCTCATCATAGAGCATGCGCATGAGACGTTCCTTAACTTCGTCTGCGCTGAGTTCCCCCCTCTTGTAGGCATCAAGTAGATTTATCATGGCCGCTCCCTTTGTTGCTTTTCATGTCTCCTGTCCATTCTCACGCATTATCCGCTGCACCTCATCCCGTAGCGCTGAAATCGGGATTCCGGTTCTGCACGAAATATCATAGAGGTCAGTGTATTCCGGCTTGGATCGCCTGGTGCCGTCCGGCAGGTCCACCTCTTTGATGCTCACCTCACCATATCTTGTGGAAATCCGGTGCTGCCGCCGTGGAAGGATCAGGCGCTCGAGGAGGTGGTAGCGCACCCCTATGGTTGAGGTATGTATGAGAAAGGATGAGAGCACGTCCTTGAGATCGTCCTCATCACACAGCGCTGAGACAGTGAAGCCCGGCCTGCCATGCTTCATGATCCTCGGGGTGATGCCCGCATCCTTGGCTCCCGCGTCCAGTATCCTGTCCAGGGCTGCCACGACATCCTCGGGCATCATGTCATCTATGTCGGCCTCAACCTTGTATGTCCTTTCCGAGCGTGCTGCGGGATCGGTTTCGCAGAGCATGATGCGGCAGAGGTTGGGCCAGTTCTCAAACCTTTTTGTCCCGCACCCATAGCCCACTGATTTGATAATGATCTCTGGGGGAGGTTCGCCCTTATCCGCCAGGGCTTTCAGCACTGCCGCCCCTGTGGGCGTGGTGAGCTCTGCTGCAATGGTTGACGGCCTCACCTTCATCCCTTCCAGCAGCTTCACCGTTGCCGGAGCAGGGACCGGGATTTTCCCGTGCAATGAGTCTGTCAAACCGCTGCCCAGAGGAACAGGGCGAGTATAGATCACTTCCACACCAAGGAAAACAAAGGCCGCCGATATCCCTACAATATCAAGGATAGAGTCCATGGCCCCGATCTCATGAAAGTGGACATCCTCGATGGGGCAAGCATGAACCTCTGACTCGACCCGGGCAAGCACCTCAAAGACTTTTTGGGCCCCACGCCGTATGGCAGCGGGGAGCGAGACCAGGATCTCGTCGCGTATGACCGCATAGGTCCTGCCGTGATCCGTGGCCGGGATATCGAACCGGACATGGATGCAGGAGATACCGTTAATGGAATCCGGTTCCGTGTGAAATGAGAACGGTCCGATAGTGAGCTTGCTGAAGATATCCTCGAGGTATTCTACAGGGCAGCCAAGATGTATCAGGCCACCTAAGAGCATGTCCCCGCTTATACCGCCTATGGGATCAA
>CAYMDG010000026.1:3342-6194 GCA_964388905.1 uncultured Bacteriovoracaceae bacterium
AGCACATGGGAGATATACCGGCGCTGAAGCTCATCCATGGTCGGCCTGTCTGTAAACGACGGCTCCACGCTGATATTTCGGGACACCGGCAGGTTCAGCTGGAGCCTCTCGCTCGAAGAAAGGATAGCCGTGCGTTCCATGACGTTCTTCAGCTCGCGCACATTCCCGGGCCAGGGATAGGCCGTCAGTGCGGAGATGTCGTCATCGGTAAGATCAGGCAGCACCCGGTGGTATTTCCTTGCATACTGACTCAGAAACTCCTTTGCCAGGATGATGACGTCTTCCCCGCGCTCCCGTAGCGGCGGCAGGACGAGCGGGATCACATTGAGCCGGTAATAGAGGTCCTGCCGGAAACGTCCTTGGGCCACGTCTGCGGCCAGATCACGATTTGTCGCTGCAATAAGCCTGAAATCCGAAACCAGTGTGCGGGTGCCTCCCACGCGGCTGAAGCTTTTCTCCTGGAGAACCCGTAAGAGCTTCACCTGGGCCGAAGGCCCAACGTCTCCGATCTCGTCGATGAAAAGCGTGCCGGCGTGCGCCATCTCCACTCTGCCCGACTTCTGCCGGTCGGCCCCTGTAAAAGCGCCCTTCTCATGGCCGAAGAGCTCGCTTTCCACGAGCGTTTCAGGTACAGCGGCCAGGTCTACTGTCACAAAAGGTCCGGACTTCCGTTTGCCGCTATCGTGGATCCTTCGGGCGAGAAGCTCCTTGCCCACACCCGTCTCGCCGGTGATAAGAACTGTGGCGTCCGTCACGGCCGCCTGGCCGGCCTGGGCAAGCAGCCCGGTCATGAGCGTGCTCTTGCCGAGTATCCTGCCCGGTGCCTCCGCTGTCTCGGCCAGTACCTGTGAGGATGGAACCCTGGCTTCCATCATACCGGTATAGTGAAAAATCCGTTCGACGGAGATGCTGATATGCCGGGCTACCCTTACCACAACATCGCGATCGATTACGTCGCTGCCGGGATCGATATAGGTGTTGTCCAGATAAAGCACCCCGCGCACCTCTCCTCCCAGAAAGATCGGCAGGCAGATGACGGACAGGGCCTGATGGTTCTCTCCAGTGAAGCTGAGCTGCTCGCCTGTCCTCATGACGAGGGGCTCGGCGTTGCGGAACACCCTGAACACAAGGCCCAGCGTGGAACGGAACGATTCGGAGAAGACCTCGGATTTGTCGAGGTTGCTCGACGCCCTCAATACCGGCCTTGAAACCTCTCGGGGTCCGGAGAACCAGAACAGCCCGCCACGCTCGGCACTGAAGAACCTGGTAGCCGCCGAGACAAGACGTGTTAAAAGTTCTTCGCGGTCGGCACTCGGCACGAACTCATCCATGAGGTCCATGAACCGGTCGATGAGCTCCTGAGTGTGGCTGCCGCCCCTGGCTGGTACTCCGATCCGCAGCAGGGGCATAAGGTCGTCCGGGAAGAATTCCCGTCCGTACCCGCCAAGGCCCTCCCAGGCCATGAGCGCAAGGTTGCGGGCGGATGGGCGGTCGCGCTGTCCGAGCTTTACGCGGGCCATCTCGGCCCTGGTCTTGGCCAGCTCGATGGGGTCGCCTGTCCTGAGCAGGTCGGATTCACTCGCCTCCATCAGCGAGAGTACAATCTCGGCATTTTCACCCCGGCTCCTGGCCTGCAGTGCCCTGATCCGCAGGGCAACACCCCTGAGGTGGAGATTGGGACCGGCAAGGACACGTTCCATCTCCCCTTCGAGCCCAAAGGAAAGAATGGGCGGGAACCCCTTGAGCTCAAAGGCATAGAGCATCTCCAGGGTCACCGGCCAGTTGTACTGCGGGCCTATGGCCTCGGTAAATGCCATGTCTTTTGTAATGCGGTAGGCCTCATCAAGGTCTCCCTCAAAATAGCTGTAATAGGAGAGGCCCTTCATCACCACATGCATGGCAGCGGTGTTGCCTGTCTCTTCCGCCTCCTTCCTGGCGGACTCAAGGTGCGCATGTGCCTCTGACCTGCGGCCCATGATGATGAGAACGATGCCGAGCAGTGCCTCGAAGAAGCAGCTGTTGCGGTTGCCCTTCTCCATGCGCGATCTCCGCCAGTGTGAATCGAGCACGCCGATGGCCCGGTGGTACTGGCCCAGAAGGGCGCTGCAGTAGCCGAGAGCCGATGACGAGGCAAGGTGCTCCGGCAGGAAAGTCAGCGCGGTCTGGCCCGATTTCAGGCTGCCCTGGCGCACAACGGCTTCGAAGCTGTCCACGGCTTCCTTGTACTTGCCCTGGAGATAATAGTAGATGCCCCGGAATTCGGCCGAGATGGCCATGATGTCTTCATCGCCCAGGGCCTCGGTCTGCCTCAGGCCGGACTCGATAAGGGCGAACCCTTCGTTTGTCCGGCCGATGACATACTTGTACAGGCCCATGACCAGATCGCAGCGTGCAAGCGTCCGCAGATCGCCCAGACGTTCGGCCACCGGATAGGCCTGCTCCAGCAGCACGGGTATGCCGGGGATGTCCTTGATCAGGTTGATCCTGAGCCTGCAGAGCTCGTTGACTATTTCGAGGAAGAGCGGATCCCATTCAGGAATTCCCGCGTGGGGACTGCTCAGTGCCAGTGCCTTCTCCAGGAGTTCAATGGCCCTGGGTTTGTTGTCCGAGCGGACGGCCATATGGGCAATCTCCCGGGCGAACAGCGCGGCATCATGTTCCCGGCCCGCCTTGATCAGGAGCGACATCCTTGCGTTCTCGCCAAGGGAGTCCTGCAGAGAGAGCCTGCGCATTGCATCGACCAGTTCACCAAGTCGCTCTTTGGTATTGATGCGGGAAAGCCTTCTTGATACATCCACCGGCAGATCTTTTACCAGGCCGATTGCGCCGTCGGCGTGGATGACCACAAGGCC
>CAYMDG010000026.1:6294-16967 GCA_964388905.1 uncultured Bacteriovoracaceae bacterium
GCATCAATGTAAATAATCATTAATACCAATATTCTGGACCCCCTTGAATCATGGCATACCCCCTGCTAATTATAGAGGATCAACATAGCACCAAAGGAGGAAACCATATGGCCGGACTGAGTGGATGGAAGGAAGAGTACAAGAGCAAGCTGGTTACCGCTGAGGAGGCGGCCGCCCAGGTCAAGTCGGGCGACTGGATCATCGTGCCGCCGGTCAACAGCGCGCCCATCGATATTTTAAATGCGCTCGCGGCCCGCAAGGACGAGATTCAGAAGGTGAAGATCGCGAGCAACCTCATGATCTATCCCTACGCGTTCCTTGGCGGCGACTACGTCGGCAAGATCACCTATTACAGCGGCTACTGCGGCCCTCTGGAGAGGATGTTCATACCCCAGGGCAACGTGGTGCCCTTCCCCATGCACCTTTCCAAGGCCTATCGAGCCCTTGAAATAGCCAATGCGAAAGACGTGGCCATGATCGAGGTGACACCGCCCGACGAGCGCGGCTACATGAACTACGGGCCCTGCGGAGTGGTCTACGGGAGATTCTCCACGACCAAGTGCCGGAAGGTCATCGCCCAGGTCAACGCCAAGACCCCCTGGATCCACGGCATCGAGAACATGATCCACGTGAGCGAGATCGACTACATCGTGGAGAAGGACCATGACCTCCCCATCGTGCCTGAGATCGAGATCACCGACCTGGAGAAGAAGATCGGCGAATACATCGCGGAGCGCATTCCGGACGGGGCCACCATCCAGCTGGGCATCGGGGGCATCCCCAACGCCGTTGCCTATTTCCTCCACGAGAAGAAGGACCTGGGAGTTCATGCAGAGATCCTCTCCGACGCGGTGGCCGAGCTTGCAGAGCTGGGTGTGATAACCGGGAAGAAGAAAACCATCTTCCGGGACAAGATCGCGGTGGGCGGCCTCATCATCGGCACCAAGAGACTCCTGGATTTCGTCGATAACAACCCGACCATCCTTTCCATGCCCATTCAGATCGCGAACGACTATGACACCATCAGGCGTCACGACAACCTGTGCTCCATCAATGCAGGCCTCACCGTGGACCTCACCGGCCAGATAGCATCCGAGACCATCGGCCACACCCAGTACAGCGCCACCGGCGGACAGGCCGACTTCGTCCGCGGTGCTATCGCCTCGAAGGGAGGCAAGTCGTTCATCGCCCTGCCGTCCACAGGGAAGAACAAGGACGGCTCGATCATGACCAGGATCGTGCTGAATTTCGCCCCTGGCACGGTGGTGACCACTCCACGGTCAGACGCCATGTATATTGTGACCGAGTTCGGCGTTGCAGACCTCTACATGAAGTCGCTGCCGGAAAGGGTAAAGGCCATGATCTCCATCGCACACCCCGACTTCAGGGAAGACCTGGAGAGGCAGGCCTTCGAGGCCGGATTGCTGCTCCCGGCCACTCTGCAGGTGAACATATAAAGAGGGCTTTGCCGGAGGGTCACACAATGAGAATGGACATGAACTGTAAAAGTACGGTGAACGATCATTTCACAAAACCATTTTCTTTTCAGGCATGTTCATGTATGAAAGGAAGGTGCTGTAACCTTTTGAAATGAACATCACGCATGAAGCACCACAGTGAAAAATTCTGAACATAACCAGGAAAGGAGAAGTATATGAATTTGCTGATTCAGCCCAAGAAGTACAAGAGCCTCATGGCCGACGAGGGATCAAAGGCCATTATGGACAAGACCATTGCCTTCTTCGAGAACATGGGTAAGGAAAGACTGCTCGATGACTACAACAAGAAGCTCTGGTACCGGGAGTTTATTGATTTCCTCGCCAGGGAACGGATCTTTTTCAAGCTGCTCACCCCCAAGCAGTATGCCGAGGGTGATCCGGACGCCCGCTGGGACACGGCCCGCAACAGTGAATATTCAGAAGTTCTGGCCTTTTACGGGCTGGGATACTGGTACTGCTTCCAGGTGACGATCCTGGGCCTGGGGCCCATATGGATGAGCCCCAACGAGACGGCCAAGAAGAAGGCAGCACAACTGCTTAAGGGCGGCGCCATTTTCGCCTTCGGACTATCGGAACGCACCCATGGAGCTGATATCTACTCCGTTGAGACAACGCTGACCCCCAAGGGAGACGGCACGTTTCTGGCCAACGGCGAGAAGTACTACATCGGCAACGGCAATGAGGCCGAGATGGTCTCTACCCTGGGCAAGGTCAAGGACGGCACCGATGACTATACCTTCTTTTCCACCAACTACCGCCATAAGGCCTATGAGCTGAAGAAGAACGTCATCAGCCACCAGGAGTACGTGTCCAACTTCGCGCTACACGACTACCCCATCACCGAAGACGACATCCTATCCCGAGGGCCCCACGCGTGGGACTCGGCGCTCAACACGGTAAACATCGGCAAGTTCAACATAGGCCCTGCCTCCATCGGTATTTCCGAGCACTGCTTCTACGAGGCCATCACGCACGCTTCCAACCGTATCCTCTACGGCGTGAAGGTCACCGACATGCCGCATGTGCGCAAGAACTTCATGGATGCCTGGCTCAGGCTCGTTGCCATGAAGATGTATCAGCGCCGCTCCACAGACTACTTCAGGGGCGCCGGAGAGAATGACCGCCGCTACCTGCTCTATAACCCCACCAGCAAGATGAAGGTGACCCTGCAGTCCGAAGAGGTGGTCAACCTGCTCTGGGACGTGATCGCCGCCAAGGGTTTCGAGAAGGACACGATTTTCCACATGGCGGCCGCCGACGTACGCGGCCCGTCCAAGCTCGAGGGCACGGTGCACGTGAACGTGCAGCTCATCCGCAAGTTCATGAAGAACTACTTCTTCACCCCGGCCGACTACGCCCCCGTGGCACCGGACTTCTCGCTCAAGGATGACTCGTTCCTGTTCAACCAGGGCCCCACCAAGGGTCTGGGCAAGGTCCAGTTCCACGACTACAAGCCTGTCTTCGAGGCCAACAAAGGCCTGCCCAACGTGGCCACCTTCATCAAGCAGATCGAGATCTTCAAGGAGATGCTGGAAAAGGCCGGCCCTGACAAGGCCCAGGATATGGACCCCTCATGGTCCCTGCCGGTGGGCGAGATGTTCTCCATCGTGGTCTACGGCCAGCTTATCCTGGAACAGGCCAAGTTCGACGGACTTGATGCGGACGTACTGAACCAGATCTTCGACTTCATGGTGCGCGACTTCGCCCACTTTGCCCTGCAGATCTACGGCAACCACAGTTCCAAAGACGAGCAGCGGGAATACTGCACCAAGATCATGCTCATCAAGGCAGTCCCCAACCCCGAGCAGTACAACAAGGTATGGGAGAAGTACGTATCCGTCCTCAACGGCGAATACGCAATGAACGACTAACAAACAGACTTCAGTAATCCTCAATACTAAAAGAGAGGGGAGGGCATTTGCCCTCCCCTCTCTTTTTCATCTACCTGAACTGTTCCATGAAAGCAGTCATTTTGAGTTTGAGATCTTCAAAGTCCCGGCGCAATGCCTTCAGCTCGTCTTGTATCTCAGTTATTCGCTCATCTCCGCTTTGAATAGCGCTGTCCATTCCAGCAGAACCTGGTACTTCCCGGCCAATATCCTCCGGCTGGCCGGATAAAAGGTGCGCGTAGCGGGACTCCTTCTGCCCGGGCATTCGGGGGAATTTTACGATAAAACCTGCCTCTATGAGGTCAAGAAGGGCTTCATTCACCTTTTCCAGATCGGCAAAGGCGTAAAGCCGTTCGGTACGGACCTTTATTTCACCAATGGTCTGAGGTCCTCTGAGCATTAACAAGCTCAGTACGGCCGCCTCGGAATTGATCAGTTTCATGTTCTTTACAAATGACTGCTCATACTTGGGCACCCGGCCCAAGCTGCTTTGCCAGACCAGGCGTTTCTTCTCCAGTCTTGCAAGGGCGCCAAGCACGGTCTTCTCTTCATATGAGACCACCGGGGACCGGCTTGTCTTCTGGTTGCATGCAGCGACAAGGGCGTTTAGGGTAAGGGGATAATACTCCGGCGTAGACAGCTCCTTCTCCAGCAGGCTTCCCAAGACTCTGACCTCTTCGGGGGTAAGTATGATATCCATATGATCTCCTCTTAAAGTAAAATCATGCTGCCATATAAATCACCAAATATTCTTGCTATGAAAACGGTGACATTCAGGCATACTCGGGTGTATGATTGTCATACCTTAAACGGTTATTCAAACATTATTAAGAGAGGGGGTTTTATGGAACTGTCCGATGCCATCCTGCACAGAAGGAGCGTGAGAAAGTTCACGGATTATACCGTGACAGACGAGGAGATCAAACAGTTGCTTGAGGCAGCCAGGCTTGCGCAATCCTGGGCAAATACCCAGGTGTGGGAATTCGTGGTTGTCCGCGACAGGGGTCTTATCGAAAAAGTAGCCGGCACCTACGTGGATAAGAACCCTGGCACAAAGTGCTCGCTTGCGGCTTCAGTACTTATCGTGGCATGTGCAAAGACCGGTGTGTCGGGGTGTTATGGCGGCAAGGATGTGACCAAGTTTCCCAACTGGTTCATGTTCGACCTCGGTATTGCTGTCCAGAACCTCTGCCTCAAGGCCCATGAGTTGGGGCTTGGAACCGTTGTGGTCGGCCTTATGGACCATGATGCCTGCAAGAAGGTCATTGGCCTGCCCGATGGCTACGAGGTGGTGGCGGTGCTGCCGGTGGGAAGGCCTGCCATGGAACCCAAGCAGGGGCCGCCCCGTAAGGAATTAGATGCGTTTGTCCATCTCAATACCTTTGGCAAGGCCTTTTAAGATAAACTTAAGAATTCTCCGGGAGATTGCCCATGGCTGATTACGGTATCCGGATCGAGCGGGAAGATGAGATCGCGGTTGTTACCTTTGACCGGCCGGACAGACAGAACACCCTCGATGAGCATATGTGGGACTGCATGGAGATGGTAGTGGCAGACCTCAAGGCACGCCTGCCCAGGGTCGTGGTGCTTACCGGCTCCGGAGAAAGGGCATTTTGCGCCGGGTTCGACGTTAACCCGGAAAATCCCATGGTGGCCCGCCTTGTCGATGCGGTGCAGAAACACGAGAAAGGACCTGCCTATGACCTCATCCGCCGTGTAAGGACAACCACCGACAGCCTTGTCATGCTCCCGGTCCCGGTTATAGCGGCGATAAACGGGCTAGCGTACGGCGGAGGGGCCGAGATTGCCACGCGGTGTGACCTGCGAGTCATGGACCCAGGCGCGGCCATCTGCTTCTCCGAGGTAAGGCTCGGGCTCATGCCCGACCATGGCGGGGTGGTGGGGCTCACGAGGCTTTTGGGGGTTTCCAAGGCAGCAGATCTTATCCTCACGGCCCGCAAGGTGGGTGCGGAGGAGGCCTTGCAGATGGGCCTTATAAACCGTATCAGCCCTTCGGGCAAGGCCATGGAGGTTGCACGGGAGCTGGCCCGGTCCATTGCAGAAAATGGCCCGCATGCCGTACGGCACTCCTTGAAGGTGATCAGGAAGACCGTGGATATCAGCACCATGGATGCCCTGGATCTTGAGACCGAAGAGGCGGTCGCCCTTATTGCCGGTGGCGAATGCATCCATGGAATTACCGCCTTCCTGTTAAAGCAAAAGCCCGTGTTCCCGGAGCCTGAATAGAAAGGGGGATTATAAAGGAGTATCCTTCAGTGGCATTTATCTGTGTGAGAATGTGTCAAATTCCGAAAATCATCTGAATAAGGAGTTTCTTTGTGTCCCCCCTGGGGTCCCAACAGCTTGACCAGGGTATTGAGGAGGCTGCGGTCAAATGCCGTCAGCGCTTCGAGCTTGATGAGTTTCAATGCATCGAACGGCTTCATGGCGGTCTTGTAGGGCCTGATAGATGTCAAGGCATCGAATATGTCGGCAATGGTGCAGATCCTGGCGCACGGGTGGATTTCCTTTGTACCCGAAGGATAGCCTGAACCGTCCGGACGTTCATGATGCTGCATGGAGATATAGGCAGCTTCATCCGTGAGATGACCGGTTTCCATAAGAATGTTATAACCCCATTCGGGATGCTTCTTCATGATGACCCACTCGGCTTCGCTCAATTTCCCGCGCTTCCTGAGTATGGTTAGCGGCACCTTTGATTTTCCGATATCGTGGAGGAAATAGCCGTAGCTCAGGTGTTCAAGCTGCTTCAGATCTATCGCACTCTCGCTATTATAATACTGGATGGCAAGCGAAGTGGCGAAGATGCCGACGTTGACACTGTGGGTGTAGGTGGTAAAATCGTAATCCGTAATGGAGAAAAGGTCACTCATAAGGATCTGGTTCTTCATGATGTTCTTGAGCATGGATCTAAGGGTGTGCTGTATCTTCTCGATCTTTTCTGAGTCCGGTTCTTCAAATGCGTTCTTCAGGGCATGGATGGAAGATACATAGAATGTCGCGGCCTTGACCTTTGAGGGAACAGCCGGATCAGTGAGGATCTTGTCCGTGTGGGTGCTTACGTATTTTTCAAAGGCATCGGACTCCCTGCCCCGTATGAATATTTTGCAGACGCCATGATGGTTTAGTTCGTCAAGGTGATTCCTGGTGAAGATACCATCCTTGGCGAGGAAGGGCATAAGCCTGTCCTCTTGCTTTATAAAAAGATCCACTATGGATTTCTCGTTGATCTGAATGACATCAATGGGAATGGGCCGGAATACATCCATGTTTATCTTCTCGTCATTCTTTTATGAGACTTTAAAATATTTAGATCCCTATGGAGATATATTTTCGTGGTTATTATCCGGACATCATGATGTATAGTCTTTCAGGGAGTAGGGATGGTCAAGGAAAATACAGACGCTGACACACCGACATTGAAAAACGGCAGCTCAAATGCTGCCATAATCCTGTCCGGGGTGATCGAGCACGTTCGCTACCATAGGGAAGACACGGGCTACACAATTGCCCGGGTCAGGCCCCAGGGCCCTGACGAATCATCCATAAATGTCGTGGCCTTTCTTCCCTTGCCCTGTATCGGGGACCTCTACCAGTTCAAGGGTTCGTGGGTTGTCCACCCGAAATACGGGCGGCAGTTTCAGGCAGCGGAATTCGAGGCCAAGCCCCCGGTTACCATGGAAGGCATAAGGTCCTACCTCACCTCCGAGATTGAAGAGATAGGACCTGAGCTTGCAAAGCGTATTGTTGACGCCTTCGGCATGGACACATTCAAGGTCATCGATTTTGAGCCGCACCGGCTCAGGGAAGTCGCCGGCATCGGACGTAAACGCGCCCAATCCATCCTGCACGCATGGAAAGACAAGAGAATTCTGCGGGACACGTTTGTGTTCCTCTACAGCCAGGGGATTACCGCCGGTCTCGCATCAAAGGTTTTCAAAAAGTACAGCAACAACACCATAGATGTTATCAGAAACAACCCCTACCGCCTTGCCATCGATATCCAGGGTGTGGGTTTTATGACCGCGGACCGGATCGCCGAGAAGTCAGGCATTGCCAAGGATTCCCCTGAGAGAATCTGCGCAGGCATCATCTATGTGCTCGAGCTTGCCACCCTGCAGGGGCATACGTATCTTCCGCGCCGTCTCCTGCTGCAGGAAACAGAAAAAATCCTCGGTATCGACAGAAAGATCATCTCTGGGAATGTTTTAGAACTCGAGTCCATGAACCATGTGTACATAGAGAAAATTCAAGACAGGAGCCAGGATGAAGATGCCATATACCACCCTTCGCTTCACATGGCAGAGAAATATGCGGCAATGAATCTGTCCATGTTGAACATGGCCCATAAAAACATTGCCTGTGTCGATGCGCATGGGGCAATCGGGTGGATGGAAGAAAGGTATCACATCGAATTATCCACACGGCAGAAAGAGGCTGTCAAATGCGCAGCACTGAAGACGTGCATGATTCTCACCGGCGGCCCGGGGACGGGAAAGACCTCCACCATCACTGCGATCATTCATATGTTTAAGGGAATGGATGCAAAGATTCTTTTGTGTGCCCCCACAGGCCGCGCGGCAAAACGTATGACCGAGGCCACCGGCAAGGAATCGAGCACGATACACAGGCTGCTGGAATTCAACCCCATGCAGGGGATATTTCAGCGCAATGAAGGAAGCCCTCTGGAGGCGGACCTTATTATCGTGGACGAGTTTTCCATGGTGGACATATCGCTGCTCCATCATCTTCTCAAGGCAATTACCCCCGGCGCGACCCTGGTGTTTGTCGGTGACGTCGACCAGATCCCTTCCGTTGGGCCAGGCAACTGCCTGAAGGACATAATCATATCCGGGATCATCCCTGTTGTAAGGCTGGACACGATCTTCAGGCAAGGGCTGACGAGCCGGATCATCGTCAACAGCCACCGGATCAACCAGGGTATGATGCCGGAGATCCCTGAAGATGACAGTGGGGAATACCGCTTCATTCCAGAGGAAGATCCGGAGAAAGTCCTGGCCGAGGTCCTCCGACAGGTAACACGGGAGCTGCCCCTCAAATATGGACTGGACCCCCTGGGGGACGTGCAGGTGTTAAGCCCCATGCACAAAGGAATCCTTGGGGTGGAGAACCTGAACAGGAATCTGCAGCAGGCGCTTAATCCCGAAGGCAGGCCATACAGGAGGGGCAACACGGAGTTCCGTATAGGCGACAAGGTGATGCAGACCCGCAATAATTATGAACTGGAAGTCTTCAACGGAGACATCGGTTATCTGATGGACATAAACGAAAAGGAAGGCTCATTTCAGGTAGGGTATGACGACCGGATGGTCCTGTACGGTTCTGCTGACGCGGATGATCTGGTTGTCGCCTATGCAACGACTATCCATAAGGCGCAGGGCTCTGAATATACCTGCGTGATAATTCCTGTCCATACCCAGCACTATGTCATGCTTGCAAGAAATCTGCTGTACACGGCGGTAACACGGGGCAAACGGCTTGTCTTGACCATCGGCTCGGCCAGGGCAGTAAGGCTCAGCGTGGAAAACAGCCGGAGCAGGACCCGGTATACGCGCTTTGCCCAGCGGCTTGCCGAACAGGTATAGACTGGCGCCTTTACTCCTCGTCCCGATATCTCTTGGTATAGAGGTGCCGGTTGTAGATGCTCGAAAATGCGGAAAAGGATTCTTCTTCCGGTGTGGCGTCTATGATGGAGCAGATGCCGGTCAGCTTGGCATCAAGGTCGTCGAGCAAGTGGAGGAAGATGGCTTCTTTGCTCATGGGCAGCTTGGGCGAGCCGAATTCGAGCTGTCCGTGGTGCCCCAGTATCATGTGGAGGAGCTGGAGCTTGAGTTCCTCAGGGAAACCATCAATGGATGATGCAGCCTGGTCAGCCATGTTCGCGGAAAGGTAGATATGTCCCAGGAGCCTGCCCATGGGTGTGATATCGATGATCTTGGTGTAGGTATATTCATAGATCTTTCCCAGGTCATGCACGATGGCACCTACCACGAGCATATCCCGGTTGAAACCCATATGGGCATAGACAGGCAGCAAGGCGTCCATGGCCCGCAGCATATAGAGGGAATGCTCCAGGAGGCCTCCTATGTAGTTGTGATGTATCCCTTTGGCAGCAGGGGCCTTCATGAATCCTTCCCGCACACCTGGTCTTGCGAATATGCGCTCAATAAGGAGGCGTAGTTGAGGATTCTTGATGCTGTTGCAGGCCAGTTCGAACTCGTCGGCCATAGAGGTTATATCCCTGCTGGCCGAAGGCACCAGGCTTGTGATGTCCACCTCCTGGTCCGAGAGCTTCGTGATCTTCTCGATCCTGAGCTGCAGGCGGTTCTCGTATGACTCGGCGCTCGCCCTTACCCCGACCACGTCTCCCGGCGCAATGATTGAAACCTGCTCCTGGGCCTCATCCCAGACCATGCCTAAAATATCGCCGGTCTTGTCGGACAGGATGATCTTGCCATAGGGTTTCCCGTTGCGGGCAGTAAGCAGCCTTCGCTCGGAGACCAGGAACACTGCCTTTACACGGTCACCGTCTCCGATTTCATTGATGAAGCTTCCTTTTAATATCATGTGTCTCCCTTTCTGCTCTTGAGGCTTACAGGATGTATCTGCTGAGGTCTTCCCTGCTCATGAGGGGTTCCAGCCGCTCTTTGACATATGCCCCATCCACCGTCACCTTGCCTACGAGCTCTTTGGCTGTAAAGGAGATGTCTTCGAGCATTTTTTCGAGCACGGTATGGAGCCTGCGTGCGCCGATGTTCTCGGTATGGTCATTTATGTACTCGGCAATGGCCGCGACTTCGGAGACCGCATCATCCGTGAAGACCAGTTCGACACCCTCGGTGGCAAGCAGTGCCTGATACTGCTTGATGAGGGCGTTCTTGGGCTCCATGAGGATGCGGATGAAATCTTCCTTGCTTAAGGGGCCAAGCTCCTCCCGGATGGGGAAGCGGCCCTGAAGCTCGGGGATGAGATCGGAGGGTTTGCTCACATGGAAGGCCCCTGCGCCTATGAATAGGATATGGTCCGTGTTCACCGGTCCGAACTTCGTGTTCACCGCAGTCCCCTCAACGATGGGCAGCAGGTCACGCTGCACACCTTCCCGGGACACATCCGGTCCTCGGCCCGATTCCCTGCCCGCGATCTTGTCGAGTTCGTCTATGAACACGATGCCCGAGTTTTCCACACGGAAGCGAGCCTCCTGGTTCACCTTGTCCATATCGATAAGGCGACCCACTTCCTGATT
>CAYMDG010000026.1:17067-20410 GCA_964388905.1 uncultured Bacteriovoracaceae bacterium
GGCAGCAGGAGGTCGAGGATGCGCTCTTTGGCCTGCTCCAGGGCCTTTGATTTTACCTTCTCGCTCTCCTCGGCTTGCACCATCTGGATGCCCATCCTCATGAGATCGCGGATAATGGACTCCACATCCCTGCCCACATAGCCGACCTCGGTGAACTTGGATGCCTCAACCTTTATGAACGGTGAATTCGATAGCCTTGCCAGCCTGCGGGCGATCTCGGTCTTGCCCACGCCGGTGGGGCCTATGAGGATGATGTTCTTGGGATAGATGTCGTCTTTCATGTCAGGGGACACCATCTGGCGCCTCCAGCGGTTACGCAGTGCAATCGCCACGGCCCGCTTGGCCTTGTCCTGGCCCACGATGTACCGGTCGAGTTCGGTGACGATCTCTTTGGGTGTAAGGTTGCTCATCACAGCTCCTCGTATTGTATGGCTTTATTCGTATAGATGCAGATGTCGGATGCAATCTCCATGGAATAGGTTGCAATCTCCTTGGCGCCAAGGTCCGTGTACTTCAGGAGGGCCTTGGCTGCTGCAAAGGCGTAATTGCCCCCGGAGCCGATGCCGCAGACATCGTCGTCGGGCTCCACCACATCACCGGTGCCTGACAGGATGAAGGTGTTGGCGGTATCAGCTACTATCATGAGGGCCTCGAGCCTCCTGAGCACCCTGTCGGTCCTCCAGTCTTTTCCCATCTCCACAGCGGCCCTGGTGAGGTTTCCCCGGTATTCCTTCAGCTTGTCCTCAAAGCGTTCAAAGAGGGTGAATGCATCTGATGTTGACCCGGCAAATCCGGCCAGGATTTTGTTATCATGGATCTTCCTCACTTTTTTGGCATTGCCCTTAAGGATCACATTGTTCATGGTCACCTGGCCGTCGCCTGCGAGTACTACTTTGCCGGACTTTCTCACGCACAGTATGGTAGTTCCACGGATCTCCATCATCCCTCCTTTGCCCTCGGATGAGCTTTATCATATACATCCATGAGTTTGTCTACACTCAAGTGGGTGTAGCGCTGGGTGGTGGAAAGGCTTGCATGGCCGAGCATTTCCTGGATGGACCTGAGGTCGGCACCTGCATCGAGCATGTGGCTTGCAAAGGTATGCCTGATGACATGCGGGCTCACATGTCTGGCAAGTGAAGCCTGCAAGGCCCACTGGTAGATGACCCTCCTGATGCTCCTTGATTTCATGGGGTTTCCCCTGCTGTTAAGAAACAGCGGCTCGGTGCAGTAAATGGAATCATTGATACCCCTGGTTCCCAGGTAACTGCTTATAGCGCTGAGTGCCCTTTCACCCACAGGCACATAGCGCTGCTTGGACCCCTTGCCGGTAACCATGATGAAGCCCTTTTGCATATCCACATCACAGCACTTCATGGTTTCGGCCTCTCCCACCCGGATGCCCGTAGAGTAGAGCAGTTCGAGGATGGCCCTGTCCCGGGAATCCAGCACTGCATCGATGAGGTCGAACACCTCGTCATGGCTCAGGAACTGCGGCAGGTGTTCCCTGTGCTTGAGGGACCTCACGTGGCCGAAGGGATTCATGGGCAGCTCTACGGAGTGCATCACAAAGTCGAAGAACCCTTTGATGGCGCTCAGCTTTCGGTTGACCGAGGTGCGCGAATAGCGCGTCCTGAGAGTGAGCATGTAGGACCGCACCATGAGGCGGTCCGGGAAACAGACCTGACGCTCGGTAATAAAGCTGATGAAATGTCTGATATCGCCCAGGTAAGCCCGGTACGTCTCGCCTGAAAGTCCTTTGCTGTCCAACAGGATGAGGGAGTAGCGGTTCAGCAGGGCTTCATAGTCAAGATCCATGGTGCGAACTTACACCCTGGAATTGTTTAAATCAAGGCCGCGATAGGCTGCCCATGCGGCTGTATTCCATTCTTGCCAATGTGGATCTCTTGTGAAATAGTAACAAGAGTAACCCTGAGAAAAGATATCCTAAACTGGAGGTGGGAATATGGCGAAGGTGGTCATTGTCGATGGAGTAAGGACAGCTGTTGGCGGTTTCGGTGGTACCTTGAAGGAGGTCCCGGCCAAAGAGCTGGGCGCGCTTGTTATTCACGAGGTCCTTAATAAGAATGGACTCAGGCCCGAGGTCTCCGCATCGAGCAAGGAAGATGCGCCTGATGCCTTCAAGAATGCAGGCCCCTCGGCCATAGAAGAGAAATACTCCAGCTGGTCCAAAGACCTCAAAGGCATCACGGTTGATGAGGTAATCATGGGCAACGTGCTCCAGGCAGGCCAGGGCCAGAACCCTGCAAGGCAGGCCATGATCATGGCCGGGCTGCCCAAGGAGACTGGTGCATTCACTATCAACAAGGTCTGCGCATCGGGCATGAAGGCCATCGCCCTGGCTGCTGCTTCCATCATTGCCGGTGACAACAACGTTGTCATTGCAGGCGGCATGGAGAATATGAGCGACGCGCCCATCTCGCTGCCCAAGGCACGGTGGGGTTACCGCATGGACATGCCCTACGGCAAGACCATGGACCTCATGGTGTTCGACGGCCTCTATGAGATCTTCTATGGCTATCACATGGGCATCACGGCCGAGAACATCGCTGAAAAATACGGCATCACAAGGACCGAGCAGGACAAGATGGGTGTGGACAGCCACATGCGAGCGCTGGCTGCCATAAAGTCCGGCATCTTAAAAGGCGAGATCGTGCCTGTGAAGATCCCCAAGAAAAAGGGCGACCCCATTATCTTTGACACGGACGAGCGACCCATGGACACCACGCTGGAGAAGATGGGCAAGCTTGCAACTGTTTTCAAAAAGGACGGTACGGTCACAGCCGGCAATGCATCGGGCATCAATGATGCCGCTGCCGCCTGCCTGGTCATGAATGAAGACAAGGCCAAAGAGATGGGGCTCAAGCCCATCGTCAGGATAAAGGGCTATGCTACAGGCGGCGTGGACCCCTCCTTCATGGGCCTCGGGCCCATACCGGCAGTCAGAAAGCTGCTGAAGATCACCAAGACATCGGTGAAGGACTATGGCCTCTTCGAGGTGAACGAGGCCTTTGCATCCCAGGCCATTGCCTGCATGCGGGAGCTGGATATGGACTGGTCCATCACCAATGTGAACGGATCTGCAATCTCCATCGGCCACCCCATCGGCTGCACCGGCGCGCGAATTATCATAGCGCTGGCCAATGAGATGAAAAGGCGCAGCATTGGGCTCGGTATGGCATCTCTGTGCATCGGCGGCGGTATGGGTATGGCCATGGCCATTGAACTGGTCTGAGATAAGAAAGATTAAGGGACTCTAAGGGATAGAGAAAAGGGGTTGCCCCCCCACGGTGGGGGGGCTGGGGTATAGGGTTATTCCAGA
>CAYMDG010000027.1:0-20159 GCA_964388905.1 uncultured Bacteriovoracaceae bacterium
TGTCGCCCTTGCTGATGCGGTCCACGTACTCGGCCGCCACGTTCAGAGGCCCGATCACCGCGTCCAGCGTGCTGTTAACGCCTTCCACAATCTTCTTGAAGTCGCCCTGATGCTTGGTGGCGTCCGCCCTTGTTGCCAGCTTTCCATCAACTGCGGCCTTACTGAGCACTCCGGCATCGCCAACCAGCGCATTAACCGCGTCGATACACTGGTTCAGGTTGTTCTTGATCTCGTTGAAGTCACCATTGTAGGAATCCGTGATCCTGGGCGGGATGTCGCCCTTGCTGATGCGGTCCACGTACTCGGCCGCCACGTTCAGAGGCCCGATGACCGCGTCGAGTGTTTCGTTCACGCCTTCCACGATCTTCTTGAAGTCGCCCTGGTGCTTGGTTGCATCCGCCCGTGTTGCAAGCTTACCTTCAACCCCTGCCTTGGTGAGCACGCCGGCATCGGACACCAGTATGTTCACTGCCTCGATGCAGTTGTTCAGGTTGTTCTTTATCTCGTTGAAATCACCGTTGTAGGAATCCGTGATCTTGGGAGGTATATCTCCCTTGCTGATGCGGTCCACGTACTCAGCCGCCACGTTTAAGGGGCCGATGACTGAATTCAGTGTTTCGTTCACACCCTCCATGATCTTCCGGTATTCGCCGTGATGTTTTGTTGCATCGGCCCTGGTCGCAAGTCTGCCTTCAACTGCTGCCTTGGCCAGCATGTTCGTATCAGTGATGAGAAGCTCGATGGTACTCATACAATCGATGACAGCCGGCAGAATCTTGTCTTCCTCGCAACGCTTGCCCACTTTTTTCAGATCCGCAAGTTCGGCCGTATTGCCAACTGCGATCTCGTTGATCTGCCTCGTTACCACCACCAGACGATCCCGCACATCGTTGGTCGCCTTGGCCATGGAACCGAAGATACCAGGGAAATTACCCTCAGTGCCCTTTGAGTGATCGTTGATCGCCATCCTGTGCAGGATGTGATCACACTCCACCAGGCCCTGAAGCCCGTCGATACAGTTGTTGAGGTTATTCTTGATCTCGTTGAAGTCACCATTATAGTTATCCGTGATCCTGGGCGGGATGTCGCCCTTGCTGATTCGGTCCACATACTCGGCTGCCACGTTCAAGGGGCCGATGACCGCGTCAAGCGTATCGTTCACGCCTTCAACGATCTTCTTGAAATCGCCCTGGTGCTTGGTGGCATCCGCCCTTGTAGCAAGCTTTCCTTCGATAGCAGCCATGGACAGGACACTGGCATCGGTAACCAGGACATTAACCGCATCGATGCACTGGTTCAGGTTGTTCTTGATCTCGTTGAAATCGCCATTATAGGTGTCCGAGATCTTGGGCGGGATATCGCCCTTGCTGATGCGATCCACATACTCAGCGGCTACATTCAAGGGGCCTATGACCGCGTCAAGGGTCTTATTGACACCGATGGGTATCTCCCTGAATTCGAAATTGATCTTCTCCGGGTCGGCCCTGGTGGCGAGTTTGCCGTTTATTGCAGCATCCACGAGATTCTGGGTTTCATCCATGAGCCCCTTGATTATGCCTGCTATGTTTCTCTTGATGAAAAAGGTGATAATGACAGCAAACAGGATACCCAGGGCTGCCAAGATCATACTGATCACTGTAGCAGAGGAGGCTACTGCATCGAACTTTTTATCCCCTGCGGTACTTTCAGATATTAGTGAGTCTTGATATGAAATGAGGGGCTTACCCATGGCAGTTACTAGCCCATCCATTTCCGAATCCATGGCCAGAGTAGCGGAATTGGATCCTTTGGCCATCTTCAGGGCAGGCACGAGTTTGTCCTCATAGAGTGTGACAATTTTTTCAAAAGCTGCAGTTGACTCTTTTACCCAGGCAGTTTCTTCCGGTGTATCAGCCATTTTTCCCAAGGTGGTCAAGTCTGATGCAGTCTCTTTTTTTATTTCTGCCCACGCTTCCAGGCTCGGTTTGAAATCGAGGTTCAGCTCGGTATCGGCTACGACCTGATAGAGTTTGGCCCCCATCCCAGCAGCCTCATCGGCGACCAAGGCATTGTTTGCCAATGTGGCCCCGGTATCCTGCAGGGATCTCAGTTTACTAATTTGAAAATAATTGTAACCCACCAAACTAACTATGATCAGGATGCATAAACCAAATCCCCCGAGGATCTTTCCGCCAAGTGTTACGGAGTTCATTCCTTTGTTATCCTTTGACATAACCAATTCCCCTTTATTTATGATCTGACCGGCTGTGCGGTCTTCATGGATGCCGTGCATCCGGTTGGTCCGCGTCTTGCTGCCGATAGGTTTCTCGCCTTAGTTATTTCCGATAGTGGTCCCTTTTCCCTGGTACCGAACATGGTGTTTCCTCCTTTGGTTAGTAATGTTTTTTTAAGTCTAAAAGACTCATGGTTAATGCAGTGAAAAATATGCATATGAGCCACTTGCTCACCTTGTAAAATGCCGTCACCCACGCGAAAGCCGGCGTCCAGAAAGTCTTGAAAAGACTGGATTCCCGCTTTCGCGGGAATGACGTGATGGGAGATTTGTAATTGGCTCATATATTTTCCCTTTCAGGTTACCGGTTCGATAATGGCTGCATGCGTTGCGCCCTTTTTGTTATTTTTTTTTAACTCTTCATTGGTCTGTCCGCCCTGCATGGCATTCTCCAAAGAGTGGCGGAGCTTCTGACGGACACCACTCAACAAGGGGTCGCCGTGGCCGAAATAGATGGCCTTGATATTCCTTCTGACAAGGGCCTTGAGTGCATTGATGTAGTCCGCTGAGTATGTCCCGCCCGGAGAGTTGATGATAAGGGAAGAATCGCCGGCAAAGAGCACGCCTTCATCCTGGTTGTATAACAGGATGGAATCATCCGAATGGCCCGGCAGGTGGATCACCTCGAACCACCTTTCCCCGAGGCGGATCATCTCGCCGCCATGCAGGATGCGGTCCACACCGTCATAGTAAGGTGAAAAGGCACAGACAACAGGGTTGTACCATGACCGGACCAGCGAGAGATTGGCGCTGTGGTCGGAATGGGTGTGCGTGAGGATCACCTGGTCGATCTTCTTCTTGCCCACCCCGGTGTAAATTTCCTCAATGCTTTGGATTATTGACGGGTCGGCCCCCACGTCCACTAGGGTGTTCACATCGTCGATGGTGCTCCATTCGCCGAGCACCAGGTAGACATTGCTGGTGTAAAAGAGACCGCTGTCCGTGATCCTGATGATCTTCATGATTTAGCACTGACCTTTCTGAAGAGCTGGCCGTCCGGGATGACCTGCTCAAAGAAGCCTGCCATCTCGGAAGGGAGCTTCTGTGTGTGTTCGTTAATGAGGAACCCGCCGGGCTCCAGGGCCTTGTGGAACATCTTGTAGACCTCCACTCGCTCGGAGGCCTGGAAGTGGAGCAGTACGTTCTTGCACACGATCAGGCTGAAGTCGTCCCTTATGGGCTTGTATGAAAGCAGGTTGTGGTGCTGGGAGGTGACGGCGCCACGGATCTTCTCGGTTACGCGGGAATAACCGGGTGTGTCTGCAGGTTCGAAATATTTCGCAAAAAGCTCCGGCGGTATACGGTCGAGCTCGACCTTGGCATAGACCGCCTGGTTGAGCGTCTTCAGCAACGGCTCGTCAAGGTCCGACGCATAGATCTGGAGGTTCCTGAACGCGAACTGCCCCATGCTCTCGGCCAGAAGTATGGCCAGCGTAAAGGGTTCCTGGCCCATGGCGCACCCGGCATCCCAGATACGCACCTTGCTGCGGCCTGCGGTAGCACCGATGAGGTGCTTGACCGCATGATCAAGACAATCCGTGTCCCGGAAGAAAAAGGTGAATGCCATGCTCAGTTCACCCCCGATGCGGACTGCAGTGCAGATTCTTCGCGCTGGGCCTTCAGGACCAGCTTGGGCAGGTCGAGGATGAGGGCGACCCTGCCATCGCCCAGGATAGTGGCGCCCGATACCTCTTCGGCATTCCTGCACATCCTGCCCATGGACTTGATGACGGTCTGGTGCTGGCCGATGACCTGGTCCACCACGAACCCCACCCGTTCCCCGTCTATGCGCGTTGTCGATACCTGCTCGATGGCAGGGGGGATGCCGTCCATGCGGAAGTGCTTTCGCAGATGGATGTAGGGCACTATCTCGCCCCTGATTTCTATGTGCCGCCTGCCATGGGCGTTTTCCACATCCGTCCTGCTCAGCTCCACGCACTCTTCCACAGCGGACAGGGGCATGACGTAGAAGCTCTCGTGGACCTTTACCAGCAGGCCGTCGATGATGGCCAGTGTCAGCGGGAGCTTCAAGGTTATGGTGGTGCCGAGGCCGGCTTTGCTCTCGATATCGATGGAACCCTGCAGGGCGTCTATATTCCTCTTTGCCACGTCCATGCCCACGCCGCGGCCGGACACTCCGGTGACCTTTGCCGCGGTTGAAAACCCGGGTGCGAAGATGAGTGACAGGAGCTCCTTTTCCGTGAGTGCGGTGTCCGCCTGGATAAGGCCTTTTTCAATGGCCTTGCTTCTGACTGCATCCCGGTTGATGCCGCTGCCGTCATCCGCGATGCTTATCAGCACATGCGCCCCGGCATGGGCGGCGCTGAGCTTGACGGTTCCCTGTCTCGGCTTGCCCAGTGCCTGGCGCTGTTCGGGCCTCTCGATGCCGTGGTCGATGCAGTTGCGGATGAGGTGGACAAGCGGGTCATTGAGCCGTTCGATCACGGTCTTGTCCAGCTCGGTCTCGCCGCCTTCGGTGGTGAGCGCAATCTCCTTGCCCAGCTCTGCGGAAAGGTCGTGGACCAGGCGCTGGAACTTGGTGAAGGTGGTGCCGATGGGCAGCATGCGGATGCTCATGGTGTTGTCCCGAAGGTCCGCTATGAGGCGCTCCACCTCTTCTGCGATCTGGGAGAGCTCGTGGTTGTCGAGCTTTGCAGCCGTCTGGGTGAGCCTTGACTGGAGGGTGACGAGCTCGCCCACCATATTGACCAGGCTGTCCAGCCTTTCTGCAGGCACCCGGACGGTGGATGAGGTTTCAACTGCCTGCCTTGTGCTGCGCACCTCGCGAACCTGCTCCTGCTCCGCGAGGGCCGAGCTGATCTTTTCGTGGGGCACAAGGCCGGCATCCTCCATGACCTCGCCGATTTTTTTCATGGACGACAGCACGGCTTTGAGGTCAGGCTCAGAGATGTCGCCCTTTTCCAAAAGGATCTCTCCCAGCCTCTTGTACCCGGCACTTTCGTCTGTGAGACCTTCTTCGTCGATTGTGTCGATCTTCAGCTCACTGACGTCCTCCACGAAGATGAAGATATCCCTGATGGCGTCGGCGCTTGCCTTGGTGGTTAAAATGATGTCCCAGGCAGTGTAGCAGTTCTCCGGGATGATCTCTTCAATGCAGGGGATAGCCTGGGTGTGGGCGATGACCCGGCAGGTGCCGAGATCGTGGAGTTCCGCCAGCAGGGGGATAAGCCTGGTTCCGTTGGCAAAGACGCCCTCCTGGGGTTTGAACCGGATACGATAGGTTATGTAAGCGAGCTTCTTCTCGCTTTTATCTTCCGAGCTGGAAAGGGCAGTGGCCGACTCTTCTGATCCGGCAGCGCCTCCCATGAGATTGCGGATGGATGAGAGCAGTTCCAGGCGCTGGAGCTTATCGTTATCATTTGATTCGTAAGAGGTTCTCACCATGGCCTTGATATGGTCGCAGGCCTTCAAGGTGAGGTCGATAAGGGCTTTGGTAGCCTTGATCTCGCGGTTCCTGACCCGGTCATATATGGTTTCCAGATCATGGGTGAACGATGCTATCTCATCAAAGCCGAACATGGCACCCGAACCCTTGATGGTGTGCATGGCCCGGAAGATCTGCCCCACAAGCTCTTCGTCATCAGGGGTCTTTTCCAGGTTGAGCAGCGCTGTTTCCAGGTCGCTCAAAAGCTCTGTCGCCTCTACCCGATATGTCTCCCGGTGCTGGTCCATCATTGTCCTACCACCTTTTTAACAACAGCTACGAGCTGCTCCGGTTTGAACGGCTTGACTATCCAGCCGGTGGCGCCGGCCTCCCTGCCCTGCAGTTTCTTGCTGTCATGCGATTCAGTGGTGAGCATGACGACAGGCAGGAACTTGAGCGATGGTTTCATGCGGATCTGCTTGATCAGGCCGATCCCGTCGAGGTTCGGCATGTTCAAGTCGGTGATCACCATGTGGATCTCTGCCGAATCAATCTTCTTGAGGGCATCCACCCCGTCTTCCGCCTCGATGACGCTGTACCCGGCGTTCTTCAGGACAAAGCTCACCATCTGCCTAATGCTCAGCGAATCATCCACTGCCAGGATGACTTTGCTCATAGATCCTCCCTTATGGCCCAGAGGCAGGCCCCGCTTTCTGCCTGTGCGCAGGGCTTTTCGCGCTGAAAACCCGCAATCAGAACAGCATGATTCACTGTTTCACAGAGCAAGCCTTCCCGTACAATCTCCTTATTGAGCCTCATGGAACTCTTGTGTGCCGCACAGAGGATCTGGAGGGCCGAGATATCTATGTCTGTAACCTTTTCGAGGATCACTACGATCCGGCCTTTATCCTTGAGAAGACCCTCAAGGACGCCCTTAAGGTTCCGGGCATGGGTGATGGTGAGATCACCGGCAAGGATGACCCGGGTCGTGACGCCCGATTCTTCAACCGTGTAGTCCATCTTTGTTCCTCCGTGGTTCTTTTGAAGCCTTTCTTGTTTTCATGTATCCGGTCATGAGTCTGTCCTTGTCTGACAGGCACTGATATCCGGCGAAGAGACCATGCGGGTGAGAACTGCGGCGACTTCGAAGAAATCACTGTCATGGAAGCTCATGAGCCGGGGACGCAGGGCGTGACCCATGGAGATGGTGTTATGATCCCTGTCTGAGAGGATGAGGATGATCTTTTTGTCCAGGAGAAGCTCTCTTAACTCGAGTAGTTGAAGCAGGTCCTCATCGCTGGAAGCATGCAGGAGTATGATGGTGGATGTGTTCGATGCCTTGAGCAGTGCACCGGCAAGGTCCTCGATGGTGGAATAGAGACACGTGTTACGCCGCGAGAAAATGATCTCGATAACCTTGAGCAGGCGCTCGGATGGCTCTCCCCTTTGTCCGGAATAAAAGATCAGATCCAATACTATACCCCCCCCATCGCTCCGTTCCTCGCCCATAAGACCTACCCGGCAGGGTGCTGCAATGGAATTACCCCGGCTCCGTTAGAATTACCGGTGCCGGACCAGGTACATCAATATCCATGCCATGGCGCTTTTGGAGGCATCTTCGGGATGACAGAGATGGTGATCATAATAATAACAGCAGGTTATAAATATCAGGGGGGAAAAGAGGACTATTTGATCCTGAGTTACATCGTCCGGTCAGGCCGGACAGTTACCGGTGGGACCGGACGATATTCCGGGAGGCTCAACATGAAAGCAGGCATGGTCCCCGACCCGGCGCTTTTCTCCAATCGCATTGTTTCCCGCCGCGTGGGTCACGCGGCCTGCATGGGATGGTCAGCGTGGCGTGCCGATCTGGTATTTCTTCATGAGCTCGTAGAGCCTCGAGCGCTTGAGGCCGGATACACGGACAGCCTCGGGTATGTTGTTCCCGGTGAGGATGAGGAGGTCTTTCATGTACTCCCTCTCCGCCTTCGCTATTGCTTTGTTGCGGACCTCCAGAAGGGAAGAGAGCCGGGATGATGAGGTAGCTTCGGAGTGAGTTGTGAGTGCGACCGGTTTCTGAAACATGGCCTTCTGGGTGATCTTGATGCGGATATAATCCGGGAGGTGCCTGGGGATCAGCGCCTTCTCTTCGCCCGCCACAGCCAGGGACTGCTCTATGGTGTTCATGAGCTCACGGACATTGCCGGGCCAGTCATAGAGTTCCAGCGAATCAAGGAATTCAGGCGAGCAGGTCTTCAGGGCAATGCCGAAGCGATCGCAGAACCGCTCAAGAAAGTACCGGGCAAGATCCCGGATATCCTTTAACCGCGCCCTCAACGGAGGTATCTCAAGGGTTATGGACCTGAGCCTGAAGAGCAGGTCTTCCCTGAAATGCCCTTCATGGACCATCCGTTCAAGATTGCGGTTGGTTGCAGCGATGAGCCTGAAATCGCTCTCGACCTCCATGTTGCTGCCCAGCGGCCGGAACCTGCGCTCCTGCAAAACCCTCAGGAATGCCTTCTGGATCAGCAGTGGAAGCTCGGCCACCTCATCGAGGAAAAGGGTCCCTTTGTGCGCATGGCGGATCAGGCCTTCCCTGGGCTTGTCCGCCCCGGTATATGCGCCCTTCTCATACCCGAAGAGCATGCTTTCCACGAGGTTGTCCGGGAGCGCGGCACAGTCCACCACCACGAAGTTGTTGCCGGAGCTCTCTGAGTTGGAGTGCACTGCCCAGGCAAAGAGTTCCTTGCCTGTTCCTGTCTCACCGGTGATGAGGACATTGGCCGACGAACCCGCTGCAACACCGACCTGCTCCAGGCATTGCTTCATGCCCTGGCTGCTCCCGATGATGCCGTCGGTATTCAGGTGGATGGGGGGCTTCTTGTACCCTTTCATGTCCCGATACTGCAGCGCCCGGACCAGCGGCAGGATCATCATGTCCAGGGATGAGGGCTTCTCGATGTAGTCCCACACCCCGCTCCTGATGGCCAGCTCCACGCCTTCAGGATCGCCTACGCCGGTCATGATGATGATCTCCGGGGATGAACCGCTCTCCTTGATGGTGGGGATCATGTCGAGTCCGTTCCCGTCGGGCATTCTCACATCGAGGAATATCACGTCATAGGTACTATCGTATGCTTCCCGTACCCCCTGCTTGAGGGTATGGGTGCAGGACACCTCGTGACCCATGCTCCTGATCTTGCGGGAAAACATGTCGCAGAGCATGGTGTCATCATCGATGATCAGGATCTTTGACATCTGACCTCCGCAATTATTACTAAAGGGCTGAATGTAAAAATCAATAACCTGTCACCCCCCGCGTAAGCGGGAGTCCGGAGTACCTGAAAAGACCGGATTCCTGCTTTCGCGGGAATGACATCCTAAAGAGTTTTGCAACTGGCTCTTTGCCTCTACGCGATCACTATCATTGGTGCTCATCCTTCTCTTCCCCTTGAGAGTGTGGTGGTATACCCCCGAGGGCCCTTCGAACCACGGCAGCGAACTCCCTTAAGGGCGCCGGCTTCATGAGCAGTTCGCGGATGCCGTACCGTTTAATCTCCTCGTCGGTGATGGCCTCGCGGTGCCCGGTACTGAGGATCACCGGGAGATCTCTGCGTATCTTCAAAACCGCCCGTGCCAGGTCCTTGCCCGTCATGTTCGGCATGATCATGTCGGTGATCAACAGGTCGAAACGCTGCGGGTCCTTCTTGAATATCTTCAACGCCTGCACGGGGTTCCCGCACACGGTTACGTTATACCCCAGGGAAGAGAGCACCTTTTCCGATATCTCTACGATCTGCGGCTCATCATCCACAAACAGGATCCGCTCGTGCCCGCCGAAACCATCCAGAGTTACCTTTTCCTTTGTGTCCATTGGTGCGGAAGATACCGGGAGAAACACATGAAATACGCTTCCCTTGCCGGGCGTGCTGTCCAGCGTGATGAAACCCCCGTGGTCCCTGACAATGCCGTATACAACCGACAACCCGAGTCCGGTTCCATCGCCGGGTTTCTTTGTCGTGAAAAAGGGCTCAAAGATCTTGTCGTGGATATCCGGGTCAATGCCATGCCCCGTGTCGCTCACGGAAAGCTTTACATAGGCCCCGGGGTTCAGGACTGCAGGGGCAATAGCGTCCCCTTCCTGTACGGTGATTTCATCCAGCTTCAGGCCCAGCTTCCCCCCCTTCTTGCGCATGGCATGCTCGGCGTTCGTGCAGAGGTTCATCACCATCTGGTGAATCTGGGAGGGATCACCGCAGATCATGTGCTTGCCTTTCGTCGATACCTGACGGATCGTGATGGTCGACGGCAAGGCAGCCTTGAGAAGCTTGACCGTCTCTTCAATGATCTCCTTGAGATCAATCGTCTTCTGTTCGAACTTCTTGGGCCTGCTGAAGGTGAGGATCTGCCGTACCAGGTCTTTCGCGCGTATGCTTCCGCGCAGGATCTGCCTGAGGTTGTAGTGTATGTTTTCCAGAGAGTCATCTTCCATGGACATCTCGGTGAAGCCCATGATGGTGCTCAGAATATTGTTGAAGTCGTGGGCGATTCCGCCTGCAAGGCTGCCGATTGCCTCCATCTTCTGGGCCTGGAGGAGCTGATCCTTAAGCCTCTTCTTCTCCTCCTCGGCCTGATTGCGCTGGGAGACATCCAGGAATAGTGCTGCACACTGTCCGGGTTTCGGGGCATATGCAGTGACCTCATAGTCCCTGTCCAGTGCATCGCAGTACCACTCAAAGCTTATGGGCTCACCCGATACGGCAACCTTGCCGTAGAAGTCTATCCAGTTGGGCTCCATCGTTGGCATCACCTCAAGAGCTGTCTTGCCGATGATCTCCGGTTCTTTCAAACCCGTTAACTGCTCAAACATAGTGTTGACTTCAAGGAAGCGGTAGTCCACAGGCTTGCCGGTCTCGTCGCAGATGGTCTCATGAAGGGCAAAACCGGTCACCATGGACTGGAACAGCATGCGGAACTTTTCCTCAGAGTCTTTCAGTGCCTCCTGGGCCCGCTTGCGCTCCGTAATGTCACGGAGGGTGACCAGGTTCACGTCCCTTCCCTGATATGAGATCCTTACCCCTACGCCTTCGACCCACCGCAGTGCGCCTGCAGCGGTTATGATCCCAAGCTCGGCAATAAGGGGGCCGCCATCCTTCCTGACGGATTCCATGTCTGCCAAAACCCTCTTGAGTGATTCCGGAGCAAGGTATTCTCCTATGGCCACATGCTCACCTTGGGCCGGGACCGGGATACCCACAAGCCTTGCGGAAGCGTTGTTTGCGAAGAGGGTCAAGCCATTGAAGTCAAGGATGAGGACAGGGTCCTGTATGTTATCGACCAGGGAACGGAAGAGTGCCTCGCTCTCCCGCAGGGAATCTTCTGCTTTTTTGCGCTTGGTGATGTCACGGATGATCCCATCATACGAGAGAAGCTGGCCCAGTGTATCAACGTAGGGTACCGGGGTGTTCTGCACCCACCGCTCCTCGCCATTCTTTTTGATGATGCGGTGTTCGATGGTCTTGGCCTTGTTGTGCTTGAGAAGCCTTTCGACCTGGTCTCTGACAGCACCCCGGTCTTCCTCGGGGACCATGGCAATCCATAAATTCGGGTCTGATGCCAGTTCATCGGGCCGATATCCGGTAATGGCCTTACATCCCGGGCCGTGTACCGTCTCCAGGGCCTTTCCGTTTTTCACCTTCACGGTATAGAGATAATCCGTCAGGGAATCGGCGATCCTGTGGTAGCGTTCTTCGCTTTTTTTTAGTGTGTTCTCAACCTTATCCATCTCCATGATGGCTGCTAGGAGATAGTCCACCTCACGTGATGCCGAGTCAGGTCCAAGGATGTCCTCAGGCGGGATGTAAAATGGGTTGGGAAAAATCCTGCCACCGAATATGACGCTTCGATGGGAGCGTATCACGTCCTTAATGACAGGGGCAGGAAAACGTTTCCGGTTATACAGGCACAGCGCCAGGCAGGCATTCTTTTCAAAAAAGCTGTTCAGCTTGGCCTCATATTCGATAAGCCGGTCCATGACAAACCCTCCGGATAGCGCCAAGGTCATCTCGCCGGTAACCCTCAGGGCTCGGAATCCATCCGTGAGGGCCTTCTCAGTCGAATCTTCGAAGAAGCGGATCATCCTGTCCGGGTCAAAAGCGCCGTCTTTCAGGTATGATTCCTGTTTGGTCAAAATCATGAGCGCCCCGGAAACCATGGCTTTTGCAGTATCAACGCCGGACACATCGATGGCATTGAGGACGTCCTTTGCCGAGTTTTCGTCTGCGATGCAGACGCACCGGTCGCTTTGTTCGAGGCCAGTGCGGATGAAGGGGATCACCACCTCAAGTAATTCTTTACGCGTCTCATATATGAGACAGAGATGTTCATGAACCTGGATCTGTGTAATGGCTTCAGGGATCAATCTGTCTTTTCCCGGTTTATGATCCATTTGCCTTTATACACCTCTCTTCACCAGGAGATTGCACATTGTCCCCGTCACAGGTGCAAGGACTTCAAGAAAGGGGAGCGCATTTTTTCCGAGGGGGATCACCTCCATGAGGTAATGAAAGAGCCCTGGTGAATAGCTTATAATAATGACCGAGGTAGATAATAGCAATATCAACGGGTAATTATTCATTATAACCACCTCGTAAACATGACCCATGCAGGTGTACTACTTGGGGGCACTCCTTTGCACCAGGGTTTGGCCGGTGCAAACACCTTAGGATAGGGGTATAGACAGTGAACTTCGGTATGAAGCATGAGATATCATGATATTTATGTATAGTATTTCGATAACATATCGACTTACTATGCATTTGCCTGATCGGATGAAGAATTTGATCAACAAGTTATTGGTGGAGGCGGGGGGAATCGAACACTCTGCTTATATTGTCATAGCCTATGTTTGCGGGTAGCTTACGGCACTTACACGGCACTTGTGATCTGTAATATTTCAATTGAAGATCAACGATCACTTACCGCAAAATAGGAATATAAATTTATCGCAGTACTATTCACTCTGATATAGATTTGATACAAAGCTTATGATACAGTATTGAAATTAAGTAATTACACACCTTTGATTCCACATCAAGAAAGTGCTGAACATGTTCAATGAGAATGGGGAGGCAATTCATCTAATCCAAGTTGATAAGAACGAGATATCTGTCTGAGTCATTACATATTCTGATATACCGCTCTGAGTCGGCATAATAATTGTTAGAACACCATGTAGAAAACACCTGATCTACCATAGACGATGTTTGGAGATAGAGGAATGACGAAGAAAGAAACAGCGAACCGAAGTCTCGTTGAAGCCAGGCTGGCCAAAAAGGACGAATTCTACACTCAACTGTCGGACATTGAGCGCGAACTCAAGCACTACAAGAAACACTTCAAGGGCAAGTTAGTCTATTGCAACTGCGATGACCCGAGAGTAAGCAACTTCTTCCACTACTTCGCATACAATTTCGAACAATTGGGCCTGAAGAGCCTCATCACCACCTGCTACAAGAGTCAGGACATGGAGCTCTTTACGCGTAACGATTCCGAGCAAGCGATCTATTTGGAATACTCCGGGGACAAGAACAAAAACAACGTCCCCGACGTCGAAGAAATCGGCATAACGCACCTCAAAGGTGACGGCGACTTTCGAAGCAAAGAGAGCATAGAACTTCTCAAGAAGGCCGACATCGTGGTCACGAATCCGCCATTCTCACTTTTCCGTGAATATGTCGCTCAGCTAATCGAGCACGACAAGAAATTCGTGATCATCGGGCATCAGAATGCGGTTACCTACAAGGATATTTTTGATCTCATTAAGGAGAATAGGATCTGGCTCGGTTACGGGTTCAAAGGTGGAGCAGCTCACTTTATTACCCACTACGAAGACCACGCGACCGCCAGCAATCATAAAGAAGGCATGGTGAGGGTTTCGGGGGTGACTTGGTTTACAAATCTTGACATCTCAAAGCGTCACGAGGACCTGATCCTATACAAGAAATACACCCCTGAGGAGTATCTGACCTACGATAACTACGAAGCTATTGAAGTGAGCAAGACAAAGGATATTCCGGAAGATTACGATGGCGTCATGGGCGTGCCGATCACATTTCTAGAGAAATACAATCCTGACCAGTTCGAGATTCTGGGTTTGAGCGGGACTAACTACCCCACAACAAAGAATTACGGGAAAAAGGAAAGAGTCGTGGATGGCGTTCGCAAGAAGTCCAACACCGGAACCCTTGGCTGTGTCGTCAGGACGGCCTCATTCGGCGCGGGGACTCACTTCGATGTCGGCTACCCCGTCAAGGGTATCTACAGGCGGTTGTTCATCCGTCGCAAGGAGCAAACCTCATGAAGATCGAACTCCAGGAAATAACAGTAAAGAAGTTAACTGACGGCTTTGCCGACAACGCTGAACAGGGAGTTGTCGCCTACAACGGGAAGCTTGATATTCGTCCACCGTACCAGCGGGAATTTATCTACAAGGACAAGCAGCGCAATGCAGTAATCGACAGCCTCCGCAACGACTTCCCCCTGAACGTTATGTACTGGGCGGTGCGCGGCGACGGCAATTACGAAGTGATCGACGGACAACAGCGCACGCTCTCAATCTGCCAATATGTCAACGGGGACTACTCTATCAACGGACTGGCATTTCACAACCTGCAAGACGACCAGCAACAGCAAATTCTAAATTATAAATTGATGGTCTACTTCTGCTCCGGCACCGACAGCGAAAAGTTGGATTGGTTCAGAACCATCAACATCGCTGGCGAGGAACATACCGATCAGGAATTGCGGAACGCTGTCTATGCTGGTCCGTGGACAGCCGATGCTAAGCGCTATTTCAGCAAGACGGGTTGCCCGGCCTATGGGCTGGCTGGCGATTACATAATGGGCAGCCCGATCCGGCAGGAGTATCTGGAAACGGCGATCGACTGGCACTCGAAGGGAAAAATCGAAGAGCACATGTCGAAGCATCAGCACGACAACAATGCGACACCGCTGTGGCAGTACTTTCAGAAGGTCATTGGCTGGGTGAAAGCGACGTTTCCGAAGTACCGGCGAGAGATGAAGGGAGTGGATTGGGGAACTCTCTACAATCAGTTCAAGGACGAGGAGTGTGATACAGACAAGCTGGAGAAGCAGGTTACTAATCTGATGATGGATGATGATGTCACAAAAAAATCCGGAATCTACCCGTATGTACTGGACGGGAAGGAAAGACATCTCAACATTCGCGCATTCACGCTCAACATGAAAAGAGCAGCATACGAAAGACAAAAGGGAGTCTGCGTGAAGTGCAAGAAGAAGTTTGCATTTGAAGAGATGGAAGGCGATCACGTCAAGCCGTGGCACGAGGGCGGGAAGACCGATGCGAAGAACTGCCAGATGCTTTGCAAGGAAGACAATAGAAGAAAATCGGATGAATAGAGAGGGTCTAATAAAGCGTTGCACAGCGACGCGGTAAACCGCGCGCGTCAATGTAATTTTGATTAGGAAGTTAGAACATAGGCTAATTTCTTAAAATATTTCACATGGTCAATAAATATTAACTCCGATGTAGACCTTGCTCTTGTTACTAATAGATCTGCTATTGAGGGGTTTACATTACTCAAATAACCATGCCGATTGACGACTAATTTTCTAAATTTAATGAAAGAAGAAACAGAACCATGTGCAATGGCATTACGGATTGTTACTAGAGCATAAAGCTGGTCTGGAGTATCATAGATCTGATGAACACGACTTTTATGATGGAAGAAGTCCAGACAACGCTGTTTAAGTAGGTCATGCGAAAGCCAATCAGTATAGTCAATCTCTCTTCCTTTACGATCCTTATTAAGACGTATAAAGGCTTTATTGGTGTTTTTAAATAACGTTCCTTTTGGTTTTATGATTCCTCCTGAATGGGTAGTCGCTGAACACATACATCTCAAAAAATACTCTTCAATAAATATTTCCCACTTGACAACAAATTTAATAAAACATCCTTCAATGTGAACGTCACGTTTTAAATCTGGTTGAAGGGAAGCTAATGACTTAACAATTTCGCAAAGCTTATTTGATGTCTCCTCAAAATCTTTATAAATGATTTTGAGACTGTACTTTGACATCAGGGTTTCTCATTTATAACAGATAATAAATAACTCATACGTTGTTCAATTTTAGATGGCGACTTGCTCCCTTGTTGGAAAAGTAGTTTAGTATCGATGGGTAGTGAACCGCGTTTGTATCTATCTATGAATGTTAATAACTTTTCCTCAAGTAACTTAAGATTAGGGGTTTTCTTAAGTTCTAGTTTTAACGATCCAAGTTCTCCATAATATTGTTTGTATATAACTAAGAATAATGGAAAGAACCATGATACTTTCCTAAATTGGATTCTAAGATCTTCATTTTCAAAAAGAGTTCCTATATAGGATAATATTTGCTCAAACATTTTACGGTAGTAATTCTTTTTTAAAAATGCATTGTCATAATGAGCATACATGGTGTTAATTTTTTTTCTATCAATACCTTTTAGACCATTCTTTATAACAGAAAATATCTCAGAGACTAATTCAGCGTCTTTCATGCGAGCAATAGAAGAATCAGTTAATATGTTAAAATCCTTCCAAAATGTATAATATTCTGATGCAAGTGCATACACCGTTGTTTTAAAGTCTCCTGCATAAATAGCATTTCTCTTCTCCTGTTCATTTAATGGGAGACTAAATGAATTCATTTTAGAAAATATAGCTACAATATCAGACTCGGAAGCACCTCTTATCGCCATACAGGAAAATTCATATTCAGTTATATGATCTTGGATCTCGTTAGGGAGATTACTGAAAGAAAAACCTGAGTATTCCTCATCTGAGAAATTACTAGATAATGGAAATTTATCCTCTAAAAAATCAAATATTGTAGTTAGTCTTTGTTGTCCATCAATAACTTCAGAGCGTCTACGACGATCTTCGTCAACATAATTATGGAAATATATGGGAGGAATTGGATAATTTGAAACTATAGTATCTATTAAGCTGGTCTTAGCGATTGCAGGCCAAGGGGTCCTTCTACGTTGATATTTAGGTTGGATACGTAATTCCCCACTATCATTAAGTCTTTTAAGGTCATGAATGCTATACATTCTGTGAGAAAGTTGAATTTTTTTCATTCCTTACCCTCTATTAGTTTTATCTGTTTATTTATCTAAGTTAGAAATCACATCATTTCATAATTTAACAAGAGATCTTCAATTGAAAATACTTATAAATCAAATAATAGCTTAATTCAACTAGTTCATCAGAATCGGAGTGAACGTCAAGTGTGAAAACCCAATAATTTCAGTCATCATATTTACCTAATACAAAATGATTAGATTATCAAATAGGCCGGAGTGTGCGAATCTGACCTGGAAGACCCCCTAAGATGCTAGACCCTGGGAAGCTGCCCGCCGCAAGGGGCCCCGCGAGCCCTTTAGGGATTGTGGGGTAAGCGGCCGAGGGGTCTGTCTTCGCATCTTAGGATAGGGTCTGGAGGGTCAGTAGGCGGGCCGATGAGCACACGAAGGCTCTTCCCTGTTAATTCATTGAAAATCATGATTGACTTTAGCATTGCATCAGAGTAGTATTCATTTTGATTCATATAACATTCTATTAGTTCAGGAGTCATATAATGATAGAAAAGAAGAATTTCACAGTTCAGTTAGAACCAGAGTTGGTTGTCAAGATTGACAAATTGGCTGAAAAGCTCGGTATCAGCAGGGGACAGTTAATGCGTAACTGCCTCATAGCTGGATTTGATGATGCTCTGATGCTCGATGAATTGGGAATCACCCAAGCTATCACTTATATAAATAGACTCAGAGAATTCAAAGATAAGATCTTCAAAGGGAAAATAACTATTCATGAAGAGGATGATAAGAAATGAAAAAGTAATGGAAAGCGAAAGTCTGGCCATTGGCGTGACCAGACTTTCTGACCGCTTTTCCAAAGACAATACCCAGCGACGGATACGCTCAGGAGGCGGCTTATGGTTAATATAGCAACAACTCATAAACTGTCAACCAAACCCCTTCTGAGACACAAGCTCAGGAGGGATTATTTGTGTCACAAAAGAAATGCAGAATTATAAAAGTTGCTAATCTAAGACCTGGATACAAAGATTACAGGGAAAATTTCTTAGCTAATTCATCTTCGGAGACGAGCCCACCGAAAGCCGGGGGAGGCGAGAGTGTGGGCGAAGTCGACCTCCTTTCCGGAAATGAGCAGGGAATAATCTCTGAATTAAGTAACTCACTCCTCTCTGTATATTACGTTTCAAGTAAAACGGTCTGGAAAAAGCCAGGGTACTCCCTTGAAATATATAGGAGGGACGACCTTGACTTATAGTCATAACTCACCGCCAAAAAATAAAAGAAAACATAGTAAGCGAAATTTAAAAAGGAATAATCATAATGCTACAATTGAATATTATCCAGATGGCTCCCTCGTAAGGGTAAAACAACCTCTAGGAAAACAACCTGAAGGTCAAAGAGATTGGAAAAGAGGGAAAACCATGAACATGAGCCCTAGAAGCAGGCGGGGAATCATGAATTTAGTTTCAACTCTCATAAGATCTATAATCCCTTTATTTGTGACATTGACCTATCCAATAAATTTTCCATCACCAAGGGATTCAAAAAGACACCTAGACAACTTCATAAAGAGATTAAAAAGGAAATACCCTGATATGGGTTATCTTTGGAAGCTTGAAATGCAGTTAAGAGGAGCACCTCATTATCACCTTTTTTTGTGGGGTGTTGATGAAGAAGGAGCTTATATATTCATGTTAAAAGCATGGTTTGAGGTAGTCAAAAGTGGAGATCCTTGGCATTTGGTAAATGGGCTTAAAGCAGAGAGGATTAGATCATATAATGGTGTGAGGTCTTATGTATCAAAGTACATAGCAAAGAAAGACGAAACCATAGTTCCTGAGGGGATGGGGAGAACTTGGGGCTATGGAGGGAAAATACCCATTTCAGATAAAGAAGAATACGCCATTACACCACAACAAGCTGCAATAGTTCTTAGATATCTCAGTAGAAGAATAGGACACAAGAAGAACAAAGGAATAAGGGCTTTCTATGTAGATAATCCTAAAAGGTGGAGAGATCTACATGGAGAACTGACAGGGGATATAGTTCCTTTTTAAAGGCTTCCTGATGAACGACCTTGCCCTTCCCTTCAATCATCGTTATCATTCCAAATCATTTGTAATGGAGGGGTGTATGAAGGGAAGCATCTGCCTTGAGACAAGGGTAAAGAATCCATATTGGTATGTATCCTGGCCTGAAGGAAATAAGCGTTACAAAATTATGTATTACCTTGGTGAGTCAGAGCCCTTGTTCCAGAGGCACACAAATAAGAAACGAGACATTGGTTACAAGAAGGCAGAAAAGCTCCGGGCTATGATGCAGGGAGACGTTGAACGCAACTGCTTCAGGATTGAGAAATATACAGGTGGTAAGCTAACCGATATTATCCAGTACCTAGAGCAGTGGTTAGAGGCTCGCCGGCCTACCCTAACCCCTGGCGGCTATAAGAAGTATCGGACTGCAGTCAATGTTCATCTCATCCCCTTCTTCAAAGAGAATCCTGTCATGCTGCATGAGGTTAGATACGATACCTTAGTAAAGCTACTTAACTGGGTTCCAGGATCAGGAAAGAATAAAAAGAATGTCGTTGATACATTGAGAGCATGTCTGAAATTTGCTTGGAAGTCCGAACGGATACTTACTGTACCTCCTTTCCCCGAAAGACATCTCTACGACATAAGAGAGAAAGCTCCTGTATGGTTGCCAAGTGATCGTTATAAGGCAGTGATTGATTCCATACCTCAAGAGCATAAACCCTTCTTCATGTGGCTCTATTTACATTTGAGAAGACCAGGCGAAGCAATAGCGTTGAGGAAAGAAGATTATGACTCTGTTCAGGATGTCTTTTTTATCAGGCGAGGAGTCAGTAATGGTAAAGTAATCGAAAGAACTAAGACTGGGGAGCAGCATGTGATCCCATGCGCTGATGACTTCAAACCATATATGAAAACCATGCAGTCCAATCCTTTCAGTCCTTATTTCTTCACGGCAAATGAATCAAAGAGGGTACCCGGGAACAGATATACAGAAAAGATTTATCGAAGAATCTGGAAAGAAGCTTGTGCAAAAGTAGGGGAAAATATTGATGTCTACCGCGGAACCAAGACATCCAGGGCTTCACAGCTGTTGAATGAAGTCGGCCTTTCGGAGTCCGAAGTACAGCTCGTAGGTGATTGGGCAAGAATTGAATCAGTCAAGCCATATGCAAAAGCATGCGTTGCCAAAAAGCGTGAGTTGATTAATCGCAAAGTGGTACCAATTACACGGCACTTACACGGCAGTAAAAAGAAAGATATCGAGTAATAATATCAACAAGTTAATGGTGGAGGCGGGGGGAATCGAACCCCCGTCCGAAGGCCTTCAACACAAGGCGT
>CAYMDG010000028.1:0-20084 GCA_964388905.1 uncultured Bacteriovoracaceae bacterium
GGATGCCGACATGCTTAGAAAGGCAGCGGTGGACGGAAAACTGGCAACAGGGGCGGATGCCACTAGGCACCAGGGCGACTTCAACAAGATCGTGGAGGGTGTGAACGGGACACTGAACGCGGTGATCGGACCGCTCAACGTGGCAGCCGAATACGTTGACCGTATCAGCAAGGGCGACATACCGCCCAAGATTTCTGATACCTACAACGGTGATTTCAACGAGATCAAGAACAACCTCAACATGCTCATCGAGGCCATGAACGAGATTACGCATGTGGCCCAGGAGATCTCCGAGGGCAACCTTACCGTAAGCGTGAAGGAACGCTCCGGCAAGGACACCTTGATGCAGGCTTTAGACAAGATGCTCGAACGCCTCACCGAGATCGTCATGAATGTGCAGGCAGTGGCCAACGATGTGGCGGACGGCAGCAAGCAGATGAGCGAGAAGTCGGAACAGGTATCCCAGGGCTCCACGGAGCAGGCCGCTTCGGCAGAAGAGGTATCCTCTTCCATGGAGCAGATGAATTCCAACATCATGCAGAACTCGGACAATGCCCAGCAGACCGAGAAGATCGCGGTTAAATCCGCCGACGATGCACGGGAAGGCGGCAAGGCGGTGACCGAGACGGTGAGCGCCATGAAGGAGATTGCAAGCAAGATCTCCATCATCGAAGAGATCGCGCGGCAGACCAACATGCTTGCGTTAAACGCGGCAATCGAGGCGGCGAGGGCAGGCGAGCACGGCAAGGGGTTCGCGGTTGTAGCGGCCGAAGTCAGGAAGCTTGCCGAGAGAAGCCAGAATGCGGCAGGCGAGATCAACACGCTATCCGCTTCCAGTGTCCAGGTGGCGGAGAAGGCCGGTGAGCTTCTGATAGCAATGGTCCCTGCCATCCAGAAAACAGCAGACCTGGTCCAGGAGATCAGCTCTGCTTCCAACGAGCAGCGCAACGGTGCAGATCAGATCAACAAGGCCATCCAACAGCTCGAGTCGGTTATCCAGCAGAATGCCGCTGGTGCCGAAGAGATGGCCGCTACTACGCAACAGCTCAACGCCCATGCCGAGCAGCTCCAGGGCACCATAGCCTTCTTCAGGGTCGATGAGACCGCATCACAGGGCGCCAGGATGCTTACCGGTCCGGCGAAAGCAACCAGGACCGGACGTTCACGAACACAGCAGGCCAGGGTTGACTCAAGGGCCAAGCAGCCTGTCAAGGGTATCAGTCTTGACATGGAAGGAAAAGGCGGCCCGGACAGCCAGGATGCGGAATTCGACAAGATGTAAGGGAGACAAGTCATGAGCGAAACAAGACAATACCTGACTTTCAAGTTGGAAGACGAGGTGTTCGCTGTGGATGTGGCGAATATCCGGGAGATCCTTGACTACATCCCTGCCACCAAGGTTCCGGGAACGCCCGATTTCATGCGCGGAGTCATCAATGTGCGCGGCAGCGTCATACCGGTCATGGACATGCGGTTGAAGTTCGGACTGCCCAAGGCCGTGGAGACCGTGAACACCTGCATCGTGGTGCTCGAGGTCGCCTTTGACAATGAGAAGATGGTCCTGGGGGCCATGGCGGATTCGGTGCAGGAGGTCTTCGAGATGGAAGACACGGCCATCGAGGCCCCTCCAAAGCTCGGCACGAGGTGGAAACGCGAGTTTCTCAAGGGCATCGGGAAGCGCAACGATGCACTGGTGATCATCCTCGACATCAACAAGGTCTTCACGAGCGAGGATATCGCGCTGATACAAGATGAGGTTTTGCAGGAAGCTGCAGCTGCGTAACAAAACATCGTGACAGCGGGCTGACAATAGCCCGCTGTCACGAAGATTAATGAAAAAGGAACTTGGTTGAGAGAAGTGCAAATAACACAAATTAGTGTCACTCCCGCGAAGGCGGGGGTCCAGGAGTTTTTTTAAAGACTGGATTCCCGCTTCCGCGGGAATGACAATTATTGAATCCGGATGGCTGCGATTATGACCCAATCACGATTTGATGAGAATACCACCCTTTCCGAGGTGACGTTTCGGCGTCTGAACACGTTTATCTTCAAGGAGTACGGAATCAAGCTCGGTCCCCAGAAAAAGGTCCTGATCCAGACACGCATAAGAAAACGTGTCAAGGCGCTCAATATGTGCTCGTTCGATGAGTATTGCGACTTTATCTTCGATAAAGGTGGCCTTGAGACTGAGGCGCGCCATCTGGCGGATGTGGTGACCACCCACAAGACGGACTTCTTCCGGGAGCCCTATCATTTCGAGTATCTCACCGGGACAGTGCTGCCCGGGATCATGAAGAGGAACAATACCAGGAATGTGAGGATATCGGCCTGGAGCGCAGGGTGTTCCACAGGCGAGGAGGCCTATACCCTTGCCATGGTCCTGCAGGAGTATGCCGAGGGCAACCCGGGACTCGATTATTCCATACTGGCAACCGACATCTCGGGCAGGGTAATCGACAAGGCGCTGAAAGGCATATACGAAGAAGAGCGCATCGGGCCCATCCCTTATGCGCTCAAGAAGAAATACATCATGCAGGGCAGGGATTCGGCGAACATCCTTTACCGGGTAGTGCCTTCGCTGAGAAGCCGCATAACGTTCAAACGGCTCAACTTCATGGATGACACCTACGGCATCGACGGGCTCTTTTCCATCATCTTGTGCAGGAACGTTATCATCTATTTTGACCGGCCGACGCAGGAGAGGATCATCAACCGCTTTTACCATCTCCTGAGCCCGGGCGGGTATCTTATGCTCGGCCACTCGGAGACACTTAGTGGCATTGATACCCCATTCACCTATGAGGCGGCTACCATCTACCGGAAACCATAGGACTTTTAAGAAACAGGAGAATATGAACAATACGAAGATCAAGGTGCTTGTAGTCGACGATTCCTCAGTGGTCCGCCAGACACTCACGGAGGTCCTGGAGAGCGACCCCGGGATCAAGGTCATCGCCTCGGCCGGGGACCCCTTCATAGCAGCAGTGAGGATGCGTGAAGAGGTGCCCGATGTCATCACGCTCGATGTGGAGATGCCCAGGATGGACGGGCTCACCTTTTTACAGAAGATCATGAGCCAGCACCCCATACCGGTGGTCATCTGCTCGAGCCTTGCCGAGAACGGATCGGACACCGCGCTCAAGGCCCTGGAGTATGGGGCCGTTGAGATCATCCAGAAACCCAAATTGGGGACCAAGCAGTTCATCGAAGAATCCAGGATCAGGATCTGCGATGCCGTGAAAGCGGCGGCAGTCGCCCGGCCGAGAAAGATATCGATAAAAAGGGCCATAGAGCCCAAGCTCACGGCGGATGCAATCATGGCAAAACCGGCATCCCATGCCATGCTCGAGACCACGGAAAAGGTGATCATCGTGGGTGCGTCCACGGGCGGCACCGAGGCGCTCAGGGTCTTTCTCCAGGCCCTGCCGGCCGATACCCCGGGCATTGTCATTGTGCAGCACATGCCCGAAGGGTTCACCTCGTCCTTTGCAAAACGCCTGGACAGCCTGTGCAGGATCTCGGTGAAGGAGGCCCAGAACAACGACACCGTCATCCGCGGGCGGGCACTGATCGCTCCGGGTAATTTTCATACGCTGCTCAAGAGGAGCGGCGCACGCTACTATGTTGAGGTGCGCGAAGGGCCGCTGGTGAGCAGGCACAGGCCCTCGGTGGATGTCCTGTTCCGCTCGGCGGCCAGGTATGCAGGCAGGAATGCGGTGGGCGTCATCATGACAGGCATGGGGGATGACGGCGCAAAGGGCATGCTCGAGATGAAAGGGTGCGGGGCCTACACCATCGCCCAGGATGAAGAGTCGTGCATCGTCTTCGGCATGCCCCAGGAGGCCATAAAGAACGGTTCGGTGGACATTGTCCTGTCGCTGGAAGACATAGCGGGAATGGTCATGAGAAAAAGCGCATAACGCAAGGGGAAAGAAAGGCATCATGAGCATATTAACATCATTGAAAAATATCATTACGCACCTGGCACCCGGCACAGGCACACAACAGCCTCCTGACCGGGAGCTCAGGATACTGTGGTCCGGCTCCCTGACCAGCGCAGGACTGGGACTTAAAGAGATCATCTCCTCCACTGAAGCCGGTTTCCTGTCCATAGGAGAGAGTCTGCAGAGCTACTATTCGCGTTCCCAGGAGATGACCGGCAGGTCACAGACGATCATGGAACTGATGACAGGTGAGGGCCTCTCACAGGCAACAGCAGGCTTGAGTGTCATCCTTGATGACCTCACGGTACAGCTCGGTGATTCCGAAGGGCACTTCGCGCGGATAAAAGACGAGCTCCAGCGGTATTCCTCAACCCTGAAAAAGGCCTTCTCTTACCTTGACGGATTCGATATGCTCGTGTTGAACCTGACCATGCTGGGATTTCTCACCAGGGTGGAAAATGCCCACATCTATACCACCTTAACCGGTTTTTCGAGCCTTACCGATGACGTGAAAGGCCTCTCGGAAAACATCAGGCAGAAATCAGGCACTATCAGCACTCAGGCCACAGAAGCGCATACCTGCATCCTCCATGCACTTACCAAGATCGAGGGCTTCAAGAAGAACAAGGGGAGCCATGCCGGTGATACACTCCAGAGCACGATGGGGAACCACCGGGCGCTGACGGACAAGTATTCCTCGGCATCCCGCTCGTCAAAGCTCATTGCGGAAAGGACATCGCAGATCACGTCGAGCATCGGTGAGATCGTTATGTCCCTGCAGTTTCATGACATCACCCGCCAGCAGATCGAGCACGTCCACGAGGTGCTGGACAGTCTGTGCACGAGGATAAACTCCCAAGAGGAAGGCGGTACAGAACAGGCAGGGCTTGTCAGGGAGGTCGTGGAACTCCAGGCATCACAGCTTAGAAAGTCTGAAGACGATCTCGTCAGTGCGGTCATGATGATCAAGGGCAACCTGCATGAAATTGCACAAGGCCTGGAAGGAATCCTGGAAGAGACACGCAATGTGGCCTGGGCATCAGAGACTCAAGGGCTCTCGTTCATGGAGGGGCTTGACAGCGGCTTTGCCTCGGTTATCGAGAGCATACAGGCAAACGCCACCGAGCAGGGGGCACTCACCGATACGGTCAGCTCGGCTGGCATCATGGTATCGGACATGTCCCGGTTTGTCCAGGAGATCGAAGGCATGGGCCTGAACCTCCAGCTCATCGCACTGAATGCACGGATCAAGGCAGCACACATGGGTATCGAAGGGGCTGCCCTGGATACCATCTCTGGGGGCATCTACGAACTCTCTTTGAGCGCAAGGGAAGAGACAAAGACACTGGCCGGGTTGCTTGGTGTCATGGTGGAGACATCGGCCGGGTTCGAAAAGGACCTCAGGGGAGTGCAGGAGAGCCAGAAAGGCAATGTCCAAACCATGGTGAGCTCACTCAATAAACTGACCAGTTCATTGCACACCATCAATGACGCTGTCCTTTCAAGCCTGAGTGATATGACAAAAACGGGCGAGGACCTCATGAAGGAGATTCTCCTTATGGCTGACGGGATCTCCCTGCACACTGAGGTGGAGGAAATGCTTGATGGGCCCATCAAGGCCATGGCTGAAGTAGCCCTGCAAGCCCAGGAAATGTGTCCGGTACGGCAAAGAGAGGCCGCCGTGGCCTTTCTTTCAGAGGGCGACAAGCTTTACACCATGGCCAGTGAGCGGGAGATCCACACCCGACACCTTCAGGGTTCAATCCATACCCATGGCCAAGTCGAACCAGCCGCCGTCTCCGATGACCTGGGCGACAATGTTGAGCTCTTTTAAGGAAGAATCAGGATGAAAGAACAACGTAATTATAAGTGCACAATTGCAGGTCTTACACCTGAGTATGCGTTCAGAAAAGACTGTTTGAACTCCCGATTGACGGTCCGTTATACCAACAAGCAATCAGACGACACCATGGAGACTCTGCATGTATGATGTATCCTTTATCGGTCTGATTCAAAACGTCGCGCTCCTGCTGGCAATGGCTTTCATTTCTGACTTGGCTGCAAGCCGGTGGCGCACGAGAGAATCGTTGTTCAAGCAGGCGTCAGTTGGTTTCGCAATCGGTGCCATAGGCATCGCCATCATGCTCACGCCTTGGAAATTCATGTCGGGAATCATATTTGATACACGTTCTGTGTTGATAGGCATATCCGGACTCTTCTTCGGAACGTTTTCCATCGCGATAGCGATGACCATGACTGCAGCGTTTCGTTATTATTTGGGTGGAACAGGTGTTTGGACCGGGGTAGCCGTGATCATCACCTCAGGCGTTATCGGGATCGCCTGGAGGTACTTTCGACGGCGTCCTCTTGCCGATATTTCCTGGCGCGAACTTTACTCTTTCGGCATGGTGCTTCATCTGGCCATGCTGGCCATGATGCTCACGTTGCCCAGGGAGTTAGCCCTACGAGTACTTTCAAACATCTTCCTGCCTGTCCTCATAATCTTGCCAGTGGGAACAGCCCTGCTGGGAGTGTTAATGGCCAACCGACTTCAAAGCGATCGCGCGGAAGAGGCGAGGCTGGAGGTCGAGGAAAAGTATCGCAACCTGGTGGAAAGAATAAGGGACGTCATCTTTGAGATAAACAGCCATGGGGAAATCACCTATATCAGCCCTGTCGTTCTACAAATTTATGGGTTTGAACCTGAAAATCTCATTGGGAGAAGCTTCATAGAGTTTGTACATCCCGATGATCGTGACCGTTTATTCCTCAGGTTCTCTGAACTTACTCAAGGAATTCAGGAACCAGCAGATTATCGTCTCATGACGAAATCGGGTGATTATCGATGGGTGCGGACGCTGACAACACCCTTAATGGATGAGCACGGTTTCAAGGGGGCACAAGGGACACTCATCGACATAACGGAACGCAAAGTGGACGAGGAGAATCTGAAAGAGAGCGAGGAGCGGTTCCGCGGCATCGTAGAGAATGCAAACGAGGGCATAGTGGTAGCACATAACCACATGCTCATGTTCGTGAATCCCAAGGTAACAGAGATTACAGGTTATTCGGAAGTAGAGCTTCTTTCAGAGCCCTTTATAGCGTTCATGCACGCCGAAGACCGTTCAATAATTGCTGATCGAAGCAACATGCACATCACCGAGGAGCACGTGCCCGCAAGGTACAGCTTCAGGCTCGTCAGGAAAGACGGAGAGGTGAGGTGGATCGACAACAATGCCGTCACCATCACCTGGGATGGAAGGCCTGCGACCCTGAATATCCTGAACGACATCACCGAGCACAGGCTCATGGAGCGGTCACTGGTAGAGAACGAAGCCCGCATGCGCACCCTGGTGCAAACCATACCCGACCTTGTCTGGCTGATAGACGCGGACGGTGTCTATCTGGCCTGCAACACCATGTTCGAGCGTTTTATCGGGGCCAAGGAAGCGGATATTGTCGGCAAGACCGACTACGACTTTTTAAACAGGGTGCTTGCGGACTTCTACCGCGAGAACGACCGCAAGGCCATTGCAGCGGGGAAGCCCAGCTCCAACGAGGAATGGCTGAGCTTTGCAGATGATGGTTACTACGGACTCTTTGATGCCATCAAGACCCCCATGTACGATGCACAGGGCAGGCTCATGGGGGTTCTGGGCATAGCCCGCGACATCACAGAGCGCAAGCGGTCTGAGGAGAAGTTGCGGCAGAGTGAAGAGCGCTATTCCCTAACGCTTGCTGCAGTGAACGACGGTTTCTGGGACTGGCATGTCCCGAGCGGCAACGCATTTTTCAGCACACTGTATTATGCTATGCTGGGTTATTATGACGGAGAATTTCCCGCGACATATGATTCGTGGCGGCTAATGGTCCATCCGGAAGATATCGACAGGGTCGAACAGGATTTAGCGCAGAGCATTGAAACCGGCATGGGCTTTATCATCGACCTTAGGCTGAAGATGAAATCCGGCGAGTGGCGCTGGGTGTCCACACGAGGTAAGACAGTCGAGACGGACCAAGAGGGAAAGGCTGTGAGGCTGGTAGGGACGCTGAGTGACATCACCGACCGAAAGCTGGCCGAGGAGGCCTTGCAGACGAGCGAGGCCCATTACCGCCTTGTGGTTGAGAACATCAATGACATCGTCTGGACCTTTGATTTGTCCTCCATGACCTACACGTTTGTCTCCCCTTCAGCGCAACGCTTACTTGGATATTCTGATGATGAAATCATGATGAAAGACCTGGATTTCATCTTTACCCCTGAAACCAAACTGCACGTGCTGAGGGTCTTTGGAAAGTTTATCGAAGGCAGGGCGCAGGGAGACAGCATTGTCTTGGATGCAGAGCACCGCAGAAAGGACGGGAGCCTGATCTGGATGGAAATAAGCGCCTCACCTTTAAAGGACGTTCAAGGGAATATCGCGGGTTTTCTGGGAGTAACCCGGAATATCAGCGAGCGCAAGCAGGCAGAAGTGAAGCTGCAGGAGAGTGAGGCCTTTCTGAACAGCCTGCTGGAAGCTATGCCGGTCCCGGTTTTCTACAAGGACAGGGAGGGACTGTACCTGGGGGTCAACACTGCTTTCGAAACGTTTTTTGGGAAACGCAAGGAACAGCTCATCGGCAGGAGCGTTTTCGATATAAGCCCTCCCGAGCTTGCGAAAGCCTATCATGCAGCGGACGAAGAGTTGTTCGAGAAAGCAGGCGTCCAGGTATATGATTCACAGGAAATAGATGATCATGGCAACCTGCACGAAGTGATCTTCCACAAGGCCTCGCTCACGGACATGCAAGGATCGGTCACCGGTCTGATCGGAGCGATCCTCGACATAACCGAGCGCAAACAGGTGGAGATATATAAAGAAATCGGACGTGAAGTCCTGCAGATACTCAACGAACCGGGAGATATCCAGGCTTCAATCCAGCGCATCCTGACCTCATTGAAGATGCGGACTGGGTTCGATGCCGTGGGCATTCGCCTGGAAGATGGGGATGACTTCCCGTATTCAGCCCAGGAAGGCTTTTCCAGTGATTTTCTGCTTACCGAAAATACGCTGATCGAGCATGCTGCAGATGGCGGGGTGTGCCGGGATAATGACGGCAACGTCCGCCTGGAATGTACCTGTGGTCTGGTCATATCAGGCAAGACCGACCCCGCCCATGAGCTCTTTACCCCGGGGGGAAGTTTCTGGACGAACGATTCATTCCCGATTCTGGACATGCCACCCGCCGAAGATCCCCGGCTTCATCCGCGCAATAGCTGCATACACCAAGGCTATGCCTCTGTGGCCCTGGTTCCCATTCGGAACAAGGACAAGATTGTCGGTCTGATCCAGCTCAATGACCGGCACAAAGGTCGGTTTACCATCAACATGGTTGAACTCCTGGAAGGGATAGCATTGCACATCGGCGCGGCGCTCATGCGCAAGAGGGCGGAGGAGAAGCTCCAGAAAACCACCCGTCACCTCAAGGAGGCCACCCTCCAGGCCGAAATGGCCAATGCAGCCAAGAGCGAGTTTCTTGCCAACATGAGTCACGAGATCCGCACCCCCATGAACGGGGTCATCGGCATGACAGGCCTCCTGCTGGACACCGAACTAAGCGGCGAGCAGCGCAGGTTCACCGAGATCGTCCGCAGGAGCAGCGAGACACTGCTCAGCCTGATCAACGATATCCTGGACTTCTCCAAGATCGAGGCACGAAAGCTTGAGCTGGAGACCCTGGACTTCGACCTCCGCACAACCGTAGAAGACAGCGCGGAAATGCTTGCAGTCAGGGCACATGAGAAGGGGCTCGAGCTGGTGTGCCTGATGGATCCCGGGGTGCCGTCCCTTCTCCAGGGCGATCCTGGTAGATTGCGCCAGATCATCGTGAACCTGGGCGGCAATGCGGTGAAGTTCACCCACAAGGGCGAGATAATAATCCACGTGGACCTGGAGGATGAGGACGATAAAAATGCCACACTGCGCTTCTCAATAAGCGATACGGGCATCGGCATCCCTGAAGCCAAGATCCCCATACTTTTTTCCCCCTTTACCCAGGTGGACGGGTCCACCACGCGCAAGTACGGCGGAACGGGCCTGGGCCTGGCCATCTCCAGGCAACTGGTCGAACTCATAGGCGGAAAGATCGGTGTTGAAAGCACGGAAGGGAAAGGGTCAATCTTCTGGTTCACTGTTGCTTTGAGAAAACAACCTGAAGGATTGCTGACCGAGCCGAGTAATGTCGCAGACCTCAACGGCCTGAAGGTGCTGGTAGTGGATGACAATGACACGAACCGGCTTCTGGTGACGGCATGGTTGAGGACCTGGGGCTGCCGCTATGGCGAAGCGGATAATGCAGGCAAGGCTTTCGCCATGCTTCATGAAGCCATTGATTGTGCCGACCCCTTTGAAGTCGCGTTTCTCGACATGCTCATGCCCGGCATGGACGGTGAAGAGCTTGGCCGGATGATCAAGGAGGACCCGTCAATACAAAATACCCGGCTGATCATGCTAACCTCAGTGGGCCGGCGAGGCGACGCTGCCAGGCTGAAATGGGTCGGTTTTTCAGGGTATCTCACGAAACCGCTGCGCCAGTCTCAACTCCGCGATTGTCTGGCCCTGACCACAGGGGCGGGATCCGATGATGAAAACCACAGCCCCCGGGGTATAATCACCCGCCACAGCATTGCCGAATCTATCAAACAGCGCATCCGCATCCTCGTGGCCGAGGACAACCCCACGAACCAGCTGGTTGCCCTTGAAATCCTGAAAAAACTGGGATTGAGGGCCGATGCCGTGGCCAACGGCGAAGAGGCGGTCCGGGCACTCAAGAATATTTCCTATGACCTGGTCCTCATGGACTGCCAGATGCCCGAACTGGACGGGTTCGATGCCACACGCCGCATACGCAGTGTGGGCTCGGGTGTTATCAATCCGTGTGTTCCCATCATTGCCATGACCGCCCATGCCATAAAGGGGGACAGGGAACGTTGTCTCGATGCCGGGATGGACGATTACCTCTCCAAGCCGGTCCAGCCATCGGATCTGGCCGAGATGCTGAAACGCTGGCTGGGCGCTGCCCCTGGTATGCCGGAAGCTTGCCCGGATGGAACCGGATCATTGAATGCAGACACATTCATCCCTGCTTCAAAGGACACCCCCCTGGATTCCGGTGTATCATCAACAAAGGACGCGGTCATTTTCAACCGGAAAAACCTCATGGAGCGGATGATGGAAGATGAAGTGCTGGTGAACAAGCTCATGATGTTGTTCCTCCAGGATATGCCGCTGCAGATCATGGGGTTGAAGGAAGCCGTAACAGCCGGCGACAGCAGCCTCACCGAACAGAGGGCCCACAAGATCAAGGGTGCTGCAGGTGTAGCAGGCGGTCAGGCCCTGCAGCAGATCGCAGGGATCATGGAACAGGCAGGCAGGTCAGGCGATATGAAGATGATATACACCCTCATGCCTCAGATTGAAGAACAGTTTGCCATACTGAAACAGGAAATGGAGACGAGCAGGCCATGAAGATCCTGGTTGCAGAAGACGATGTGACATCACGTTTCATGATCCGGACCTTTCTGGGCAAGTGGGGGTATGAGGTCATCAGCGCCTCTGACGGAGAAGAAGCCTGGACGGTCCTGCAGGAGCCCGAGGCGCCGCAGATGGCCATCCTGGACTGGATGATGCCCGGCATGGATGGGATCAGCCTGTGCAGGAAACTGCGGGAGCAGAAAAGGCCAGACCCCCTCTACATAATCCTCCTGACCACCAAGGGTGATAGGCAGGATATCATAAGGGGGCTTGATGCGGGTGCGGATGATTTTGTGACCAAACCCTTTGACCCCGAGGAGCTTCATGCGAGGATCAGTGTGGGACATCGCGTTGTAACCCTTCAGAATGATCTGAAAGACCGCGAGAAGTTCCAGGGTGTGGTTGAAATGGCAGGCGCAATCTGTCATGAGCTGAACCAGCCCCTTCAGGGCATACTCGGCCTTTCGGAGTTGCTCCTCATGGATCTCGATCCGAAAGACCCGTCATATGAAACAGCCAATGAGATCATAAAAGAAGTCGAGCGTCTGGGTGTAATAACGCATCGGTTAATGACCATCACCAGGTACCGGACAAAGACCTACATGAACGGCAGGAAGGTAATCGTGGATATCGAAAATGCGTCATCTCCTGAGGAATGAACTTCATGGGTGAACGAGGAAAGGAGTATTACTATAATGAGTGACAATAGGATATTGGTAGTAGACGACGACCCGATGGTCCGGGACATGTACCGGAGGTCATTTGAGCGCGCAGGTTACTCGGTGCTGACTGCGGATAATGCAGAAGAGGCCCTTGAGGTGATGCGGCAGACCCCTGCAGGGGTTTTGTTCCTGGATCTCAACCTGCCCGGCATGAACGGCATTGAGCTGTGCCGGCAGGTACGCAAAGACTGGCCCATGTCTATCCCGTATGCAGTGACCGGTTATGCATCAACCTACGACATGGTCGATTGCCGTGATGCCGGTTTTGAGGACTACTTCACCAAGCCGGTGAAACTCTCCGAACTGAACAAGGCCGCCAAGCATGCCTTCGAAAAGCTGGAGCGGTGGAAGAAGCCGTGATGAGAGAATCTCTTGCTGATAGAAGGGACATTCCCTATCTCACACAAAAGCAGGAGCGCCTGCAAGCCTACGGTGGCAGCATTGTGCTCAAGGTTGAGGACCTCTTGTTGTCTGAGAGTGATATGGAGGCGCTGGACCTCTCTGACCTCGTGGATACACAGGCGATCCAGTCCATGATGGATGATTTTTTCAGGCTCACGAATATCGGCATCGCCATCGGCGACCTCCAGGGAAAGGTTCTTGTGGCCACCGGCTGGCAGGAAATCTGCACAAACTTTCACCGGGTCCACCCACAGACATGCAAACACTGCCAGGAAAGCGATACCATTCTCTCTGATGGGGTTGAGCCGGGAACATTCAAACTCTACCGGTGCAAGAACAATATGTGGGACATGGTCACGCCCATGACCGTGGGTGGCAAACATATCGGTAATGTCTTCCTTGGGCAGTTTTTCTTTGACGATGAACCTCCGGACTTTGATTTCTTCCGTTCCCAGGCAAAAAGATACGCTTTCCCTGAGGAAGAATATCTTGCAGCACTCAAGCGGGTGCCAAGGTGGAGCGGGAATACACTCAACACGGTGATGGCCTTTTACACAAAGCTGGCCCACCTGGTCTCCATGCAGTCACATGGGAATATCATGATGGTCCGGACCCTGAAGCAGCGCGATGACCTGCTCGATACGCTCCTCGCGAGCGAAGAACGCTACCGGCGCATCACCGAGGCCATAACCGACTATGTGTTCACCGTCCATATCCGGAATGGCAGGCCCGCGGAAACCATCCACAGCCCTGCGTGTGAATCCGTCACCGGTTACACGCCTGAAGACTTTGCCCATGATCCTTATTTGTGGATCCGCATGGTTCATGAGGATGATCATTCAACCGTCCGTGAGCAGGCCGACCATGTGCTCTCAGGCAGGCAGGTCGTTGCCCTGGAACATCGGATCTTAAGGAGAGACGGAGCGCTGCGGTGGGTAAGGAACACCCTTGTTCCCCATTATGATTCTCAGGGGAACCTTCTGTCTTATGATGGTGTGGTCAGCGACATCACGGATCAAAAAAGACATGAAAAAGTACTCCGCGAGAGCGAGGAACGCTTCCGTGACCTGGCCGAACTGCTGCCGGAAACTGTTTTTGAGACAGATCTGAACGGTGCCTTTACCTTTGTCAATCGCAGCGGTTTGGAACAATTCTGCTATACCGATGAAGACCTGAAGCGCGGGGTGTATCTCATTGATACGGTTGTCCCGGAAGAGGCCCCAACGGCACACGAGAGAATCAAAGGAATATTGAAGGGGGAGAAGAGCGGTCTCCATGAATATCGTTGTCTGAAAAAGGATGGGACTACCTTTTCCGCCCTCATCCATGCGACAGCCATCATGCAGGATGGAAGCGCCATGGGTCTCAGGGGTTTCCTTGTGGATGTCTCGGAGAAGATAAACCTTGAGGCCAAGCTCAAACAGGCCCAGAAGATGGAGGCCGTGGGGCAGCTTGCCGGTGGTGTGGCCCATGACTTGAACAACCTCCTCACCCCCATACTCGGATACACCGAGATGTTCCTGGAGGAACTTCACGCAGACGACCCGAGGCATAAAAATTTATCCCAGGTCCTGAAAGCCGCCGAGAGCGCCCGGGACCTGACTCACCAGCTCCTGGCCTTCAGCCGCAACCAGTTGCTTGAGATGAGGCCGGTTAATCTCGGCAACATCCAGGCAGGTTTCGACAAGATCCTCAGGAGGACCATCCGGGAGAATATTGAAATCCTCAATTATTTTGATAATACCATCGCGCTCGTGAGTGCGGATGTGGGACAGATAGAGCAGATCATCATGAATCTCGCGGTGAACGCACAGGATTCAATGCCCCAAGGCGGAGTCCTGTGCATAAGGACAGACGAGGTTCTTATCGATGAGGCCTATTCTGCCACGCACCCGGAGGCCAGGACCGGCAGCTTCATCCTGCTCGACGTGAGCGACAACGGCATAGGGATGGACAGCGCTCTTTTGGAGCACATCTTTGAGCCGTTCTTCACCACCAAGGAACAGGGAAAAGGCACCGGGCTAGGGCTTTCAACAGTCTATGGGATCGTGAAGCAGCACCAGGGGTTCATCAATGTATACTCGGAGCCCGGAAAGGGTACGAGCTTCAAGATATATCTGCCCAGGATCCACTCCGGGCCTGCAATAAGCAAGGAGATCAAGCAGAAGAAAAAAGCACGCAAGGAGAAATTTTCTATCGAGACCGTGGTTGTAGCGGAAGACAGCGACATGGTCAGGATGCTTGCCGGGGAGATCCTGAAAAAAAACGGGTACAAAGTTCTCAGCGCGAAAGACGGGGACGAGTGCATAGGAATTCTCAGTGAGTATAATGGCCCAATCGACCTGCTCCTTGCCGATGTGATCATGCCGGACATGAACGGGAAAGAGCTCTATGATAGGATTTTAAAATCCTTCAAGGGATTGAAGGTCCTTTACATGTCAGGGTACACCGATGACGTGCTTGCCCACCACGGAATACTCCGTCAGGGGGTGGATCTCATCAACAAGCCCTTCTCCGTGAAGTCACTCACCGAGAAGGTGCGGGAGGTTCTGGAAAGGTGATGAGGCATTTGCCAACTGTTTATACCCTAATATGCATGATGGGAGAAAGGTTTGATAAAGAGCTTAATCATTGAGGACGATCATACGAGCAGTCTGTTTCTGGAGATGATTCTTCACAAGTACGGAGACACTCATGTGTCGGTCAATGGCGAGCAGGCCGTCAAGGCATTTTGTGAAGCAATGGACACGGGCCACCCCTATGACCTGGTCTGTCTTGATATTCTCCTGCCTGATATGGACGGTCATGGCGTTCTCAAGAACCTCAGGCAGATAGAGAAAGAGCGCAACCCGCAAGGCATCACAGGGGCGAGTATCATCATGACCACGACACTCAATGACACTCAGACCATCAAGAGATCCTTCAGGGGGCACTGCGACGCATTCATGATCAAGCCCATCCATGCCATCGATCTCATCAACCGGCTCAAGAGTTTCAGCCTGATTTAGAGAGTTCATGCAGTCCCCATGGAACACCCATGTCCCGGCTTGCATGAACTGACAGCCATATCCCCATACCCTTCGTATTTAAAATGAAAGAAGGCTTGATAAGGGTGCAGGCAAGCCCAACTGGCTTAACCGGTGTGTCCCTAAATTGATGGCTTTATTTATTGATATCGGTTACTTGCACGCAGTCTACTACACCATTGTGGGCGTCTCATTATATACTTTCCTATTTTTCTAAAACCTCTTGCCTTCTGTTTCCTCAGGTTTATTTAAGATTGCAATCTTTGGAGAGTGAGCAATGGTGAAAAGTGATCTGCTTTTTGAAGACATCCTGGAGTCCATGTCTTCCCATGTGGCCGTGCTGGATAAGACCGGCCGAATCATTACCGTCAACGAAGCGTGGAAGACATTTGCCAGGGAGAACCAGTGTACGGATAAAAACGCATATGAAGGCACGGATTATCTGGAAGTATGCAAAACCGCAATCAGGCGGGACAATGATGAATCCGCAATTGTAGCACTCCACGGCATCCTTGAGGTGCTTCAGCGGCGGCGAATCTCCTTCAGCATGGAATATCCATGTCATTCGGCCGTAGAGAAGCGTTGGTTCGAAATGCACGTGTCACAAATGAGAAGTTCATTGCAAGGTGTTGTCATCGCCCATTACAACATTACTAAGCGAAAGCAAGCGGAGGATATGCTTCGGGAAAGTGAAGAGGTCATGCGTTATATAATCAAACACGATCCCAATGCGATCGCTGTATACGACCTCAACCTCCATTACATAGCAGTCAGTGATCGATACCTCCAGGATTACAATGTGAAGGATACGGAAGTTATCGGCAAACATCATTACGAGGTGTTTCCGGAGATGCCGCAAAGATGGAAAGATGTGCATCAGCGATGTATAGCCGGCGGGGTTGAAAGGGATGATGATGATCATTTTGAACGTCCCGATGGTTCCACCACCTATAATAAATGGGAATGCCGGCCATGGTACCGGGCTGAGGGCAAAATCGGAGGCATGATCACCTATACCGAGGTAACCACCGAACGAAAATTGGCCGAGACATCCCTAAAGAATTCTGAAATCCGGTATCGTCGGCTCTTCGAATCGGCGAAAGACGGGATATTGATCCTGGATGCCGAGACAGGGATGATCGAAGATGTGAATCCATTCCTCATCAATTTACTTGGCTTCTCTCACGAACAGTTCCTTGGTAAGGCAGTATGGGAGCTTGGGTTCCTTGGAAATACCATTGCCAACCAGAATAATTTCGAACAATTGCAGCGTGAGGAGTACATCCGATATGACGACCTGCCCCTGGAGACAGCCGGCGGGCGGCGCATCGACGTGGAGTTTGTCAGCAACACCTATCTTGTGGATCACAAAAAGGTGATCCAGTGCAACATCCGCAACATCACCAAGCGCAAACGGGCAGAGGAGGAGAAGGCAAAGCTGGAGGGTCAGCTCCTCCAGTCGCAGAAGATGGAGGCAATAGGGCAGCTTGCGGGCGGGGTGGCCCATGACCTCAACAACCTTCTCACCCCCATCCTCGGGTACTCTGAGATGCTCCTGGAAGAACTGCACGAGGACGACCCCAGGCACAAGGATATCTCCCTCATCCTGCAGGCGGCCGAGAGCGCCAAGATCCTGACCAGGCAGCTCCTGGCCTTCAGCCGCAAGCAGGTGCTCGATATGAGGCCGGTGGACCTCAGCCAGATTCTCGCGGACTTTAAAAAGATCATCAGGAGGACCATACGCGAGGACATTAACATCCGCACCCATCTGAATGCAGCATCCGTGTTCGTCACAGCCGATGTCGGGCAGATCGAGCAGATCATCATGAACCTGGCCGTGAACGCCCAGGATGCCATGCCTCGCGGCGGCGTCCTAACGCTGGCCACCGAGGAGATGACCCTTGATGAGACCTACCTCACGGCCCACCCGGAGGCAATCCCGGGCAGATATGTGGTGCTTGAGGTGAGCGACACCGGAACAGGCATGGACAGCGCGTTGATGGAGCACATCTTCGAGCCGTTCTTCACCACCAAGGAGATGGGCAAGGGTACGGGCCTGGGACTTTCAACGGTCTATGGGATCGTGAAGCAGCACTCGGGGTTCATCAATGTCTACAGCGAACCCGGGAAAGGGACCAGCTTCAGGATATACCTGCCCCGGAGCGGGGATATATCCGAGATAAGGGAAGAAAAGCTGAAGAAAAAAAAGCTTAAAGAGGAGCTGGATGGGAACGAGACCGTTCTCGTTGTAGAGGATAACGATCTGGTCAGGGACCTGGCCTGTGATATCCTGAGAAAACGGGGGTACATGATCATCAGTGCCAAAAACGGCCGTGAATGCCTTGACATCCTGGCTGATTATGAAGACCAGATCGACCTGCTGCTTACCGACGTGATCATGCCGGACATGAACGGGAAAGAGCTCTACGACAGTCTTATACTGAGCCGGCCGGGGCTTCCTGTCATATACATGTCAGGATACACAGAGGATGTCATTGCCCACCATGGTGTCCTTGAAAAAGGCGTGGACCTTATCCACAAACCTTTCACTCGAAAGAACCTGACAGAAAAGGTGCGGGAGGTGCTTGACCGGTAATGCCTCCTATGATGAAGGCCGCGTGACCCACGCAAGGTAAAGTTATGGGGTTGGAAATATTCTCCAGGTCAGGTGAACCTGCCTACAGAGGAATGTGGCGGTGTTGAAAATTGATGTATGAAATATCTCCTTGACCCTCTTGCAAAAGGCCGATGGAATATTATTATAAATAGCCTCAGCTCGCGATGTCCCTCGCGTGGTTTCTCATGTGCAATTTATGGCGTTTCTTGGAAGACTTTTGGTGCCGGATTTAAATGCTGGAACCTGAAAAACGAAGGGTACCAGGAAGGCATATCAGCATTTGCCATTATAGTCTTTGGATCATGAAGAGAATACTGTTGGTTGATGATGATATAAGAATCCAACGGCTTCTGGCAGAAGAGTTGGAAGAGGATGGGTATAGAATTTCAACCGCCAGTAACGGGAAAGATGCCATCTCCCTTTTAACAGCTGATTCCGAAAGGCCCGACCTTGTCATCCTGGACCTCAGAATGCCGAAAATGAGTGGGCTTGAAACAATGAGCTTTATGTTAAAGCTCAAGTTAAATATTCCCGTGATCATATTTTCAGCATATAGCAGTTATAGAAATCAGGCTCTGGCCATGGCGGCAGATGCCTATGTGGTGAAATCCTCTGATCTGAAAGAGCTGAAGGTGAAAATCCATGAGCTGGTATAGCTTATGAGGACATACCCACAATCAAGAAAATGTCGGTTCTATGAACAATGGAAATGTCAGAATAAACCTTTTTTAAAATCCTTGCTCACCAGTGCCCCCCACCGAGATTGATATGTGAAGCCAGTCGTATGATATCATGCAACTTATTATCATGAGTTGGGATAGAATCCCCTATAAACGATAATCGGTTGGCAAACATGACTGAAAAGGGCTATTCTGATTACAGGTCGAACCGGAGGACAGGGATGAAGAGCCAGGAGAGAACTCAGCATGAATACGTCTGAACTCATCGCTGCCTGCAGCATCCTCTTCGGATTGGAAGGCAGTGCATGTTCGGTTTTTCTCCGGAACCCGGACCTTTCCGCGATCAAGTCGGCCTATCGAAAACGCGTATTTGAAACACACCCTGACCGCTCCAGGCTGCTGGATATCCCGTTTCCCGTGATGGAGGAAAAATTTAAGGAACTTTCCGCAGCCTATGAGGCCATGCTGAGGTATGCCATGTATGGCAAGGTGCACACATGGACACCTGAGACCTCACAAAAGGGATCATGGAACTGGAGAGGTTCCCATCAATGGCAGATGTACACAGGGCATATGTTCGCTGATTCCGGCGATCCCTACGCAGGAGAGATCCCCCAGCGGAGACTTTTTATCGGGCAGTACCTCTACTACTCAGGGAACATCACCCGTATAAACCTGGGGGCAGCCCTTGTCTGGCAGAAGATGAGGCGGCCGCTCCTTGGTCAGATAGCACGGAAATGGAACTGGCTCAATCCGGCCGATATCCTAGATATCCTGTCCTGCCGTGCGCGTGGAGAGAGATTCGGGGAATCGGCAAAGCGACATGGCTTTCTCGAACCTTATCAGATCATCACACTGCTTGGCAGACAGCGCTTCCTTCAGCCTAAGATCGGGGAATATTTCATTTCCAGAGGGATGCTTGACCAGAACGATCTTATGCGTGCGGTGCAAGAACTTCGGCTTCACAACAAGAGATATCGGTGATGAACAACAAAGGAGAATGCCGGGGTCCTGTAACCGCCGGGTCAGGTTACTAAGGCCTGCATCATTCAAGAATAAAGGTCTGGCCGTGCTTCAGCTCTATCAGTCTGTCCGACAGCCCTGCCTTGTCCATCTCCCTTCTTATGTCCAGGGGGGGTTGAAAGACCGGCTCGTCGCCGAGCCTGAAGGTTCCCCAGT
>CAYMDG010000029.1:0-11383 GCA_964388905.1 uncultured Bacteriovoracaceae bacterium
GGAGGTTGTTCACCTTGCAGAAGCATCCCTCGTCCTCGGGCCTGCCGATGGCGAGAAGGGCATATCCGTCACGCTCATGGAGGGCGTCAAAGACCTCATAGTCCAGGAGCTTGAGCGTCTCCTTGCTGCCCTGGGGCTCGCCTTTGCGTATGTCTGCAATGAGTCCCTTCCTGATGTCGTCCACGGTCTTTTTCACAATAATGCCCAGGGCCGATGCCAGTCCCACTGCCGGGTCCGCGTCTATGGCGAGGATCTTCCGTTTATTTCCACAGGCCAGCAGCTTCACCATGAGGGCCGAGATAGAGGTCTTGCCGACACCCCCCTTGCCGCACAGCGCGATAATCTTTGTATCATTCATGCAATACCTCTCGTGTTTTTTCCCAGGGCGGTTTCTGTCTCCTCGAGGACAGTGATCGCCGATTGTGCATATCCATCCGCCCCGTATTTTTCTGCCAGTTGCCGGTCAAGCGGGGCTCCGCCTACCATGATAACTGTGCCGGGGCTCATCTGTCTTACCGTTCTGATTATGTCCGGCATACTAGCCATGGTAGTGGACATCATGGCCGACAGGGCCAGGATATCGGCCTTGTTTTCGACAACCGCACGCTCGAACTCATCTGCCTTTACCTGCACACCCAGGTCAACTACCCGGTAGCCGAACGCCTTGTAGACCCCCGAAATGATGCTCTTGCCCAGGTCGTGAGGGTCACCCTCCACAACGCCTATGACAACGGTCAAGGCCGCCATAGCTCCGGTGTCTCCGAATTCAGAGAGTTTCGCCAATCCTTTCGTTGCTGCATCGATGCACAGGAGGAATTCGGGCAAAGAGGTATAATTCGACATCAACTTCCTTCTGAGGGTGTTGAGGCCTTCGCAGATGGCGTGGCGCACCTCTTTCACGGAAAGACCGGCATCCATCGCCCTTGTCGTCAGCCTCACGGTTTCATCCACCTGGTAAGCAGCTACCGCTGTTTTGATGTTATCCATAAGTCCGACTTCTGGCTTACTCATCATGGTCCCTCTTTTCATCCATACAGCTCTGCCGCCTTGACCATGGCATAGGCATTTTCAAGGGGGGCATTCTGGGGGAACTCGCAGCCGGGTGAAAGGATATAACCCCCGCCGGGAGCGAGGTCATCGATCTGTTTCCTGCATTCGGTCATGACATCGTAAGGGGTGCCGCGTGTCAGCAGCGGGGTGTCAATCATGCCGATGAGCACGATGTGGTCTCCATAGCGCTTCTTCAGCTCCTTGCGGCTCGTACAGTCGTCCGGGAGGTGTGCGAAGCTTATTGCGCAGGGCTCCATGCTTCGAATCTGTGCATCGAAATATATTCCGTGACCGCAGTTGTGCACCCCAACCAGGCACCCCTTTTTTTTGACTGCCGAGGCGATTTCCCGTGCAAACGGCCCCTCGATCTTTTTCCAGAGTTCCTTGGACAACCCGTTCCATGATGCAAAGAGGGTGTCGATAACAACCATAACCACCCCGGCGTCGCATTGCGCTTCTGCAAATTCAATGAGCGCACCCGTGATGGTCTCACACGCTGCCATGACATCTTCCGGATCAGTAACACAGTCCCTGAAGAGCTCCTGTGTCCCCCGCATCATGTTGAGCACACCCAACGGGCCGAAGAGAAAGCCTGCTACAAATCCCTTCAAGCCTATCCTGCGAACCATTATGGACAGCGCTTTTGCATACCCCTGCATGCGTACGGCCTGCTTGAAATCGATGGGCTTGAGATTCCGGTAACCCTCGATATTCTTGATTACGGGGTTTGTATAGTCGGGATGTGCAGTGGAGTTGTCCGGGTAAATAATCTTCTGTCCGAAGTCGGCGGCCTCTATTGAGAGGTCCACCAGCGCTACTATACCGTCCCCGCCGATGAGATTGAATCCGGCCACGAAGGATTCGGCGGCTATTACGGGGTCGGCGCAGAACTCCGCGTAGGTGTTTCCGATAAGCCGCCTGCCTGCACCGCAAATTATGGGGCAGCACGGGACATGGTCAGGCTCCTTGTGCCGCAGGGTCACCAGCATCCTCTCGAAAATGGTAAGGCTGCTGATGCGCCCCCTGGCACTGCATACACCCGCAGCAGCATCCAGAATGAAATCCGGCAGCAACGCGGGGGAGGGGGGTATCCCTTCAGCTAGGGTCTTGATGGCTCTCCAACTATCCTTTGTGTCAACCATGCGAAGCCTCTTTTGATTTTTCCATGAGCTTGTCCCTCATGCCCTTGAGCCCATCGGCCTCATCGCACACGTCCTGGTAGTCACAGCTCCCGCACTCGAAATCCATCTCGGAGGCCATCTTGTTCATGGCAGCGATGACCTTTTCCGCAGGCTCAGTGATCTCCTTGAGCCTGTGTACATCATTGGTGCTGGAGGTGAAGAAGATCACCTCGAAGGCCTTCACATAGGGCACCCCCCTGAAGAGGGTCATGAGAGAAGATCCAAGTATTGGAACGGAAAACCCCTGGGAGAGGGATTCCCTGCTGATCCTGCACCACTCCCTCATGTACTGGGACACAGCCCTCATCATGAACCCCTTGAGGTCGAGGTCGTACCGCAGGAAATCGAGCTCCTTGTGCCGGTCATAGGCGTTGTCTTCGGTGAAGCCTTCCACCCCCAACAGGACCACCTTGCCGAAGGGGAGGCTCTTGCCGACGCCCTCCTGGAAATCAGGGCCGACGAGGGTTATCCTGCCATCTGTAATGGAGGAGAGTTTTTCTGTCCACAGCAGGCATGACACGGACTCCATCTCAGGGCTGCCCAGTTCGATGGCCATGTCTTCTTTCAAGACTATGTTCCTGCCGCGTCCACCCGGCCACAGCCTTTTATCATCAGCAAACCAGGACCTCTTGCGGGGCTTGTCCTCCACAAAGGCCCTTACTGATTCGATGGTGTTGGTAAAAAGCTCCATATGCTCCCTTATCCTGCCTTGTCGGCAGCCTGGCGGGCGATGAGCGCCGCACCGAGCGCCCCGATGATCTGCGGGTCGGTGGCCATCTTCCTGAGCTTCACCCCCAGGGCCTCCTCAAGGGCCGCGAACATGCCGGTGTTTTTAGCCACCCCTCCGGTCATGGTGATTTCTTTGTCGAGCTCTATGCCCCTGGCCAGAGCAGCCACCCGGTGGGCCAGTGACTTGTGGAGCCCTGCCACGATATCTGGAAGGTTGTTGCCTGCATTGATCAGCGAAATGATCTCCGTCTCTGCGAAGACCACGCACTGGTTTGAGATGGAAAGGGGGTTCATTGCCCTGGAGGATATTTCTCCCATGTCTTCGAGCTTCACCCCCATTGCACCTGACATCACCTCCAGAAACCTGCCCGTGCCGGAGGCGCACCTGTCGTTATAGGCAAAACGGATGACATTGCCGCTGTCATCCAGCCTGATGGCCTTGGCGTCCTGACCCCCGATGTCGATCACCATGTGCACCTCAGGCATGAGCCACTGTGCACCTTTGCCGTGGCATATGATCTCCGACTCCACGGCATTGGCAAAGGGGATGGAGTTCCTGCCATAGCCCGTGCCCACGCAGTATGCCATGTCTGTTAGGGAAAGCCCTGCCTTCTCCAGGGCCTTTTCCATAACTTCCCGGGCCGATTCCTCGGGTTCGGGTTTTGCAAATATAACGTGTGAGGACAGCACATCACCGTTTGACATGATGATTGCCTTGGCGCTCAATGATCCGACGTCACAGCCTGCTACATACATGCTCATGATCACTCCGTTACGAGGTGTTTGTCTTTTTCAAAACCTGGCCCGTTAAAACTGATCATCTCGCCTCTGGCAAGGATGATGTATCTCCCGAATCGTTCAGGCGAGATGATCGGTTTTAACGGGTTCATTTTTTCTCCTGCAATCTATATTTCCACCTGTGAAACACTGGCTCGTTTTTAAGTCATCAATTCTTTCCGGCCATTTCCTTGGCAAACACCGCAGCCCCAAGTGCCCCCATGACCTGCGGATCCACCCTGAGCCTGCGCATGGGCACGCCCAGCTGTTTTTCCATGGCCTCGAGCACCCCGGCGTTTTTTGCAACACCGCCTGTCATGCACACATCCTTCTCAACTCCCACTGACTTGGCCAGGATTGCTACCCTGGCCGCCATGGCCTGGTTGATGCCGGAAGCCAGGTCTGCCTTTGACGTGTTCGAGTTGAGGTGCATGATGACCTCGGCCTGTGCCCAGGCCGTGCAGGTGGCAGCCAAGGAGATGGGGTTTCTGGCCTGCGCGGATAGTGTGCCAAGGTCGTCGAGCTCCAGGCCCAGGAGCTTTGCCATGACCTCGAGGAACCTGCCTGTGCCCGAGGCGCACTTGTCATTGGTGATGAACCTGACGATGTTTCCCTTCTCATCGAGCCGGATGGCCTTGCAGTCCTGACCTCCGATGTCGATGATGGTCCTCACCGATTGCAGGAGCCAGTGGGCGCCCTTGGCATGACAGGCAATCTCGGACAGCGTCTTGCCCACGAAGGGTATCCGCTCCCTGCCGTAGCCGGTCCCCACGCAGAACCCGATGTCCTTCATGGTGAGTCCGGCCGCGCTCAATGCCATATCCATAACCTCAGGGGCTGATCTTTCAGGATTGAAGGAAGAAGGTATCAGCGCCTGGCTGATGACACGGGTGTTGTTGAGGATGACCGCCTTGGTGGTGAGCGATCCAACGTCACAGCCTGCTGTGATCATGACAGTATCCCCCTTACGTGCATGAACTCGCTGATCTTGTCCACGCAGTGCTCCCATGATGCTACGCGATCGTCGAAGGCATCGGCAAAAAGCAGCATCGTGGGCAGTCCTTCGCGCTCGCAGTCGCGCTGGATGAGCTTGTTTGCGCCCCAGCTGTTGCGGCACCCCATGCTGCCCACATAGACCAGGAAGTCGGGCTTCATGATCTTCGACATGAAAAGGAGATCATCGCGCCACATGCCTTTTGCGTCATATGGCCCCCTGAGCTGCTTGACCATGGGCATGCGGGAATTGAGATCGGCCAGGGAGTCGATCATGGTATCCAGAGTTGATGTGTCTATATGGTAGGTTTCGTCTTCACGGCCTTTTGCATATTCATGGCCTTCATTCCAGAAGTTGAATATGAGCGTGGGCAGGAGGCTGATATCCTGTGAATCGACCCATTCCCAGAACCGTGCATCCGTGGTGTAGTGGTCGATATAGCACATGAGGAGCCGCGCCCGCTCCTTTTTCGAGCTCGTGCCGGCATACCCTTGTGCCGCATTTTCACGCACAACCTTGAGCATGGATTCGAGTACGACGGTGTACGATTTCCTGCCCGGCATGGAGAGCCTTCCGGCATAGAGGAACAAGGTGAAGATGGGGGGCACCGGGCACGGTTTGAGCCTCATGAGGTCATAGAGTTCGATTGCGAGCTCATCCTGGCGTCCCTGCTCTTCAAGGAGATCTTTCAGCTTGTCTTCGTTCAGCTTGGAGCCTGACTGTTCTTCAATAAATGAGATGAGGGCCTTGTAGTCCTTCCGGTGATAGTCGTCGATTCTTTCCCCGGTGAGCTTCGAGGGGAAGTTGAGCTGGAACATGGGCAGGTCGAGGTAAGAAGAGAGAAACTGTACTGCATTGGCATTGGTGTCGCAGATGCCGGGAGATCCGCAGATCATAAAATCGGGCTTTTCTGCAAGGCCTGCCAAGTATGCGCCGAACGACCCGCGCTGGGCCGAGCAGGAGGTCTCGGTGAATCCCACCTCGCAGCAATAGTCCATGTACTCCGCCGTGCCCTTCCTCATTGCCAGCGTACCGAATACGGTCATGATTTCGGCCCAGGCGGGTACCACGTTGTCAAAGGCGAAAAGCAGGTGTTTTGCCGAGACAAAGGTGCCGAGGCACAGCTTTTTCCCCAGTTCATGGGCTGTCATGATGTCGGTGAGGTATTCGGCTGCCATCTTCATGAAGAGCACGCCAGGCTCTCCGTGCCGTAACATGGAGTTGAGGATGTTCTTGAAATTCGGTATGACCCCTTTCAGACTTTCATACTCCTTCTGAGTCCCATCAAGAGATGTTGCAGCAGCACTGATGGTGGTCCAGAGCATCCAGTCGTAGTTATACTCGCGTGTTTCCTTCTTCATGAATGATACCTCCTTTAGACCCCTGACATGCTCAGATGTGCCCCGGACTTGATCCGCTGGATATAGAGTTTCGATCGATCTTTGAGAACGTCCAGGTCTGTTTTACGGACTATGTATTCCAGGGTCATAACCGCTGATGCAGGGAAGAGGGTGAGCGCATCGATGGCCCTTTGTCTTTCAGCCAGCATCCTTGAATCGTCCAGGGCGATGTCCCGCAAAACTTCTATTGCAACACTGTCTCTGTCCATCTGGCACATAAATAAACCTCCTTATGAAATTCGCTCCATGAATGCATCGAGACGCATCCTGATCCTGCCCGTCTCCACCAGAGGGCCGTATTCCCTTTCAAGACGCATGCAGGGGATCCCTGCCGCCTCGAGGTCACGCTCCAGGACACCGTTCTCCGAGCCATGAAGGTCGCAGAAGCGCACGTTCTGAAGGATTACACCATCTACCGAGGCCTTCTTCACGAGGTCCATGATGTAGGTGCGCCGGTCCTTGTAATAGCCGAGCATGCGGGGGCAGATGCTGTTGTTCAAATAGTGGGATGCAAGGGTATGGATGGGGTCTGCCTTATCATCTATCAGGTTCGCATAGGTGCGCGACCCGAAGCATACGGTGTCTGCCACGACAATGGCGCCGCCGTCCTCGATCAAGTTGATGAAGTCCACGTCGTCATTCGCGCTCCCGATGAGCATGAGGCGCTTCTTATGGTCCGACACGGGAGGTGCCTTTTTCAGGTCAGCAATGATATCTTTGAGCATGTCGCCCCAAACTTCGCGTGGCATGGCATGACCTGCTATGAGGATGGCCATGGCATGCTCTCCTGAGATAGGCACCTCTTTGAGGTACCTGAGTTCGTCGAGTTTCTGGAGGAGTTCTCTTCCCTGGTTGTAGACCTTGACGGATTTCTTCAGGGCCTTATCCGTGATCTTGACCTTGAAATGATTTTCCAGGGTGGCGATCATATCCTTGAGCTCTTGTGCGTAAAAATCGATGCTGTAATCCACCGCCTTGTGGGGTACCGAGAAATATTCGTAGTATCCAGGCAGAGTGCCCGGGTAATCATCGCTCGCCTTTCTCCAGCACTCCTCGAGCCTGCGCATGGAGTCGCAGCCGTTACTGATGATTGCACCGTCCAAGAAGGCGTAAGACCCCTGTCCTGCGAGCTGCAGCATGCACTTTGGCAGACTGCAGTTTACCGGACCGAAGTATGAGTCACCGATGGACACCGACGTTGTGCCTATACCGCGCAATCTGAACGGCAGAAGTCCTGCGGCATGAAGGATCTCTTCGGGTATGAAGGTGCACGAGTAACCCACAACCTTGCCCCCGTTCTCCTTCCATTTCTGTAAGAATTCGTTATGCAGGCTCGTTGCAACATTTTTAAGTCTGTCTATCATTTCCATTTTTACCTCCTACTGCGAAGCGGCCAGGGCTGTCCTTAAAGACTCCATGGCCACCTTGTGCTCCGGACTCGCGTAGCCCTCTTCAGGGCTGATCAGTTCAACCAAGGATTTGATGAAGAAAGGCATTACGATTGTCGCCAGTGGTTTGATGGCATCCACTACATCAGGGATCAGCCACTGGACGGTTTTTTTAACCTCATCAGAATCCACTGAGTCCATTACGCCGCTCAAGGCGTTGCTCACGATGTCCGGTTTGGCATCATGAATCCGGTTAACGACCCTACATGCGGTGTTCACGAGGCCGGCGATCTCATAGGTGTCAAGATCCGACATGCTCTCTGATAGGGCCGCCTTCAGGCCATTAAGGTCGACCTCCTCCATGACGCCTAGTTTGCGGGATAGCGCCTTGATGTCTGAGGTCTTCACCGACCCAAAAGACGCCAGGTAGGACAACGGTATTCCGGGATTGCAGGTGAGAGCCTCTGCCATGGCATTCGCTATGGCCTCCCTGTCCTGGGCGAATATGATGCGGATCTTTTTCGCCAGCTCCGGATCCATCTCAGCGTAGCATTCATGGAGAAGGTCCGTGAGGTAGATCTGGAACAGGGGCTTGCCACCCCTGCCGAGAAGGAGGCTGCCGGTGTGTATCCTGCGGATGACCTCGCTTAGGGAATTGACGAGCTTTGCGGTGTCCGCGCCGTTGATGCCCTTGATGATGGAGAGCATGATGTCTGCAAGCAGGTCTGGGCCGACGGCCTTCTCGATGGGGACCAGGATCTCGCGGAAGGACTTTATGAAGGTGTTCATGAGAGGAATGACGGTCGCAACCAGGGTTCCCACCTTGGCTGGGTATTTCCAGAGCTGCTCGTTAAAGGCCTCTATGGTCTTCAGCACGTACGGGTCCGATCCTTCGACCATCTCCCTGATCTCGCCGAAGTCGGTATTTTTCAGGAAGCTGTGGATGGCATCACCGCGCGTCCCGATACTACATGCTGCATCAGCCGCGTGGCCGGCATTGACCTTTTTCGCCCACACGGTCAGGAGCCTGCCCACATGGGCTGATATGCCTTTATTGTTCCCGCTCTTGTCCGTCCGCAGAAGTTTTGACACGATCCAATTGGCGCTAACGGCAATCCTTGCCCTGATACCACCCTTGATAGCCCATGGGCTGATGAGGTCCTTAACGATCTCGGCAAGCAGGGTCTTGGTGCCCGAAGCCCGCATGACCTCTCCTATGATCCTGGCAGAGACCCGGGCAAGTTCATCTTTAGTGTCAGTGGTATTCATCCTTTGTAACCCTCCTGTTTCATCTATTTCTGATTCAACTGGGCCGTTTTTCCTGCTTCAGATAAATACGATTCGAACATGGTGTTGCTGAGCGATGTGAGCATGCCGATGGCCTCTTCTTGGGTAAATTTTTCCTCCATGAGAAAGCTGTGGCCCAGGTGCATGGCCATGCCTACCACTGCATAGGCAAGGGTATGGGGATTAACCTTGGCGATGATGCCGATGTCCAGCCATACCTGGATGTCATCGGCCAGGTCCTGGGCGATGTCGCTGTAGTGGCGCCAGACATTGCCGTCCAGCTCCTCGTCGATGCCGAAGCTGCCGCGCAGCAGGATCAGGAACTGCTGTCGGTGGCTGATGATGTAGTCAAAATAGGCGGTGAATGTCTCATCGAGTTTTGCCAGTCGGTCTATGCGATCCCATATGTTCACCGGTTCACGGAGTTTCTTGATACGAGCCCTGAAATCCTCGAAGTTCCGGGAGGTGATCTGCTCGAACAGGTCTCTCTTATCCTTGAAGTAATTATAGAATGTTCCGGCTGACATGCCCACGGACTTGACGATGTCCATGATCTGGGTATTGTGGTATCCGTGCTGGCTGAAAAGTTCCTCAGCCGCCTCGATGATCATGTCCCGCGTGTACTGTCGTTTTTTTTCTATAAGACTAACCATCTGTTTCATTCCCTCACCCATTACTCCTTTGCTGTGCAGGATCTCCAACAGGTTTAAATAAAAATATGTGGCTGCTAAAGCCCTTCCTGCGTTTTGTTGAACCTTTTACGGACCCTGTCTTTCACGAGCTGCCATACCCATGAGGTGAGGTGCCACTTCTGGTCAAGGAATGCCCCGGTCAGGGTAAGGGCGGCCTTGCCGACCTCAGGACCGTCGATGTTCCTGAGCACAGAAGCGATGAATGCGCTGAAGGTCGCAGGATTGTTATGGGTCACTGCGTTGACGAACCGAGCAAGGCCGTTGATGGCCCCTGCCTTGATTTTGGGGCCTGAAGAAAGGATGAGGCCCGCTGCAGCCTGTCTGAGTTCAGGTGATGCGCCCCACAGGGAAGAGAGCAGCTCCATCCATGCCTTGCCGCATTGCCTGGCTGCATCCTTGTCGATATCATCGGCCAGGCTCATAAGGAATAACCTGAGCATATCGGGCGGATACTTGTCTTTGAGCTGGATGGCGAGCTCGGTAGAGGCCCTTAAGAGGTTGTTTACAAACATGGGCAAAGAGCTGATGAGGCCGAAGAATACCTCCGGGTCTTCGCCCATGAGGGTCTTGATTGCAGAGTTGCCTGATTTCGGGTCCATCTCGTTCAGGTTTGTCCTGAGGATGTCCTTGAAAAGGGGTGAACGCATGAGGGCCTTTATGATGCCGGATTTGTTTTGGGTGAAAGATTCTCTCTGCATTATAAGTTCTCCCCGGCCTGGGCTGTCTTGTGTTCGATCACCTCCCATACTGCAAGGAAGACCGGGGCCAGATCTTTGCCCAGTGCCCTGCTTTCTGCGATGAGGTGTGCCAGTGTATCCTTGTCGACCTCATCTAGGAGAGACTCTGCCAAGCTTGCAAGCAGCACAGGCGAGAACTTGTCCCGGACCTGGACAATGAGCTCATGACACGCCCTGATAAAGCAGTTCGCTATAACAGGCAGAGCCCCTGTCAAGGCAAGCGGGATCTCAATATCCTTTCCAAGCAGGGTTCGTACGAGTTCAGCGCAGCTGTTCGGGTCGATGTTCTTCAGAAAGAGGCGCAGGCTATCCTTGAAGGCGGTCTTTTCAAGAAGCTCATCAAGGATGCGGCTCCTGGTTTCGATATAACCCATGTTCGATCTTTCTTCCATGGCCGCTCCCTTACAACGTTTTGCAGTTGAAGAAATAACGGGCAGACTCCATCTGGCACAGCTGCTTGCCGCCCATCCAGAGCTGTACGATCTTGATATCCCGCCAGTGCTTTTCAATGTCCCATTCCCGGTCAGCCCCGTAAAGGCCCAGCACATCCATGGCCTTACCGAAGCAATCCACTGCCCGGTCGGAAACGAAGTCTTTCATGTTGCGGATTCTTCCCACCAGGTCTTCCGAGACGAGAGGCCTGCCATATGGTTTGTTCCTCCGGTCTCCGATCATGGCCGCCTCATATCCCAGGATCCTGCAGATATCGATATCGCCTGCAATGCGGCCGATAATGGCAGCGATGGCGTCATTTTCCTTGAGCAACCGGTTATTGTAGGTGCGCGTGGACACAAATTCATAGAGCCGCTCATACAGGTTCAGCATGGCCCCGGTGAGGAAGGCCATGCTCATGACCTGTCCGAAGGAGATGAGCTGGTAGAAGGCATCGGCATCCTTGCCCGGGCCGTGGGCGCGGTACCAGCTGGGGACCCGTACATCCTCGAACCAGATGTCGCCGTTCTTGTCCGCAGCCATGCCCGCCTTTTCGTAGGGCCCGCCCTGGGTAACGCCCGGCAGGTCGGCAGGAACAAAGATGAAGGCAAAATCCTTGGGGTCGCTGGAGCCGAGCTTTGTTGTGCATGGAACGCCGAAGAGCTTGGACACCCCGCCTGAGTTCGTGGGCCAGAGCTTGTGGCCGTTGATCACCC
>CAYMDG010000029.1:11393-19690 GCA_964388905.1 uncultured Bacteriovoracaceae bacterium
CAGCTCGAAATGCCATGAATTCGTTGCGGGAATTTGACTGCAAAACGCACGATTCCTGGGTTGTAAACATGTTTTATTTCATGTAGAATCAATTGTCCGCGAACATCGAATAATCTCAGTTCCAAATTTCCCGTTTCGGCCACTTCAAATGTTAACGAATTTTTGTCGTCGGATTTTAACGCTTGGACACCCCGCCCGAATTGGTGGGCCAGGGCTTGTGGCCGTTGATCACCCACTCGGCGCCATCAAGACGGGCCGTGGTGCGGATGGTCTTGCCTCCCAGCAGGCCAAGGTTTTCAATGTCAGCCCCACCCTGGGGTTCTGTCATGGCATTGGCTGCAAAGACGGCCTTTTGGGTGTTGCAGAACATGGGTGCGAACTCCGCAAGGAGACGCTCGTTCACATAGGGCTCAACCGATATGACGAGCAGCGGCCAGTAGGTTACCCCCAGGGCAACAGCAAAGCCCGTATCGGCCCTGCCCAGTTCTTCACAGGCCAAATATCCGAACCTGAAGATGTAATCGGACTTGGCCAGGCCCCACCCGCCGTATTCCAGGGGGAAGAGGCCCTTCTGCAGGCCGAGCTCGCCCATGAGTTTATCAAACGCCGGCTCGATGAGGTGGTGGTCCTTCCAGTCCTCGTCGTACTTGCGGCGATGGGGCATGACGCATTCATCGAGCGTCTTTCTGATGACCTTTCTGAAGTGCTTGTCAAAGGGGGATATGTATTCCTCGGGGCGTGAAAATTCATCGAAATGTTTCATGATTCCCTCCCTAGATCTCAGTGCAGTTGAAAAAGAAACGGGCAGTGTCCATCTTCACCGGGGCCTCGGCGCCGACGCCGCAGAGCACGGACTGTATGGTCTTCACGTCCCTCCAGTGTTTTTCCACGTGCCACTCCTTGGAGTAGCCGGCCGATCCCATGAGCTCCAGGCCGCGGTTCATGGCCCGAAGGACACCCTGTTGCGCCCGGCTTCCGATCATCTCCGCAAAGGTGAAGGTCCTTGTCATGCTGCCGACTGACATATCTTCCGTGCTGGCAATGATCCGGGCAAGGTCGAAGAGCAGCAGCTTTGCCACGGCAATCTCCTCAGCAACATCCGCTAGTACTGAAGCGCACAGGGGATTTTCCTTCAGGGTGGTGCCGCCCTTGATGACCCGTGTATCTCCCCAGTCAGAGATAAGCTCGAAGAAGTTCACGGCCGCACCGATGCTCACGCCTCCCAGGAACAGGTTGAGCCAGATATAGAACTCCTCAACGATGCCGTCTTCCTCCAGAACGTTTTCCCTGGGGACCTTAACTTCATGGAAGGTAACATCTGTGTTCATGCAGGCATTCAGGCCGGTTGTCAGCAGCGGTGAGCTCCGTGTGACCCCCTGTGCGTCCGCCGGCACAAAGGCGACGCAGGGCCTGCCATCTTTTCCGGCACACACAACGCAGAAGAGATCGGCCATGGCTCCTGCAAAAAGGGGCCTGAGGCTGGCGCCGCTGATGATATATCCATCCTTTACTCCCCTTGCCTCGGCAAGGATTGCCCGGCCTTTGAATAACGGGTGCGTGGTGCCTGCCATACCGGGGCCGGGGAGAATAGGGCAGGGGGTTCTGACAGTACCGCCGGCATAAGTAAGGGCAATTGATGAGGAAAGGTTCTTGTTAGGATGGTGTTCCATTGTTATCATGGCAAGTGCTGTGCACGTTGCTGCAGAAAGCACGCCGAGCGCGGCATCGGCCCTGCCGATCTCGGTAAGGATGGTGAGCATTCCCGGTACATTGGAAAGGCTGTTCCACCCAAAACCACCGAGATCCGCAGGTATAACAAGTTTCTGGAGGCCAATGTCAAGGTTAAGCTTCTTTCTTTTTTCTTCGAAGAGCTCGTTGTAGTTCTCCCTGTATTCCATCCTTTTTGAGATGATCTCCTTGTCAGCCCACTGCCTGACAAGGCGGATTACGCTTGCGCTTTCGTCATCAATCAACTGCCCCGGATACACAAAAAGGTCATCCACATTCCTGCTCATAGTTCCTCCACGTAGTGAAGCTTCGATAAGGTAGTATTTGCCTGGGTGGTTTGCTCACGGAAAAAGATGGCAGAACGGCTATGTCCCCACACATAAACCTCCCTGAGGCAACCAGGTGCCTCTTCAAGATCAATCAAATAAACAGTGACTTGCCTTTTACTCGGTGGAGCACCTGGAAAAGGTGACCACCGGTAATGAAGTTTCACTATCCTGAATAGTAATTATCATTACTCGTTTGTCAAGGGAAGTAAAAAATAAATTTTTTTACGGAGATTGTGTTTTCAGGTGTTGGCTCTGATCAATAGAGAAATTTCAAAATGACTGCAGTTAAGCTTAGAAGGCATTGGCGTTCTGCTGCCTTGTTATCTCCAGTGCCTTCCTTCCGTCTTCGGTCAGGTAAGCCTCGAACATGGCCAGGATCATCTTGATAAGGTTTGGAATGATCTGCTCGCGCGTGAGCCTCTTCTCAACAAGATATGCATGGATCAACTGAAGGGTCATACCACTGGCAGCAGTTCCGAAGAGCATGGGGTCAATTCCCTCGATGACGCCCTCATCGCTCCAGCGCTGGATATCTTCACCCGCGTCCTGGGCAAAGCCCCGGAAGTAATCCCATACACTGCTGTCCATTTCCTCATCCACACCAAAGCTGACGCGCAGGAGCATGAGTATCTGCTGGGGATTGCTGTCAACATAGTCAAAAACAGCGTTGAATGTCGCTTGGAGGATAATGGCCCTTGCCTCGGGGTTCCATATGTCTACGGGGTCACGGAGGTTCTTGACCGTAACACGCAAGGTCTCCAGGCTCTCGATGGTAATATGCTCGAAAAGATCGCGTTTGTCTTTGAAGTGGTTATAAAAGGTGCCGGCAGACATGCCCACAGCCTTGACGATGTCCATGACCTGGGTGTTATGATATCCGTATTTGCTGAAAAGCTCACAAGCGGCCTCAATGATCTTTTCCTTGGTCGCTTCTCTTCTTTTATCTGATGTTTTTGCCATGTTTCCCAACTAACTCCTTGAAAGGGATACATAAATACATTTAATGGTGGAAGAATATGACCTCAGAGTTAAGATGTCAAGTCAAATGCATGTAAAGTCCTTTGTAAGGCTATGGACGTTATCTTTATTTTATGGTACTCACTAACAACAGTACTTTTCTAGCTACTGCAAGCGAACCAAAAATTATGTGAGGGGGAAAAACTATGAGGCGCCTCAGTCTTACCGTCGCAGTGTGTTTTGTTCTCGGATTGTTAGTTGTGGCAGTTGCACCATCTATTCTCTGGTCAGCAGCCCCGGTGAAAACTATTGTTGTGGCAACAGATGCCACCTGGCCTCCTATGGAGATACTCGATGCTAATAAAAATATCGTCGGGTTTGACATAGACTTCTTGAATGCCGTGGCCAAAGAGGCAGGATTTAAGGTGGAGTTCAAGAATACCGCATGGGACGGCATCTTCGGCGGGCTTGAACTCGGCAAGTATAACGCCATCATCTCCTCGGTCACCATCACGGATGAGCGCAAGAAGAAGTACGACTTCTCTTTGCCTTACATCAATGCCGGTCAGGTGCTTGTAGTACCCAAGACCACCAAGGGCGTCAAGAAGGTCGCTGACCTGAAGGGCAAGAAGATAGGGGCACAGATCGGCACCACCGGAGCCATGGAAGTGCAGAAAGACAAAGCCGTTGAGCTCAAGAGCTATGACGAGATCGGCCTGGCCTTTGAAGACATGGCTGCGGGCAGGATCGAAGGCGTGGTGTGCGACACGCCTGTAGCAGCTGACTATGCGCTGCAGAGGGCGGAGTACAAGGCCAAATTCATGATCGTTGGCGAGCCTTTCACCAAGGAACAGTACGGGATCGTTGTTAAAAAGGGCGACAAGCAGTTGCTCGACCTTCTCAACAAAGGCATCAAGGCAGTGCAGAAAAAAGGCTTAGACAAAGAGATTGAAAAGAAGTGGCTGAGATAGGCTTCAAAAAGAAGAAAAAGATAGAAGTACCCAAGAAGGTATTAATTGACGTTGGAGACGGGGCCGCCATCCCCTCAAAGGAGGATGTCGGCCTCTTCACCGCGTGGAGGGTTGCCTTCTTCGGCTCGATTGCTATCATTGCATTCCTTGTTTTCGTAAAGAGGGGGGCATACCTCGAGATCATCCAGTTCGTGCCGGACGGTATCCTGATCACCTTCGAGGTGACAGTGATGTCCATCCTCCTTGCGCTCGTGATCGGTTTGTTCACCGGACTCGGCAGGATCTCCAAAAACCCGATAATCAACGGCGTCGCTTCGCTGTATGTGGAGGTGATCAGGGGCATCCCGCTGCTGGTACAGCTGTTCTATATCTACTTTGCGCTGGGCCGCATCATCCAGATGCCGCCTTTACCGAGTGCGGTGCTGGCCATGTCCATCTGTTACGGTGCTTACATGGGCGAGATCTTCCGGGCAGGCATCCAGTCCATTCCCAAGGGGCAGACCGAGGCTGCCCGCTCTCTGGGTATGACACCTGCGCAGTCCATGTACCATGTCATCCTGCCGCAGGCGGTCAAGACCATCTTGCCTCCTGTGGGCAACGAATTCGTAGCCCTTCTGAAAGATTCCTCGCTCGTGTCCATCCTGGCCGTGGCCGACCTTCTGCGCAGGGGCCGCGAGTATGCGGCCCAGAGCTTTGCCTATTTCGAGACCTATACCATGGTGGCGCTTGTATACCTCATGATCACCCTGTTCTTCTCGAAGCTCATCAGCATCATGGAGGAAAAGATCAGTGCAGACTGAAGGCCGCAGGAAGATGGTGGAAATGAAGGGCGTCACCAAGTACTTTGGCACGCTCAAGGCCCTGGACAACGTGTCGCTCGATGTTTACGACGGCGAAAAGGTTGTCATCATCGGACCGTCGGGTTCGGGCAAGAGCACACTGCTGCGCTCCATCAACCGCCTCGAAGAGGTGAACGCGGGGACTATCATTGTAGACGGTTTCAACATCTACGATCACGCAGTCAATATCAACAAAGTCCGCGAAGAGGTGGGAATGGTGTTCCAGCAGTTCAACGTCTTCCCGCACAAGACAGTTCTGGAAAACCTCACCCTTGCCCAGACCGTGGTGCGCAAGCGTTCCAAGGCCGAGGCCCTGGATGTCGCCAACAGGCTTCTCGACAAGGTGGGCATCCGGGAAAAGTCAGGGGTTTACCCCACAAAGCTCTCAGGCGGCCAGCAGCAGCGCGTGGCAATCGCCCGTGCGCTTGCCATGCAGCCCAAGCTCATGCTCTTTGACGAGCCCACATCAGCGCTTGATCCGGAAATGATCGGCGAGGTGCTCGAAGTCATGGTGAATCTGGCCAAGGAGGGCATGACCATGATCGTGGTGACCCACGAGATGGGCTTTGCACGAGAGGTTGCCGACCGTGTCATCTTCATGGACTATGGTGTCATCCTTGAAGAAGGTTCTCCCGAGCACTTCTTCAAGAGCCCTACGCATGAGCGCGCACAGCAGTTCATGAGGCAGATACTCTAAAGGGCTTTTGGCTATCAGTTTCTTTGTCGACAACTGACAGCCGACAGCTCCTAAATCATTGACAACTCCCTAATGTGTATGCAAAAAACATCACCTGTGCCAGCGTAGCTCAGTGGTAGAGCAGCTGATTCGTAATCAGCAGGTCCGGGGTTCGACCCCCCGCGCTGGCTCTGGTTTTGCGGGTTTTTGAAGCATGAGATGCTAACCTATTTATATTTATAATCAATCCGAAAAAAATGAAAGGGAGGTATCTCTCCGCAATTTCTAATGCCTTCCACCATTGAATATCACGAAATCAATAGATTCAATCTTACAGTATACGGTCCAGCCGCATTCTATGACAGCTTGCGGCTGGACTGCATGAAAGTTAATCAATCTCTCAAGGTTGGATTGGGGCTAATTGACCTTTACAAACACCGGATTCGACCAGGCAAATTGGTAACCGCTACTTCCCAAGGAAGTAACCTCAACACGGTAGTAGCCGTCCTCGGTCACAGTATCGTCCAGTGTGACATCGTAGGTTGAGGAGTTGGGAGTTATTGTAACCCAAATGACGCCGTTCTTTATGATGTCAATCTTGACCAATAGGAAGTTGGGATCTTCCGAGTCAACGCTCAGGTTGATGTCGGCGGCGCCGTCGCAGATGTATGCCGTATCCCCCATAAACTCGTCATTGACGTCAAGATTGAGTGATGGTCCGGTGGTGGCAAAGGTCCGGCCGGCCTTGATTGCCTTGTAGAGTTCTTTGGCGGTTAGCCCCTTCTTCTCTTTCTTCACATAGACTCCATTCTTCGCAACGCCTACTTTCGAGCAGCTACCATCCGTGCAGTCAAGATCGTCCGTGTTGTGGGCATCGCTGTTGGCCAGACCGAAGATGGGCTTATCGACAATGCCATACACATAGGCCATGAGGAGCTCATCCCAGGAGCTTAGAGGGGCCTGGGGCGCACCCAGCCATTGGCCGATATTGGGTGGGAAGTATTGTGTCGCATAATACAGGGCGTATCTTAGAGGGATGGGTGTTGGCGCGCCAGGGAAGGGTACGAGCATGTTCACGTCCCTCTCGCCATAGAGGGTGAAGTTGTTCAGCGTTAAACCGAATTGCCATGCCTGTGCAGGCGGGTAGCCAAGCTGTGCCGCGTAGCCGGCAACGTCATCGACATGGCTCTGGTTGTAGACTTCCAGGTTGTCCACCCCGTAATCCAGCGAGGTGGTGCCCGAAGGGTGATTGTGCACTGCGATACCGCCTTGCGAGTGGATGTAGTCGACCCACTTTGTGAGGTTCTCCGGATACATGGCCCCGGTACCGGACGGATTTTGTGGTGACGGCCATACCTCCTCTGGGCAGAGACAGTTCTTGTCTTTGCCGACAAAAGGATCGTCAACGCCAAGTGCGTTGATATGAGCGCGATTGAAGATACCGTCGCTGCCTGTCACCTCAAAGCCCGGCAGGGCCAGGAACGTGGCGTCAGACGCTGCCTTGCATTCCGCAACCAGGGAGGACCATTCTTCCCTTGCCAGCATCCAACAGTGGTCTGTGATTATGGCTGCATTGAGGCCTCGACTCAGTGCCATAGCTTTAATGTCGGCAACGGAGCCATGGCCATCGGAGCGTGAGGTGTGCATATGCCCATCGTAGTAGACCAGGGTAAATTTCTGGCCCGCAAAAGTACTGCCGGCAACAAATACAATCAACAGTGCTACTGCAAGAGTGGTAGTGGAAATGCGATGTTTCATCCTTTCATCCTCCTTGATTTTTAAATAGCGTCAAATCACTATGGAAATACCTTATGAGATAAAGACATCAGCGCATAGGCATCCTCCTTTATTTTGAATTAGTCGCGTCTGAGTTGAAACTCATAGAAGCAATGAATCAGCAGAATTCAATATTGTAGTATAATAAGGATCAAGCGCTGGAAATCAATGGGCTCAGATGAGAATTGGGCAATGGTACTGAACTGATATAACAGCGATAAATCTTAACTTGAAATATTATCTGGCCGAAGGTGGTTGCATTACTCCTGGCTGCCTTTTATAATAAACTAAGTTCAGCCCTACTCGGCATCCTTGCCGTGTAGGAGTTCTGACCTCCTTTACACCGGACTGTGTCAATACGGTCCGGTCTTTTTTTACCGGGGGAGAAGATTCTCGGGCAATTAATGGAGAAAGGCCGATCCAAACCTAAAGGGATCGGCCTTCCCATAAGGAGTAGCATAGTCCAACTATACTAGGGCAAAATTTGATTAAGTCAAGATCCAGGGTGCAGACTGCAGACGATACCAACCACTGCTCTCTTTTCGGTATGATCTTTTTCCAACTGAGTTCAGAAGCTCTCTTCAGCTCCTTATTAATACAGGGGCGGAAAGGTCAGTTTATCTGACCCTCATCACCGCAGAAATAAGATATTGCAGGTTTTATTGCCAGTATTACTGATGCAATAACGAAGAGCCGCGCATGCCTTTTCGTAAAGACTGCCAGATGGGAACCAGCTATCATACCGATCAGGATGCAACTCCATTTCAACAAACCGATATCAAGAACAGACCAGACCTTCGTTCTGAATAGTCGCATCTTCATCCTCTCGTAGTATGTGCTCATGGACCTAAATTCAATGTCTGGCAGAGAATCTTTTCATATATAAATTTTCAGTGTGACCCTCAGCTTTGCCATTCTGGCACTTCCAGTAGTGTCCCTTTGGCTATTTTGTCATTTTGTACCTAGCCATGCCCTGACAGAAGGCTTTTCTGCCAAAATGGCAATCTCGGGAAGGGTCATA
>CAYMDG010000030.1:0-19661 GCA_964388905.1 uncultured Bacteriovoracaceae bacterium
CCCAGGTCATACGCCGTGTCCAGCACCTGGTCCATGATGGCCTCTGAAGATAGTTCTCCGAGGCGTACATTGGCATGACGGATAATCGAGAGCACCTCCTGTTTGTCATGGGACAGGATCTTGATAGCCGGCAGTCCCTCGGGCGAATCTATGAGTTCCTGGCGGTCAAAGGGTATGACATGATCGCGCTGAGGCTCCTCATCAAGGGTCTGCTCCTTATACTTGGTCCTCAGCTCGTGCTTGCCGTCTGCCTTCAGGCGGACGATGGGACTCCCCATCTTGTCATAGCCTTCCAGGATTTTTGATTTTTCCGAACGCATGACCCCGGCAAGAATCAGCTGCACGGTAGGGATGTCTGCGGTAAAGGCCCCGAAAACGATATCTATCCAGACATCAGTATCGGCAAGCTCTTTGGTTTTTGCCCTGGCAAGGATATTTTCGTTATTCTCCATCGAGGCGTAGATAGCCTGAAGACCCATCCTTCCATTGGCACCCCTGATGGCAACCCTGATCACCGGAATCTTATCCCTGATATCCATAGTCTCCTCCCAGAATTGTGTCGTTATGCTTGTGCTTGAGTAGACTATGAATGATATACCAGATCAAAGAGAAAGAGGCAAGACGGCTTGTGAGATTTTACAGCGTTGCATAATAAGATGCCCATCGTTAAGGCTGTTTATATTCATACTACGGCAAAGGTCTCATTTCTTTCCGTTTTACTTTTATTCTTTTACGTTTTTCTTTTCCCCAATTCTCTTTGTTGTTATAAGGACTCTATGATTCATATGGATATCACTATTGTGGGGGCAGGTGTCGTGGGCCTGGCAATAGCTTGTGCACTCGCAGGGAAAGGAAGGTCCATTGTCGTATTGGAAAAAGAATCCGGCCCCGGCAAGGAGACAAGCTCCCGCAACTCCGAGGTAATCCACGCCGGGATCTATTATCCAACGGGCTCGTTAAAGGCCAGGCTCTGCATAGATGGGTCTCACGCTCTGTATGCCTTTTGTGAAAGGCATGCCATACCCTTTCAAAAAATCGGAAAGGTTATCGTGGCCACAAGCCCTGTTGAAGAGCCTGCCATTGAGGGTCTTTGCAGGCAGGGAGCAGAAAACGGGGCACAGGGACTCATCATGATAACCAGGGAAGACCTGCACAAGAGGGAGCCTTTTGTTGCCGGAGTAAGCGCCCTTTATTCACCCCTGACCGGTATCATTGATTCGCACCGGCTGATCAAAACCCTCGAAGCCCTTGCCCTGAGCCAGGGCTGCACGGTCTTATACAACTCGCGCCTCTCCGGGCTTGATTTCACCAAAGAGGGGTTCTTATGCACGGCGAATGCACATTCGCGGGAGCACTATACCTTTACCACAAGGTCCTTCATCAATTCAGGGGGCCTCCACGCGGATACGGTTGCCTCCATGGCCGGCATCGATGTTCCCGCTGCTGGGTACCGCATCTATCCGGTCAAGGGCCAGTATTTCCGTATAAGGGGAAAAAAGCAGGGGCTGGTGAACGGCCTGGTGTACCCAAGCCCTGAAAAAGGCCTTACCGGGCTGGGCATTCACATCACCAAGGACCTCTCGGGCTCGCTCAGGCTAGGCCCTGATGCCCGGTATGTTGACATGATCAATTATGACGTAGATCCGGCACATGCAAAGGACTTCCTGGACAGCGCACGAAGGCTCCTGCCGATGCTTGATGAAGAGGATCTCATGCCGGACATGGCAGGAATCAGGCCCAAAATTCAGCCTCCGGATGGAGAAGTGCGAGACTTCGTGATCCGGCATGAGGCGGACCGTGGCCTTACAGGCCTCATCAACCTCATCGGGATCGAATCACCAGGACTCACGAGCTGCCTTGCCATCGGTGAAATGGTAAAAGGCCTCCTGGAAGATTCGGACCTCATCTAGTCAGAGCTGTAGACGGTTTTCCCTTCAGAAATGGTGCGTACCACCTTGCCGGTAAAGGTCCATCCGATGAAGGGGGTGTTCCGGGACTTGGACAGAATCATCTCTTCGGTCAGGGTCCATATGGCCTCTGGATTAAAAATTGTAATATCGGCCCGTGAACCTGGACTCAGCCTACCTCCATCAATGCCTAAGATCTTGGCGGGGTTCTTTGTTACGCAGGCCAGGAGCTGAGAGAAATCGATGTCAAAATCGAGATGAAGCTTCATGATGGCCGGCAGCAAAGTCTGAAGCCCTATGATGCCGAAGGGTGCCAGGTCAAAGTCCAGGTCTTTCTCGTCCTTGGCATGAGGCGCATGGTCAGTTGCAATGCAGTCTATCAGGTTCATCCTGAGCCCTTCAATCAGCGCATGCCTGTGGGTCTCATTCCTCAGTGGCGGATTCATCTTGTAATTCGCATCATAGGTCCGCACACCTTCCTCGGAGAGAAGGAGATGATGCGGTGTGGCATCACAGGTGACCTTCGCCCCGTACTGCTTAGCCTCCCTTATAATATCCAGGCTCCCTTTGGTGGAGATGTGGGTGATGTGAACAGGAACACCGGTATATTGCGATATCAGCACATCACGGGATACCATGACCTCCTCGGCCAGGGGCGTGATGCCTGCCAGGCCGAGCTCTGATGCAAGCGAGCCCTCGTTCATCACCCCTGTAGCTGCGAGATTTTTGTCTTCGCAATGGGATATCACGGGCAATGAGAATGTGGAGGCATACTCCATGGCGCTACGCATGATGGCTGCATTTTCCACAGGCCTCCCATCATCTGAAACCCCAACAATACCCGCCTCTTTCATGAGCCCCATCTCAGAGAGCTCTTTGCCCTGTTGGCCCTTGGTCATGGACCCAACGGGCAGCACCCGCACCAGGCCCACACTCAATGCCTTCTGGAGGATATACTGAGTAACCGAGACATTGTCATTGACCGGATCGGTGTTGGCCATGCAGACTACGGTAGTAATGCCGCCTGCTGCTGCAGCAAGGCTCCCGGTTGCTATGTCTTCCTTATACTCAAATCCGGGATCCCTGAGGTGGGCATGCATATCGATAAGTCCCGGGAGCACCCACAACCCAGTTGCATCGAGGGCCTCAACTCCTGGAGGCACAGGCCCGCCTGCGGAAAGGATCTCCTCGATAATGCCGTTACGCACAAGAATATCAGCGATTTCATCACGGTTATTAGCAGGGTCGATAATGCGGCCGCCCTTAATCCACATTGACATTCCCTCCCAGCGACAGGTACAGCAGTGTCATCCTCACAGCCACACCGTTTTCCACCTGATTAAGGATAATGGAGCGCGCCCCGTCAGCGGCGTCATGGGTGATCTCCACGCCCCTGTTCATGGGCCCTGGATGCATGATGACCGCACCTTGTTTCATCTTGTCAACCCTGGCCCTGTTAAGACCATAGAAATATGCATATTCCCGCTCACCCGAGAAGTATTGTTCGTGTATCCGTTCTTTTTGCACCCTGAGCATCATGATAACGTCCGCCTCGCTCACCACGGGGTCAAAGGAGGTTGAGACATTCACCCCCCATGTCTCTACGCCCACAGGAAGGAGCGTCTTAGGTGCCACTAAGGTTACCTGCGCCCCTACCTTCTTTAATCCATAGACATTCGACCGGGCCACCCGCGAATGCAGGATATCTCCCACTATAGCCACATGCAAACCTTCAAGCCTGCCGAAGTACTCCTTCATGGAATACATGTCCAGCAGGGCCTGAGAAGGGTGCTCATGGGCCCCGTCTCCTGCATTGATGATGGAACAGGGAAGTTCCCGGGCCAACTTCTTGGGAAGCCCCGCATACGGGTATCGTATTACGATGCAATCGGGTGACATGGCCATTACGTTCTGTGCGGCATCCATGATGGTCTCGCCCTTTGCAAAGGAGGATCCGGATGCGGACAGCGCCATGGTGTCGGCACTCAGACGCTTTGCAGCGAGTTCGAAGGAAAGGCGTGTCCTGGTGGACGCCTCGTAGAAGAGCAGGACTACGGTCTTGCCTCTTAGCGCCGGGACCTTCTTGATGTCCCTCTTGCTTATCTCCTTGAAAGATTTGCTCATATCGAGGATGGTATATATCTCTTCGCAGCTCAGGTCTGCAATGGCGATGAGGTCTTTATGAGGCCAGTTCATCGTTTCACCTCGCTGATGACTACTCCTGCGATGGCCTCCTTGTCAGCAGAGGCCTCAAGCTTGATGATATGCTCATCAGGCAGGTTTATCTTCAGCCCTACGAAATCCGCCTGGATGGGAAGTTCCCTGCCGTCCCGGTCGAACAGCACCAACAGGTAGATCCTCCTGGGGCGTCCCAGGTCCACGATGTGATCTATGGCGGCCCGGACAGATCTGCCGGTATACAGGACATCGTCTACAAGGATGATTTCCTTGTCATCAACCCCAAAGGGGATATCCGTACTCCTGACCACAGGATAGGATTTTCTCCTAGTGAGATCATCCCGATATAAGGCGATGTCAAGGACCCCAAGGGGCAGTTGTTTCCCTGTCTTTCCCTCAAGGATCTTCACGAGGCCTCTTGCCATCAACTCGCCACCGCTACGCACGCCGATGAAGGCCACCTTGTCCCAGGCACTGATTGCGGCCATGATCTCATGGGCGAGTCTTTCAAGGATTGATTGAATCTCTTGGGGAGTTCTTGGTATATCGGCCATGCCAGCCCCCTAGCGCACGAGATGACCGATACGCCAGTAGCGTATCCACGGTTTTTCGCTTGTCCAGGAAAAGTAGATGATGAATGCCTTACCTTTAATATTCTCCATAGGGACCTGCCCCCAGAAGCGACTGTCATAGCTCTGATCCCTGTTGTCGCCCATGGCAAAGATATGCCCGGGGCTTACCGTGACCGGTCCGAAGAAATCGCGGACCTTGCCGGGCCCCTGGTTCAAGGTAAAGGGGTCTGTATATTTTTCTTGGGGGATCTCATGGCGCTTCCCGTTGAGGAAGACCTTCTTGTCTCTGATCTCGATCACATCCCCAGGCAGGCCGATCACCCTTTTTACAAAATCCATTTCATGATTTACCGGAAAGGTGAAGATTATGATGTCTCCTCTGGCTGGCATCTTATCCGCCCCCCAGATCTTCTTGGTGGTAAACGGCATGGTAAGGCCATAGGTAAACTTGGTTGCAAGGATATGATCGCCTTTCAGCAGGGTATCCTCCATGGATGAAGACGGGATTCTATACGCCTGGAGAATGAAGGCCCTGATGATCATGGCGATGACAAACGCAACCACGAGGGCCTCTGCCCAATCCCTTGCAACGCTCTTGTTCTTAACTTTACTCAATTGCCGCCTCCTTAGCTAAAACCTTGCAGCCCTCTTTGTGTGTTTGTGTCTATTCATTGCACTGTTTAACAGAAATGTATTTTTTCCCAAAGACGATTCTCATCAAACTTTTATGCCGTGCCTTTCACGTGCTGCAGAAAATCATGGACATAGTTCTCCAAGGATGCCTGCCAGATGGGCATGAGCTTACCGGTTTTTGTTGTAAACTTCTTTGTTGAAAGGATTGAATAGGGAGGCCTCTTTGCGGGCAGCGGATATTCTTCCGTGCTTATCGGTATCACCTGAGTCCCCAGTCCGACAATCTCGATGGCCTTCCTTGCAAGATCGAACCAGGTTGCCTTGCCCCGGTTGCACACATGATATATCCCGCGTGCATCCGCCTCCATGAGCTGCATTATAGCCTTTGCCAGATCAGGTGCAAAGGTTGGAGAACCCCACTGGTCATTCACTACACGCAGACTCTCATTTATCTGGGCTGCAGAGAGAATCGTTGAAAGGAAGTTTCTCCCTCTATGGCCAATGAGCCACTGTGTCCGGATGATTACATAGTCCTCCATCTGATGCCTGATGGCGTTTTCTCCTGCAAGCTTGCTTACACCATAGACATTTATCGGGTTCGTGGTGTCCTCTTCGATATACGGCTTACCCTTTGTCCCATCGAAGACATAATCGGTGCTGATATGGAGAAGTCTAACGCCGCGTTTTCTGCAGGACTGCGCCAGAAGGTCAGGGCCTTTTGCATTGAGGAGAAGGGCCTGCTCCTCGTGTTCTTCGGCCATATCAACATTGGTGTATGCTGCGCAGTTGACAACCCACGACGGCCTGAACGAAGCAAGTGCATACCTGAGCTGATTCTGCTTTGTGATGTCGAGCCTGTCATCCTTTGAAGAGATATCGGTGCCCCAGACCTCATGGCCTCCCATCTCAAAAGTCTTTACGACCTCGTGCCCCAACATGCCTCTGGCACCTGTTACAAGCACCCTCATCGGTTGTCGTACATCCTTTCGTAGTAACCCTGGTAATCTCCGGAGATGATCCGTTCCCACCATGGCTTATTGGCAAGATACCACTCAATGGTGGACGAAATACCGTTGACGAAATCCATGGAAGGTCTCCAGCCAAGTTGACGGGTTATTTTTGAATAATCCATGGAATACCTGAAGTCATGACCTGGCCTGTCTTTCACAAACCGGATAAGTGTCTGGGGCTTGCCTAAATGCTTTAAGATGGTACCCACGATCTCAATATTTTCCTTCTCCGCGCCGCCGCCGAGATTATAGGCCTCTCCGGTTATCCCTTTTTCCGCCACAGTGACGATACCCTTGCAGTGATCCTCCACATAGATCCAATCCCTTACATTCTTGCCATCACCATAGACGGGCAGTTCTTTATTATTCAGCGCATTTACTACCATCAGAGGAATAAGTTTTTCAGGGAATTGGTAAGGCCCGTAGTTGTTGGAGCACCGGGTGATTACCGCATCCATACCATGGGTCTTGATGTAGGCCCTAACCAGGAGATCTGCGGCTGCCTTAGATGCCGAATAGGGGCTATTAGGCGCCATCGGAAGATCTTCATGGAAGCTCCCCTGGTTACCTAGGCTCCCATAGACCTCATCGGTAGACACCTGTAAAAATCTTTTCACCCCGTGCTTAAGGGATGCATCGAGTAAAACCTGCACCCCCACCACATTGGTCCTAACGAATACCCCGGCCCCTTCGATACTCCTGTCCACATGGCTCTCGGCAGCAAGATTCAGCACCAGGTCGAATCTGTTCTGCCCGAACAAATCGTCCACAAAGCCGGTATCGGCAATATCCCCCCTCACAAAGGAATATCTTGATGGAAAGTCCTTTGTGAGGCCATGCGTATTTTCCAGGTTGCCAGCATAGGTCAACAGGTCAAGGTTCGTAACCTGCCAATCAGGCCTGTTATCCAAGATGTGCCTGATAAGGTTTGTCCCGATGAATCCGCAGCCGCCCGTTATGAGGACCTTCATCATTCTGTCACTCGCTATTAGTATTCCAAGCCCATAAGGTAGAGGCCCTGGGGCGGTGCTGTAGGCCCGGCATAACTCCTATCCTTCATCGCCATGATCCGCTGCATGTCAGTTGGAGCATGCTTACCCTTGCCCACCTGAAGTAATGTCCCGACAATGTTTCTTACCATATGGCGTAAAAATCCGCTACCTTGCATGCGGAAGAACACCTTGTTTCCCTTTTGTGACACCTCAGATGTGGTGATGCAGCGAATAGTTGTCCTTACAGGAGACCCTGCCCCCTGGAAGGATGTAAAGTCATGTTCTCCGAGAAGATAGCTGGCTGCTTCCTGCATGGAACTACAATCGAGCGGTCCCTTCTCGTGCAAGGCGTACCGAGCCAGGAAAGGATTCCTGATGGGCGAGATCTCCATGACATAGACATACGTCTTGGTCTTGGCCATCTGTCGTGCATTAAACTCCAGAGGCGCATCCTCGGCGGAAAGGAATGCAACATCTCCGGGGAGGATAGTGTTGAGGCCCCGGATGAGACCATCTGTGGGGATTGTAGATTCAGTCGGGAAGTTGATCACCTGGGCAAAGGCATGGACGCCAGAATCGGTACGGCCCGAGGCAATTACCCGCACCTGGTGGCCCAGGACCACCTTGAGGGCGCCCTCTACGGTCTCCTGAACGGTCCTGCCCCGTTCCTGGCTTTGCCAACCCATAAATGCCGCACCATCATATGCGATTACACATTTGATATTTCTCATGATAGGAACACTTCCTGCCGAAGGATATATAAGAATATACAAAAGAGGCAAGGATTAAGATGAATCTCTTCGGATGGTACACAAAAGGTTATCAAATCGAATCCATGGCTGCCGGCTGCAAGATCGGAGAAGTATATGTGCAATGTTCCGTAGATAAGGTCTCTCGCACGGACATGACCTGCACCATTCCAACATGCCGCATTCAGCTGAGTCTTATGGATATGCTTAATAAATCCATCACAATAAGCGTTAACAATATGCTCGTGGAAGGATCCCTGGCCTGGTACACCATTGAAGAATCGACCTACCGCCTGGGCATTTGCATAATCCCGAAAGATCTCCCGGTTTGGCGTAAGGTCCTTGCGGCAACGAGCAGGGGCTTGATGCATCCCTCAGCCAGAACTGCATCCGTGTAATCCGGCTTATTACGCATGCATGTATCCATAAATACCTTAAGCCCTTCAGGTGACCTTAGCATAATACTCATAGTGACCAAGGTATAGGTTTAAAAATTGGTCCGTTCAAAACCTTCATCATGACGCATTGAAGGACCGATAAAAATAGCATTCCACACTGGCGGCAAGATGAAGGTTTTGAACGGAAAAGTTTTTTTACGCCTCTTAACCACAAACTCCGGGTATATTACTTCTTACGAAACAGGGATCCACTGAATTTCGCCTTGTTCGATTCTGCCCAAAGATACAAACGTGATCTTGTCCTCAACGAATATATCATTGGCCAATGAAACTATGTCATCAAGACAAACGGCCTGAAGCTTTTCCACAACCTCTTCAACAGTCACTTCCCTTCCGTAGTAAAGCTCGTTCTTTGCCATGGACGACATCCTGTTCACCGAGCTCTCTCTTGACAGGAGCAGATTGCCCTTGATTTGCGCCTTTATATCCTCGATTTTGATGTCCTTGAGATCGCCGGCCTTCAGCCTTTTCATCTGTATGCTGATCACTTCCAGAGTCTTGTTCACGTTCTCGGGAGTGCATGCGGCATAAATCGCCAATGCCCCGCTGTCTCGGTAGGCATTGAGAAATGAATAGATGGAATATACGAGGCCCAGCTCTTCCCTGGCCTCCTGGAAGAGCATGGAGCTCATGCTCCCCCCGAGCATGGTGTTAAGGACAATATAGGCCCACCGACGTTCATCGTTCATTGCAGACCCTGTGGTCCCTAAGGTGAAGTGGACCTGCTCGATGTCCTTGTAATACACCTTTTTCACACCACTCAGCGAGGAGGGAATCTGCTCGTCGTAGCGGCCTTGCCTGGGGTTCATACCTTGGAACAGCGGCGTGGTGAAATCCACCAATTCCTGGTGGTCCAGGTTTCCCGCCCCAGCTACAATGATGGAATCAGGGGAGTATGAGGTGTTGATAAAATCGATGATGCTCTGTCTGCCGAAAGACCCGACGTGCTCAACGGTCCCAAGGGTCGAGATCCCCAGTGTTGTATTACGGAAAAAGGCTTCGGCAAAGAGATCGGTTATGTAATCGTCCGGGGTATCTTCGGTCATCCGGATTTCCTGGAGAACGACCTTTTTTTCCTTTTCCAGTTCATCAGCGTTGATTTCTGCATTGAGAAAGAGATCAAAGACAATATCAGCAGCCTTGAAGAGGTGCTCATCCAGCACTTTTGTATAGTATATGGTATATTCTTTCGAGGTCTGGGCGTTCAGATGACCGCCCAGCGCATCAATCTCCTTGGCAATCTGCTGGGCAGTCCGACGAGGCGTCCCCTTAAACAGCATATGCTCGGTGAAATGCGCTATGCCTCGATCCTTTGGGGGATCGTTACGGGAGCCGGCATTTACCCATACCCCCAGGGAAACCGATCGTATACCCGGCATCTGCTCGGTCAGAATCCTGACCCCGTTGGGAAGGAGCGTGGACGTGATCATCCTATGTTAACTGCTGATTTCGCTCAGGGCTTCCTTGCGTGAAAGGCGGATTTTTCCTGTTTTTGAGTCAATACCAATGACCTTAACAAGAATGTCATCTCCCTCCTTGACAACATCACGTACATTGTTCACCCGTTCATTGGCGAGTTGAGAGATATGGACAAGTCCGGACTCTCCGGAGGGGAAGTCAACAAATGCCCCGAAATCCATTATCTTGGCCACTTTTCCGCTATATACACGGCCGATCTCCATCTCCTTGGTGAGTGTCTGGATCATGTCCACGGCCATCTTTGCGTGTTCTTCATCCGCAGAGAAGATATCAATCCTGCCGGAATCATCGATCTCGATCTTGGTATCGGTTTTGGCCGTAATGTCTTTGATTACCTTACCGCCTGGGCCGATGACATCGCGGATCTTATCCGGATTGATCTGCAACGTGTAGATCCTTGGGGCATACGGGGAAATGAGAGCCTTTGGTTCGTTTATTGCTTTGGCCATTTTCTCCAAGATAGAGAGTCTTCCGATGCGCGCCTTTTCCAAGGCATCCCGCAACACCGCCTCAGGGAGGCCGGATATCTTGATGTCCATCTGCAGGGCAGTTACGCCATCGGTGGTTCCGGCGACCTTGAAGTCCATATCGCCGATGTGATCTTCATCGCCCAAGATATCTGAGAGGACCATATAATCGTCACCCTCTTTCAAAAGCCCCATGGCAATTCCGGCAACAGGCTTTTTCACCGGTACACCGGCATCCATCAGCGACATGGAACCACCACAGACCGTTGCCATTGAAGACGAGCCGTTGGACTCGAGGATCTCTGATACGAGCCGTATGGTATAGGGGAAGGACGCAACATCAGGAAGGATCTTGCTCAATGCCCTCTCGGCCAGGTTGCCATGGCCGATCTCTCTCCTGCTGGGCCCTCTGAGCATCTTCACCTCACCCACGGAAAACGGCGGGAAGGAGTAGTGAAGCATAAAGGATTTTGTGGTCTCTCCCAGCAGTGTCTCCACTCGCTGCTCGTCCCTAGGCGTGCCCAGAGTCGTTGTGGCCAGGGCCTGGGTTTCGCCGCGGGTGAAAAGCGCAGAGCCGTGCGTGCGAGGAAGGATTCCTACTTGACAGTCGATGGTGCGGATGTCATCGAACCCCCTACCGTCAATACGTATGCGCTTTGCCTTCATCAAGGCACGGATGGTCTTTTTCTCCACCTCGGAAAAGGCTGCCTTGACATAGGCCTGCCGCTCTTCAGTGTCATCTGCAAAGCTCGTTAATATGTCCTCTTTCACCTGTTCGATCAGTGCCTGACGGCCCTGTTTTGAATTAATCCCAGCGAAAATCTGTTCGAACCGGGGGGCCGCCATCTTCATGATCTCATCAAAAAGGGCCAGGTCCTCCTGCGGGGATACAATCTTCATCTTTTCCTTGCCCACTGCACTGCGGAGCTCTTCGATTGCTTCCACGACTTCAATGATTCTCTTATGGGCAAAGGAGATCGCATCGATGATCGTGCTTTCAGAGAGTTCGCCGGCCTCGCCCTCCACCATTACGATGGCATTCCTTGTGCCGACAACCAGAAGATCCAAAGAGCTGGTTTCCAGCTGCGCAACAGAGGGGTCAATGATGAATTCACCGTTGATCATGCCGACTCGGGCTCCTCCCACAGGCTCTAAAAAGGGTATGCTTGAAATGTGCAACGCTGCGGAAGCCCCATTAATCGCCATCACGTCAGGAGTACATGTCGGGTCAGCGGAAAGTACCATGGCAATGATCTGTATCTCGTTATGAAAGGTGGAGGGGAACAGTGGGCGGATAGGTCTGTCAATGCACCGTGCCGTCAATATCTCCTGGGTTCCAGGCCTGCCGTCCCGTTTGATAAAGCCTCCCTTGATCCTGCCGGCAGCGTAGCTCATCTCCTGATATTCGACCGTGAGTGGAAGGAAATCTATGCCTTTTCGTTCTTCTCTTGCAGAAGTAGCTGTTACGAGAACCACACTGTCACCTTGGTGCATAAGGACTGCGCCATCTGCCTGACGGGCTACTGTCCCAACCTCAAAAATAAGAGGAACCGTTGTTCCTTTTGCTTGTATTTTCATATTACCTCTGACTTCCTAATATCATTATTTCCGCAGGTTCAGTGTCTGAACAAGTTCGCGGTAGCGTTTGACGTCATGATCACGCAAGTAATTTAAAAGCCTTCGCCTCTGCCCAACGAGCATAAGAAGTCCACGGCGGGAATGATGATCCTTTTTGTGAACCTTAAAATGCTCTGTCAGCTCGTTGATCCTCTTGGTGAGTATCGCCACTTGGACATCAGGGGAACCGGTATCATTCTCATGTTTTTTGAACTGATCGATGATCTGTTTTTTTTCCTGTGCTTGCAACGCCACTTCGTAATCCTCCTGCGTATATAAACATACTGTTTTTTTCTCTTTTTTAAGACTCTTACCACGTTTCCTGTCAAAAAGAGACCAGGAGCTTACCACACCTTAATTTCTGCTGTAAACAGCTAATAAGTCTTGAAGCCTCTGGTGATATGTCCCCAGATGCCTCCATCCCGGTTCACTCTCGCTATGCAGATGAGGTTTCCCTGCATATTCAAGACCGCAACGCTTTCGTCTTGGGGCGCCGCCACGTCATCAAGAACCCAGGAAAGCTGGATTGATCGGCCGTCCCTTACTCCTTGCTCTCCAATTTTTGTAACACGAGCCTTTGGGATGGTCAATGCGTCCAAGAGCGATATGACTGCCTGCTCCCCATGCTGCGAAAGCCCGTCCAAAGAGTTTGACTGTTCAAGGGTGAATCCTTCGCTGCGAAGCCTTCTGAGCTCCCGGAGGTAGCCTCCGCAACCGAGAAATGCACCTAGATCCCTGGCTATGGACCGTATATAGGTGCCCCTTGAGCATATTATCCGGACCCTCGCCCAGTCATGACCGATCTCAAGGATCTCAGCGGCTTCAAGGTGAACCTGCTTTGGTCTTGGATTAACTTCCTTATTGGCCCTTTTGAGCTTATACAGGGGTTGACCGTTCAACTTCTGGGCGCAATAATCGGGGGGAAGCTGATTGATCCACCCCAGGTTTTCCTCAAACCACGTCTTCAGCTTGTTCTCGTCGATTTTAACATTTTCGAATCTCTGCGTCACCTTGCCGGTTATGTCGTCCGTATCAGTGGCCATCTCAAATCCGATGAGTGCTATATATTCCTTTTCATTCGTCTGTATATAAGGCAGCAGCTTCGTACCCTGGCCTATTCCTATGCAAAGCAGGCCGGTGGCAAAGGGATCCAGCGATCCGAAGTGACCGGCCCTCTTCACCTTTAAGATACCCATCACCTTATCAACAGCCTTACGCGAGGTGATATCCTTGGGTTTATCGATGAGTACGATACCGTCTAGAGCCACTTGAGCCCTTCCTTGATGATCTCATGGATGAGAACATCCGGCCTTCCTTTTATGGTGAATCCGGCAGCCATTCCATGACCGCCTCCACCGAAGGCAGCGGCTGTCTTCAGTGCGGCATCAGGGATTTTGCTCCTGATGGAGCAACTGAGCATGCCTTCGGGCTGCTCTTTCAGGAAGATAATGAGCTTCGAGCCTGCAATGGATGCAATCTCTTCCACGATCCCGGAGGCATCCTCTTGCCTGGCGTTGAATCTATTCATATCTTCACAAGACACATAACCGGCATAAAGGCCGCCGCGAATAATCATGCGATTCATAACGGCACACAGGATATTATAGTAAGCTAGGGCCTTGGTCTTTTTGATCTGATAGGCAATCCGGTGAGCGTCTGCACCGGCAGCTACAAGCTTGTGGGCGATCTGAAATACCCTCACCGTCGTGTTTGCATGCATGAATCCCCCTGTATCGCCGAAGATGCCCATATAAAGGTTTGCGGCAATAGAAGGGGTGATCGTCACGTTCATCCTGCACAGAAGATCATATATCATCTCGCATGTTGAGGATTTTTCTGAATCTATCCAGGATGCAACGCCGATATTATTCGTGGTCCTGTGGTGATCGATCACCACGAGCTTGCCCCGCGGTTTTGTAGTTGCAAGCATGGCCATATCCGAGACATCCACAAAAATAGTTACCTCGACCGCTAAGAGGTCTTGCTCTAAGGGCTTGTCGGTGAAGTCGAGAATATCGGGTACAGGCGTGGGATAAACAAGACAAACCGATTTGCCGAGCGCAACAAGGGCGAGGCCTATGGCCCTGGATGCCCCTACAGCGTCCTCATCCGGGCTCTTGTGTGTGATGACCTCAAAGGACTGGTGCGTCTTTATGATCTCAGCTATCTCGGTCGTCATGTTTCCCAATGCTCTCGAGGATACCATCTATCTTGGAGCCATAGTCGAATGATTCATCATAGGTAAAAAACAGAGAAGGCACGGCCCTCAGGCTCAGTTCCTTCTTGAGCTCCCGCCGAAGAAATCCGGTTGCGCTCTTGAGACCTTCCAGTGCCCCATCTTTTCTCGAAGAGTCAAAGACACAAAAAAAGATACGTGCATTTTTCAGATCTATGCTCACATCAACACCCGTGATGGTAATCCCTTCCACCCTGGGATCCTTTACCTTCCTTAAAAGGAGCACGGCTATTGTCTCCTTGAGGAGATCGCCCACCTTGGCTTGGCGTATGCTGAGTATCTTCATAAATGTATGATCTCGATCCTGCTGGCGAGAAGTTCCACCTCTCCGCCTGCTTCAATGCCTGTAATGATCTTATCGATCACGGAATTGATTAATGCCACCTCATTGCTTACAAGGGTTATACCTAGGGTAGAGGCCTGCCACTTGTCATTATCATCAACCTCGGCTACGGATACGTTCATCCTTGACAGACGATCTTTGATAGATTTCAAAACCTTGCGCTTCTCTTTTAAAGAGTTCGCCCCAATAATCCGGAGCCTCAGCTCGCATGCGCCTATCACCACGTGGTGAGGCGCTCCACTTTCTCCTTGGTGAATGATTCTATGACATCGCCGGTCTTTATGTCGTTGTAGTTCCCAAAACTCATCCCGCACTCAAAGCCCGATGCCACTTCTTTTGCATCGTCCTTGAACCTTCTCAGGGAGTCGACCCGCCCCTCATGGATGACCACATTGTCTCGCAACAGCCGTGCCTGTGCCCCACGGATCATGGAACCCTCGGTGACCATACATCCTGCGATGACTCCCACTTTTGGGACCTTGAACACGTCTCGCACCTCGGCCCGGCCCTGTACGACCTCCTTGTAGACCGGCTCAAGCATGCCTCGCAGGGCCTGTTTGATGTCCTCAAGGAGATCATAGATAATGGTATAGAGCTTTATCTCAATATTACTCTTCTTGGCCAGGTCCCTCACCTTGGGCTCAGGCCTCACATTAAATCCGACAATGATGGCAAAAGCTGTTGAGGCGAGGAGCACATCATTTTCCGTTATGCCGCCCACGGCCGAATGGATCACATTGATCCTCATCACGTCTTCACCGGTATCTATGCCCTTGACCGCATTGACAATGGCCTCTACGGTTCCGTGCACATCTCCCTTGATAATGAGGTTAAGCTCCTTGAGCTTGCCTTCTTTCACCTGGTTATACAGATCTTCCAGGGTTACTTGGGCCTTCTGTTCAGGGGCCTGGAGGCGGGATATGTTCACTTTATCCTGGAGGTACTCAATAATCTCCTTGGCCTTCTTCTCATTGGGAACCACGAACATGGTATCCCCTGCGGATGGTGGCTCGGTAAGCCCTGTGATCTCCACCGGTGTGGCAGGGGTTGCGCTCTCGATGGGAACTCCCCTGAAGTCAAACATGGCCCTGGCCTTGCCCCATTTGGACCCGACAATGAAGATATCGCCCCTCTTTAACTCCCCTTGCTGGATGAGCATGGTGCACATGGGTCCTTTATTCTTGTCAAGCTTGGACTCCAACACAACACCTTTGGCCGGGCCGTCTATTTGGACTTTGATATCCATAACCTCTGCCTGAAGCAGTATCATCTCCAGGAGGTCATCTATGCCGGTGTGCTTCTTTGCCGACACGTCAACATAAATGGTATCTCCACCCCAGTCTTCGGGAACGAGCCCGAGTTCTGAGAGCTGCTCCCGGACCCTGGCCGGATTGGCATTGGGTTTATCAATCTTGTTCACTGCAACAATGATGGGGATCTTGGCTGCACGTGAGTGGTTTATAGCCTCTCTGGTCTGGTCCATAACACCATCGTCCGCAGCAACAACCAGGACCACGAAGTCCGTGGCCTGGGCACCTCGAGATCTCATGGAGGTGAAGGCCTCATGGCCCGGCGTGTCGATAAAGGTGATGACCTTGTCCTTGCACTTTGCCTGGTATGCCCCGATATGCTGGGTAATACCGCCGAATTCGCTGTCGATAACGTTTTCCGACCTGATTGCATCAAGCAGGGATGTCTTTCCATGGTCGACATGACCCATGACCGTTACCACAGGAGGCCTCGAAACGAGCTTTTCGGGCTCATGGGCAGCATCAGCGAAGTACTCCTCATGGATCTCGTCGCGGGTCTCTTCTGTCTCAAATCCGAGCTCTGTTGCCACGTATGTGGCTTCCTCGGGTGATATGTACTGGTTCTGGTTGGCCATAATCCCCAACCCCATGAGCACCTTGATGACCTCGGACGCCTTTACCCCCATTTCCTTTGCAATGTTTGCCACGGTTATGGTGGCCACGATCTTGAGCTTCTTCTTCTTGAAAGGCTGGAGTTGGGCAACCCCTCTCCTGTCCTTTTTCTTCTTGAATTTCTTGCCCTGGGAAGTCCTCCCCGATCCATACAGATCGGTCTGTGTGTATACCTCCGTCTCAGGGACCGGCTCGACCTTCGGTTTCAATACTGCAACACGGGCACCGGTCTTATCAACACCCGCCTCTTCCTCCTCCGCCTGAACCTCTGTGGCCTTGGGAGGTTTTTTGCCCTTTTTCTTATTATCTTTTTTCTTGGCCTCTTTCTCTTCTTCCTTGTCAATCTCCTGTGGCTTGACGATCACCACGGGGATCACTGGACTACCAGCAGGGACCTGTGCACTCTCTTTATTTGAACTGCCGGCCACAGGCGCGGCCGGTCCCTTTGCCGGCTCAAGACCCACCTCTTCAAGAACAGTGACGACAGGTTTTTCTTTGGTCTTTCCTTCAGCTTTTGGGGAGAGAGCCTCTTTGGTGGCCTCAAGAGGAGGCTCCTCTTTCAAGACACTCTCTTTTTTTGGCAGTTCCTTCTTTTTGGGCGGTTTCTTTTCACCCGCATCCTTTTCAGCCGCTTCTTCGGCCTTTATCTCAATATTTGCCGGAACCTCTTCCGGGGCCGGGGCCTCGGGCGCAGGTGCCGGTTTAGCTCTGCGGCGGATAATGGTAGTGCTTACCCTCTGCTCTTCATAGACATCCTGGAGGTCTTGTTCTTCCGGTTTCTGTGTGTCTTTCTCAATCCGTTTCCTGATCCTTTCGATATCATGGACATCGAGGATACTCATGGTGTTTTCAACCGAAATGGCCAAGTCCTTGGCAATGCGAAGCAGATCCTTCGCCTCTAGAGAAAGGTCTTTTGCCAGTTCAGAAATCCTCATCTTTTTCATAACGCTCGCCCCTTGGAAGACAACCTCTCATAAAACCTGGAATTTCTCAATATTGGAAGGTCCTTGCCGCTTCCTGCAGATCTTGAAAGGGCATCACAAACCGAACCAAGCAAACGCTCCATTGTCGGTTTATCCCGAAAGATTGCATTGGACCTCCTGTTCTTCCATGCGTTCAAGAAACAGCTTTGCTCCGGGCATAGATAGTAACCTCTGCCATCCCGGCGCTGTCGTTCGTCGAACAAATCTGATTCTTCTTTGTGTAGCACGAAACGCAAGAGCTCCTCCTTGTGGAATATCCCTCTGCAGCTTACGCACTGCCTGTATGGACCGTCTTTACGTCTCACTGCCCTCCTACCGTTGCCCTTAAGATAATCTTCTTGGCTATTGTCTCATCGATCCCTTCAAATTCGAGAAGGTCTTCTTCCTTTGCTTTGGCAAGGTCATCCAGAGTTTTATACCCCGCCTCCATCAAGACTTCCACCAGGGAAGGATCGATATCTGCTATACTATCCAAAGACCTCTTGTCTTCAGAAGATACTACTTCTTCAGTGCCCTCAGCCCCCACGTCTATCTTCCACCCCGTGAGTTTTGCAACGAGCCTTACATTCTGGCCCTTTCTCCCTATGGCGAGGCTCAGCTGGTCATCGGACACAATCACATCCATCGTGCGGTTGGACTTGTCCACAATAACCTTTGATACTCGTGCCGGAGACAAGGCATTGCACACAAAGCGGACAGGGTCTTCGGACCAGACCACTATATCCTGCCTCTCTCCTTTGAGTTCCTGGATTACGTTCTGGACCCTGGCACCCTTGACACCCACACAGGTTCCAACAGGATCTACCTTTGTGTCATGTGAGCGGACTGCTATCTTAGCCCTGATGCCAGGTTCTCTGGCAACAGCCACAATTTCCACTATCCCTTCGGCCACCTCAGGGACTTCCATCTGGTAGAGCTTGACTAAGAACCTGGGATGGGTCCTGCTCAGTTCCACCTGGGGCATTTTCATCGATTTGGTAACGTCCAGCACAAGGGCCTGCATGCGGTCTCCCCGCCTGAGGATCTCGCCTGGTATCTGTTCCTTCTCTCGAAGAATAGCCTCAGACTTGCCGAGGTTTAAGATAACATCCTTACGGTCGAACCTGTGGATAAACCCTGAGACAATTTCACCTTTGATGTCGATGAAATCATTATAGATGGCATCGCGTTCGACCTCTTTTACCTTCTGGACTATCACCTGTTTGGCGCTCTGGGCTGCAATTCTGCCAAGTTTGGAGGCATCAAGCTTTTCGCCGAGTTCATCGCCCATCTGGCAGCTTGGATCGAGCTTCCGCGCCTGTTTCATGGATATCTGGATGTTCGGGTCTTCCACCTCTTCGGCGACCACCTTAAATTGGAAAACCTCCACCTCGTCCAGCTTGGGATTGTAATGGGCCTCTATATTATCATAATCTCCATAGACTTTCTTTGCAGCGCTCTGGACAGCCGCTTCGACAACCATCACCAGGTCCTCTTGCCGTAGGCCCTTCTCCTTAACGATGAGCTCAATTACCTTTGAAAGGTTCAGAACCATACCCTCTCCCTAGAAATCAAGATTGGCCTTGATTATATCTCTTAGTCCCACAGAAACCTCAGATCCTTCCACCTCAAAGATCACATTTTCCCCCTTAAGGGCCATTATAATACCCCGGAATATCCCTTCGCCTGTCTGCACTTTCACCCTTCGCCCGGAAAAATGCTCGAATTCCCGTGCAGTCTTCAGTTTCCTGTTCAGCCCGGGCGAGGATACCTCCAGCCGGTATTTGCTCTCGATGGGATCTTCGGCATCCAGGAGCAGACCCACCCTCCTGGTAACAGAGACGCAGTCGCCGAGCGTCACTCCGAGAGGCTTGTCGATGGTAAGTCGCAAGCTCTTCCCTACGAATTCTAAATCGATGAGTTCAAAGCCCATCATGGAGAGCTCCGTATTAACCAATTTAAAAAGCGTATCCATCATTCCTCTGTCCATCGTAGTAAATAAAAAAGTGGGCACATGCCCACTTCCTCGCCTCCGCAGTTCTCTTCAAAGCGCTTTTTAAAAACTCGCTTCAGAGCGGGCAACGGGATTCGAACCCGCGACATTCAGCTTGGGAAGCTGACACTCTACCAACTGAG
>CAYMDG010000031.1:0-2418 GCA_964388905.1 uncultured Bacteriovoracaceae bacterium
CCAATTCCGCCACTCTCGCATGTTCAGGTATTCTACCTTGATCACATGTGTCTTGTCCACCACTTGGAACGCCTGGATGCCAAGATAAAGGGAGGCGGAAACCGTTTGACTATTCCAACCTGAGGTCAATGATCTCCATTCGGTGGTTTGCAGACGGATTACTTCGGGAAGGCCCCTGGGCAAGGATAACCAGGTCTCCCTTCATCCCATGTTCATGGAGCCATGACTTCACATATCCTCTCCAGTCATTTGGCGGATCGACTTCATGGGTGGGATGGACGCCCGATGAAAACTGGAGCTGTTGACATGTGAGCTCTGAACGGCTCAGGGCAACGATCCACACCGGAAGCCTGAACCGGGCAATACTCCTTGCCGTAGCCCCACTGTGGGTGGGGACAAACACGGCTGCAGGCGAGATATGCTTGAAAGTAGCCTCTATACTGAACACGACCATGTCACTTGCCTTGCTCGTCTGTGTTTCCGTAATCTCCTTGAGCCTTTCCCTCAGGCGATATCCCGGTCCGTAAGGCTCGGTGGCCTCTGCAATACTGGCAAGCATTGCAGCAGCTTCCACGGGATACCTGCCCATAGCGGATTCACCGGACAGCATGACGCAGTCCGTGCCGTCCAGGATGGCATTTGAAACGTCGGTTACCTCGGCCCGTGTAGGCCGGCGGTTTTCCGTCATGGATTCGAGCATCTGGGTTGCGGTGATCACAGGTTTTCCATGTATGATGGCCTTTGCCATGAGCTCCTTCTGGACCATGGCAATGCGCTCGATAGGTATCTCCACACCCAGGTCTCCCCTTGCAATCATGACGCCGTCCGTGACCGCCAGGATGTCTTCCATATGGGTCAGGGCTGCAGATCTCTCGATCTTGGCAATGATAAATGGGTTATAACCAAGATCTTCTGCGGCCTTTCGCACAGATTTGATATCCTCACCTGAGACCACGAAAGATTGGCAGACCGCGTCCAGACCATGTTCGGCTGCAAATTTCAGACATGCATTGTCCCTGTCGGTAAACGCGCTGATGCCCAGATCAATGCCCGGCAGGTTGAGTCCCTTCCGGGAGCGCAGCTCTCCCCCCACGAGCACCGAGCAGATTACATCGCTGCTTTGCACCTTGATAACTTCGAGCTGGATGATCCCGTCATTCAGATAGAGCATATCCCCGGCCTTTACTGCCCGGGGGAGCTTTTTAAAGCTTACCGACACCCTTGACTCATCACCGGTTATTTCATCACTCGTGAGAGTAAAGGTATCGCCCGGCTTCAATTCGACCGGTTCTTGGACCAACTCGCCTATACGCATCTTGGGTCCCGGCAGGTCAGCCATGATGGCCAGCCGCTTCCCTACGGACCTGGCTGTCGACCTCAGGTCTTTAATCACCTGGGAATGGGAATCAAAATCGCCATGGGAAAAGTTGAGACGGGCAATGTCCATTCCTGCCCTGATCATCTGCTCCATGACCTCAGGGGCCTGGGAGGCCGGACCGATAGTGCATACAATCTTGGTCTTGTGCTGAGGCAGCAACATATATCAAGTCTCCAGGAAGCTTGGAATATTCCTTGTAGGAGCGCCTTTGGGCTTGATTCCTCCATCGCGGCTGAAGGTGCTCCAGCATATCATCTTGTAAATCACGCCCAGCAGATCAATCCCATATCCACCGGGTAAATGAGGTTCGGGTGGGACGGCAGTATCCTCACGGAATATCCGAATCGTCCGGTGTTGTCGCAGGTGATGCGGGACTCAAAGATATGGAGACCCTTGCCGAGCTCCTTGATGTGGTCCATCATCACGTCCTTTGCCTCATAGAGGTTGCCTGCGTCATCGATGTTCCCGTAATACACGCGCACACTGACGTCCGATGGGCTTATGGTTCCAAGCTTTACCTCGGCCTTTATGGTGATGTCACTGTGCACCGCCACCTCATCGCCCCCTTCATGGCTGATATCCTGCACCGCCACATCACCCCACCTGGAGACAAGGGAATCCTTCCACTTGACCACCTGTCGCACTGTCTTGAAGTTGTCAGACATCAATGTCTTCACATTCAGGGCTGCGGCCATGTAACACCTGTCCGTGTATTCCTCCACCATGCGGTTGGAGTTGAACACCGGGCACAGGGTACGCATGGACTTCTTCATCATGGCTATCCAGCCCCTGGGCAGCCCGTCGAGTCCCCGTTCATAGAACAACGGGATGACCTCGCGCTCCATCAGGTCGTAGACGGCCTTGCTTTCAACCTGGTCCTGGTAGTCGTAGTTGTCATAGACCTCGCCGTCTCCTATGGACCACCCGAGATCAGGGTGATACCCCTCCACCCACCAGCCATCCTGAACGCTCATGTTGATCGCACCGTTTGCCGTTGCCTTCATGCCTGATGTGCCGCATGCCTCTAAAGGACGTCTGGG
>CAYMDG010000031.1:2518-11635 GCA_964388905.1 uncultured Bacteriovoracaceae bacterium
TCTTCCTTCCACTTTGGTCCGAGGTATCGGTCGAAGAGCTCGGCCATCTCATCGGATATCCATGAAGGGATATGGATGCCGTTGGTTATGGAGGAGATGGGCACATCCACTATCTTGACATGCGGCCAGATATCCCTCCACATATCCCTGGATACTTCGCCGTGAAGCTTGCTTACACCATTGCGGAAGGTTGAGTTCCTCAACGCAAATACCGTTGCGCCGAAGCCCTCTTTATCGTCATACGGGTTCTTCCTGCCAAGGGCGACAAAATCGGACCACTTGATGCCCGCCTCATCCACAAAAGGCTTGATATAGTTCTCCATGAGCCCCATCTCAAAGACGTCGTTTCCTGCTGGAACAGGGGTGTGTGTAGTGAATACAAGCGAAGCCCTCACCACCTCGCGGGCGGTGCTGAAATCCATATTTTTCCTCTTCATGAGGTTGCGGATGTGTTCTAATCCGACCAAAAAACTATGCCCCTCGTTCATATGGTACACCATGGGGTCAATCCCTAAGGCATCCAGCGCGCGCATGCCGCCTATGCCCAGGAGAATTTCCTGTCTGAGCCTGTCCTCCTGGTTACCTGCATAGAGGCCGCCCGTTATGGCCCTCTCATCCGGGTGGTTCTCTTCCAGATTGGTGTCGAGCAGATACAAAGGCACCCTTCCCACCTGGCATTTCCATATCTGCGCCCAGCAATCCCTGTCTCCAAGTCTTACTGTTATCTTGATGGGCTTTCCGCTGTTATTGGACTCCAGCATGAGGGCCATATGGTAGAAGTCGTTGTCCGGCGACTCCTCCTGTTGCCAGCCGTCCCAACTCAGGTATTGGGTAAAGTAGCCGTGTTTATACATGAGCCCCACCCCGCACAGCGGTAGACGCAGATCGCTCGCGCTTTTCAGGTGGTCACCGGCCAGTACCCCTAAACCGCCTGAGTAGATGGGCAGGCTCTCGGTAAGACCGAACTCCATGGAAAAATATGCTATGGTGAAGTCGATGGGCTGGGCCAGCAGGAAGGAATAAACGCCCTTTTCAGCAATGTAATCCTCGAATTCCTCATGTGTCTTTCTCATTTGAGAAAGGAATCCCTCGTCTTCCATGAGGTCCATGATGCGGCCCTGCGAGATGCGGGAGAGCATGTCCACGGGATTGTGCCCTGTTTCCTCCCACAGGTCCCTGTCCATATGCTGAAAAAGCCTCAATCCCTTGTGGTTCCAGCAGTACCAAATATTGTACGCCAGGGAAAGGATGGGATTAAGCATTTCGGGGAGTGTTGGAATTACTCTAAATGATCTGATCTTCATGAAAACCCCTTTCTTTATTCACACTATCATATGCGGTTCCCTTGAAGGCATCCCCCCTCAAGCTATCCCCGCAATGATGAACGGCTTATGCAGTCATATACCTGCAATCTGCTTTAAGCCGAATCGGCAATATCACAGAAAATATATAACAAAATTCGTTCATAATCACAAAAACCGTACCACAGTGAGTGTGTTACCCTTAAGGAAAGGCACTAATCCTTTATGGCTGCGGGGGTCTTCAATGCCTTTTTTGCCTTCTTGGCAGCATCGGTCTTGGGGTGATCCTTAATAAGCTGCTGCAAGATAAGGGTGCCGGTGTCCTTGTCGCCCATCTTCAGGAATGACAGCCCCTCCTTGTAGAGGGCTTCAGGAACCTTATCGCTGTCCTTGAACTTTTTTACTACCGTATCATAGCTTAATATTGCATCATCATACTTGGCCAGGGCATAGAGGGACTCGCCCATGGTGAAGTAGGCATCATCGGCCAGGCCGGGGTCCGGATTCTGTGTGAGAAAACCCTTGAAGTCCTGAACCGCATCGTTATAAAGGCCTGCCTTGAATTTTTCCAAACCGCTGTCATAGAGCGACTTCTGAGCGGCAACAGATCCTTTGTAAGGGAGCTGTTCCTTGTTTTGAAGCTGGTCCTTGAGTGCCTGGACGTCCTTCTCTAGTCTGGAGATTCTGGTCTCCCCTCCCCCGCTTGGGGTGAGACCAGCAGAGGCCAAGACCTGGTCTACAGATCCCTGCATGGTGAACATCTGATTCTGTAGCTCTGAATACTTGTTCTGCAGCTCACCTTGCTGCTTCATGGTCTTTTCCAGAAGCTTGTCTTTTTCCGCCGATTTCTTCTCCTCCTGGGACATTCGCGACTGGAGCATGTCTACCTGCCCCTTGAGCAGATCTAGATCCTGCCTCGTGGCACACCCGGACATTACCAGCAATGCAATGAGCATAAACAGGATAGACTGTTTCATACTTTCTACTCCCCAAGAATGGCAAAGTGGGTCCTTCTGTTCTTGGCCCATGCCGCCTCGTTATGTCCGCCATCAAGCGGTTTCTCTTCCCCGTAGGAAACCGTATCGAGCCTCTCGGAGGCTATACCCAGGAATACAAGATAGTCCTGGGCTGCCTTGGCGCGCCTTTCACCCAGGGCAAGATTGTATTCGGGTGTGCCACGCTCATCGCAGTTGCCCTCAATGCGGACCTTGATAGCCGAGTGCGAATTCAGGAATCCGGCCTTTTCCGCAAGGATCTTCTTGGCTTCTGTAGTGAGATCGAAGCTGTCATACTCAAAAAAGATATCCGTATTTTCTAAGGCGACACGGGCCTGCTCAAGGGCTCCCTTTCCTATGGTCGTTCCAGCACCAAGGCCGGCCTCCGGTGTTCCCATGTTCATATCAGAGGGCTCTTTTGTCGTTTCAGTGGGGGTTTGGGGCTGGGGTTTGGGGATCTCTGTGGCAACAACAGGCTCCAGGGCCTGTTTAGCACAGCCCAGGCTGAATAAAACCGCACAGAGTACCATCAGGGTGTACATGAAACGAATTGTGCTGTTCATAATCATTCTCCTTACCGTTGTGGAGTAGTTTTACTGTAATCAAACATAAGACCAGGTCAAGCCCAAATATCTTTCATTTCATGGGCAGCGACCATGAAGGCTCGGAAAATCCTCCTCCCGCAGTAATGGGTACGGAGATGGTTCCCAGGAGGTCTGTAATATAGATATTACCGTCAGCCGCGGCAAAAGCAATAAGCCTTCCATCAGGGGAAAAGGCCGGGGATTCATCACCAAGGGCCGTACCGGGGAGCACCCTGAAATTTGTGCCATCGGTTTTGATTGTTGCAATATAATATTTTCCATTCGCAGCAAGGGATGAAAACGCCACAAGATCCCCTTTAGGAGAAAAAGCCGGCTCCGAGTTGTATTTTCCCTCATAGGTGAGCCTTCGCACATTCTTGGTGGCAAGCTCCATAATGAAAATCTGGGGATTGCCTGCCCGGGAAGAGCAAAAGACCATATTCTTTCCATCCATGGAAAAGGATGGAGACGTATCGGTTGCATAACTGGTTGTGAGCCGCGATTTCCCTGTGCCATCAAGGTTTATTAAGTATATCTCAGGATTTCCATCACTCGATAGCGTTACTCCTATTCTGCTGCCTGAGGCATCAAAGGCAGGTGATGTGTTGATGCCTTTCCTCGCTGATATGGACCTCACATTGTAACTGGCAAGGTCAAGCAGATAGATATCCGGATTGTTTTTCCAGTAGGATACAAATGCAATCTTTTTTCCATCGCGCGACCATGCCGGGCTTAATACGAGGCTGCCTCCACCTGTAATGGTCTTTCCCCCGGTCCCGTCGCAAAACATCACATGGAGCTGTTTCTTGCCTTTTTCTTTCTTGATACAGGCGATCTTGGAGGAGAAGATCGGGTCAAGGGCGAATTTGGACTGGAGGATATGGTCCATGAATGCATGGACAGCCATGTACATGGTCTGTTCACCACTGGTAAAAGTGGTGTTCTCAATGATCTGCCCAGTGCTGACCTCCACCATCTGCACCTTGAACAAGCCTGAAGTGCCTTGCTTTGAAACAGCAGCGGCGATAACATAATCCGCTCCGATAAGCGAGAAGTCCTTCAGCGAACCCTGCTGGATCTCACCAAGAGGACCAGGGTTTACATAACTCTGGGGCGAGATGACATCAAAGAGTCCTGAAAGAGCAAGGTCCTTTGCGCACATGGCCCATACCGATCCGGCCATGTCCCCGGGCCCTGCATAGGTCGGCATGGCAACTTTCATCTTTCGAAAGCCGCTTGCCTCTATGTCGATATGGACCTGCTGTGCATACACATTCAAATTAAATAAGACCGTACTTGTCAAAATGAGAGAAAAGAATCTACGCATCAATGAGCTCCTTTCGGTGGTGTGAATGACATGGTAACCTCGACCCAGTCCTCGCCTGCAATGAGCATCAGCGGAGGCGCCGCAAAGCGGCTCGCCCTGCCAAGGGCAATGAGTATCGACCGGTCAAAGGGCACATTGCCCGAGGACACCAGGAGTTTCTTCTGGAGCAGCTCACCTGTCCTGCTTATGCGCAGGAGATATGTGGTCTGCAGCCTTGCATCCATATTCTCGATCTCCGGAGGGGTCTTCCAGAGGCCCTCCACCATGCCCCTGACCTTTGTCTTCCATAGGGCGATCTCGGATGATGTCCCTCCGGTAGGGCCATGTGCCTGTCCTGAGCCTGCACCGGTTGGTCCCTGGGGCTTAATAATGTTCCCTGTATACGGCATGTCTTGACTTTCCACCGGCGCCTCAGGCTTCATATCGGAAGGTGAAAGTGTGGGTTGGGACTCTTTGGCGGCCTTCTCCTTTTTGACCTCACCAAGGGAGACCTTTTTTGACTTCCTCTCAACAACATACCTCTTGCCTAGGGGAATGGAAACACCCTTAGATGCCCCTGCTGCGGCAGGCATTCCTCCAACGATAGAAACCTCGTAAACTTCGGCAGTATCCGGTAACTTTCCGGAAAAGCCGACATCCAGCATGGCCAGGACCAATCCGGCATGGCAGATGAGAGATATGATGATAAATTTTCTTAAAGACCGCATCAAAGGTTTTATTTGTTTACCGGAGGTTGGGTTACCAGGCCGATCTTTGTCAGTCCGCTCGCACGTATGACAGACATCACCTGGACGACAAATCCATAGGGTATACCCTTATCGGCCTGCAGGTAAACTGCCTCCACGCTCCTTTGTTCCTTGATCTGGCTCAGGACCATCTCGAGCCTGCCGAGATCCACAGGCGATCCGTTGATGTCGATAATCTTATTGTTCCCTATGGTGACCACAAGGTCCTGGCTTTCGCCCAGTGCCCGGGCCTCGGCCTCGGGCAGGTCAACCTTCATTCCCTCCTTCATCATAGGGGCCGATATCATGAAGATGATGAGCAGTACGAGCATGACATCCACAAACGGGGTTACATTGATCTGTGCCACGTAGTCTTTACGTCTATTTATCTGCATTGAACATCCCCCTGCGCAGCAGGTTTATGAAGTCCATCTGAAACTGGTCCATCTGGGCCGAGGCATGGGCGATGAGGCTCGTGAAGTAGTTATAGAAAAGCACTGCCGGTATGGCCACAAAGAGGCCTGCGGCAGTGGCGATGAGGGCTTCCGATATTCCGGGGGCAACGGTGGCGAGGTTGGCGGAACCCATGAGTGCGATGTGCCTGAAGGAATCCATGATACCCCATACGGTTCCGAACAGCCCGATAAAGGGGCTGGCATTGCTTATGCTCGCCAGGAAGCCCAGGCCATAGCCGAGGTCCATGCCCTGCCGTGCATGGGCATTGGTCAGTCTGGCTTCTATGTTCGGCATCATGGCCTGGCTGATCATTCCTGTCTTGCCGGCAAGTTTGTTCACCTCATCAAGGGCTTCTTCAAACATCATGGATACAGGGCACTGGCCTGCCTTAGCAATGGCATCCTTGATCTTGGCCATGGTGGAGGTCTTGGCAACCACATCCAGTATGATTTTCGACCTTTTGCGGGCCCTGGTAAACATAACCCACCTCTGGATAATAATGCCCCAGGAAAAGATTGAAAAGATGAAGAGAACAAGTAACACAAGTTTGACAACCGGAGCTGCATCGACGATCATGGTCCCGATATTGCCCCTGATCTGGGCAGTGGCTGCGTACGCAGTGGATGTCAGTAACGGCATTCTTAGCCTCCTTGAATTTTGTTTGGTATATAATCTATTCGATCCATCCTTGTCTCACCTCACCCGGCTCGGGTCCTTGGGTAGCGTGATAATAAAGGTAGTGCCTCCGGGGTTGGAGAGAAAGGTAATGGTGCCGGAATGCAGCTTGATGATCCGATATGAGATGGAAAGCCCAAGCCCGATCCCTTTAGGTTTTGTGGTAAAAAATGGGTCGAAGATCCTTCCCTTCACATGATCGGGAATACCCTTGCCCGTATCGGAGACCATGATCTCCATGCGTTCACCCTTGTCCACAAGATGGACCTCCATCCTGCCGCCGAACTCCATGGACTGAATGGCATTGATGAATACGTTCATCAGTACCTGTTGTATCATATGCGGGTCGGCCTTGATCTGTTCCTTCCTAGGCGGGTGGAACTCTATAATCTCCACATGGTTCCCTCGGGCTGTATCCTGTACCATATACACGGCATTTTCAATGATCTTCTTGAGATCGCAGGAGACAACAGAGAGCTCTCTGGGCTTGGCAAAATCGAAAAAATTAAGCAGCAGTTTGCTCAGTCGGTCTATCTCTATGATGATACGCGATACGTAAACCCTGCGATGATCTCCTACCTGCAGCTCTTCATTCAGGGCCTGGGCGGTTGTCTTGATCCCTGCCAGGGGGTTACGTATCTCGTGGGCGATGCCTGAGGTAAGCTCACCAACGGATGCGAGCTTATCCATCTTAAGGATCTCTTTCTGGAGCTGATTGATTTCACTGATGTCGGTCAGAAACACCACGAATCCACCTCCACCAAGGGGCAGTCTGCTCAGCCGGATGGTCATGCGCTCGCTCCCCTTGGTCCGGATCATGGTCTCTTTCTTAAAAGAATCCCGCTCTATAAGACCATCCACATTGATTTCCTTAAGGTTGGCCTCATCAATGCCCATGAAATCCAAGGCGGTCTTGTTTGCATAGATCACAGTACCGTCCTTTTCCGCAAGCATGACGCCAGCGGGCAGCATTTCGAGGATCTCTATAAGGACATCCTTATCCATGGAACCCATATAACCAAGTCACTTCAAAACTACCAGAGAAATCTTATACTATCATGGCACTTTCTTCCCCTAAGCCTGTATTCATTTAATACTTTGATATTTCAAATTAAAATACTATGATAATAGTGAAACTTCATGTTGACTTTACTATATTATTTTAATATATAGGCATAAAGTGTCAATTAGTGTCATATTTGAGAGGGTAAACGGTGTTAAAAGGGCATTACATTAACTCTATCAATGAGAAGGGTCGCTTAAGCATCCCATCCAAGTTCAGGGATATCCTGAAAGAGTGGGGAGCGGCGTATCTCATTGTCACCAAGAGCATTGACCGTTGCCTTCTTGTATTCGCCCCTGATGACTGGGAGCGTATGGAACAAGTGGCTAAGGGCCTTTCCATGGTTAAAAAGGAAGATATTGTTTTCAAAAGACATTTCGTGGGCTCTGCCGAGGAATGCCCCATTGACGCGCAGGGCAGGATCCTTATCCCTTCAGGCCTGCGCGATTATGCAGGCCTGAAAAAGAAGTGCCTGCTTGTAGGCATAGTGGACCGCATAGAGATCTGGGATCAGGACACGTACAACAAGGGCATGGAGGAAGCACTCGAAGACTCCGAGAAGTTGCGCGAAGGGCTTGCGAAGCTCGGTCTTTAAGACGATGGAGCATACAAGCGTTCTTCTCAATGAGGTCCTAGAGGTGATCAATCCACAAAGTGGCGGAAAATATTTCGATGGTACCCTCGGCGGAGGAGGCCATGCCCAGGCTATTCTCGAAGCAAGTTCTCCTGCCGGCGAACTCATAGCATGCGATCTCGACCGAAAAGCAGTGGCCCTATCTTCAAATTCATTGGCACAATATGGAGAGCGCTGCCATGTCTTCTGCGCCAACTACACCGAGATAGACTCCATATGCGCTGAACTGGAGTGGAGATACCTTGATGGCATCGTCCTTGATCTCGGCATGTCATCCATCGAGCTCGATGAGGCCGAAAGGGGATTCTCCTTCGGCGCAGAAGGCCCGCTTGATATGCGATACAACGCTGAACAAAAGCTCGATGCGCATACAGTGATTAACACCTACAGCGAAGATACCCTCAGCCGGATCATCTACACATTGGGAGAAGAGCGTTTTGCCCGCAGGATCACGCACCGCATTGTGGAATCGCGACCCATCCTTACGACAAAGGCGCTTGCCGAGGTTATATCCAAGGCCATCCCCAGGAGATTCTGGCCTAAAAAGATCCACCCGGCCACACGGACCTTCCAGGCCATTCGCATAGAGGTCAACTCCGAGCTTGATAACCTCAAGGAATTTCTGCCCAAGGCCGCTGCGTTATTGTCTGAAAACGGCGTTATGGCAATTATCTCTTTCCACTCGCTTGAAGACCGGATCGTTAAGCAATTTTTTGCGGGTACCGCGACCGCCCTCCTAAGCCGCCGAGGACTTCCCATGCCACAAGAATCCCCGGCGGTCTTTTTTTCACGGATTACCAAGAAGCCTGTCACCGCTTCAGCCGAAGAAATCCAGATGAATCCCAGGGCCCGAAGCGCCCACCTGAGAGCCGCACGGAGGGCCACATGAAACCGCTGAATACATCAAAGATCCTGCCCGGCGGTATCGCAACATTGCTCTTGCTGATGGTCTGGGCCATGTTCCATGTCTGGACACGTCATATGGTAACCGAACTGGGATATTCGCTGTCTGAGTCACAGGCAATCACGGAGCAGCTGTTCAGCGAGAACAAGGCCCTGAAGCTTGAGATCTCTACACTCAAGAGCTCAAAAAGGCTTGAACTCATTGCCGGAAGCCAACTAGGACTAACCCCCCCAAAGCCCGAACAGGTGGTGTACCTATGGCTCGACGAATAAAGGCTATTCAGATCATTCTTATCGTAATGCTGGCAGGCATAAGCCTGAGGGCATTCGATCTGCAGGTCATCAATTCCAACCAGATCCTCACGAAGGCCCACAAAAAATTCGATCACGCCGTCGAGCTCAGCCCCTACAGGGGGACCATCTTTGACCGGTCAGGACAGCCCCTTGCCATCAG
>CAYMDG010000031.1:11735-17282 GCA_964388905.1 uncultured Bacteriovoracaceae bacterium
CTCTCTTACGACATGGCCTTGAAGGGAATGGAGCGCAAGATCGATGTGCACAAAGACGGCATGGGCAGGATCATCTATGCGCGCGGTCTTCAACCTGATGATGCCAAAGACGGTAATACCCTGCGGCTGACCATTGACAAGAGGATCCAATACATCGCCTTCCAGGAACTGAAGAAGGCTGTTGCCAGTAACAAGGCCTCCTCAGGTTTCGTAATCATAACCAACCCCTCGACCGGTGAAGTCCTTGCCCTTGCATCGAACCCCAGCTTCGATCCGAACAAGGGATCCTATAACCACCTTTCCGGCCATACAAACATGGCCATTACGCACGCCTTCGAGCCTGGATCGGTGATCAAACCGTTCTGGGTAAGCTGGGGTCTGGAAAAGAGGAAATTCAATATCACCAGCAGCATCTTCTGCGAGAACGGTTCGTTCACCTTTCACAGGGTCACCATCCACGACCATGAAAAATACGGATGGCTCCCGGTAAACGACATCATCAAATACAGCAGCAATATCGGAATTGCCAAACTCATGGATACTATCAGCGCAGGGGAGATGTACTCCTGCCTAGCGGCCTTTGGTTTTCTCGATGCAACCGGCATCGACTTTCCCGGCGAACCCCAGGGCATGACCCGGGACGCGAGCGCCTGGACCGGTGTTGACAAAGCAACCATCTCCTTCGGACAAGGGTTTGCGGTTACCGGCATCCAGCTTATCACCGCGTTCAATGCCATGGTCAACGGCGGCATGATCATGAGGCCCTACATGGTTGAACGCATCACTGATGCCAAGAACATCCCTGTCCAGGAGATCAAGCCAACCATCTTAAGAAAGGTACTCTCTAAAGAGGCCTGCGATCAGATTGTGGGTGTCATGAAATCCGTCACGTTGAAGGGCGGGACGGCTGAATCCGCCAACATGCCGACCTTCCAGGTATTCGGCAAGACTGGCACGGCCCAGAAGATCGACCCGTTAACCGGTGCCTATTCAGAAGGCAACTATGTATCCTCCTTTATCGGCGGGATCATAGACGCTACAGGAAAGACACGCCTTACCATGATCGTATGCATCAACGAGCCCAGGCCTTTCTACTATGCAAGCCTTGTGGCTTGCCCTTTGTTTAAGGAAATAGTATCACAATGCGCTTCAATCATGGAGTTGAGCCCGAACATCACACTCGCCACCAGGGGGAACAGCGGATGATGGTATCAGACCTCACCCGCATACTCTCAGGCGCCATAATGAAAGGGCCGGACAGGCCCTGGGAAACCCTGAAGGCGGATTCCTCCCGAGTCCAGGCAGGCGATGCCTTCATCGCGCTTGTGGGAAGCACCAAGAACGGCCATGCATACATCCCTGATGCGCTACGCCGTGGAGCCGCCCTCATCATCTGCAACAGCTCCTACACCGTCGAAGCCGCTGATGTAACGGTATTGGGCGTCCCAGACACCAAGGCCGCACTCAGGATTATCCTGCCAATGCTTTACCCCAAGGCCATGGAGGTAAGCATGGTGGGCATAACCGGCACCAACGGCAAGACCACCACTACCTATCTCATAGAATCGGTCTTGAACCGTGCAGGTATCGCCAGCGGAGTAATGGGCACCATAAACACGCGCTATAAAGGAAAAGAGATCACATCCACCCTTACCACGCCCGGTCCGGTGGACCTCTTTGAGATGCTGAGCCTGATGCGACTTGCGGGTGTTCAGGCTTGTGTCATGGAGGTAAGCTCCCATGCCCTGGATCAGGACAGAATCGCCGGGCTCACCTTTGAATACGCCCTGTTCACGAACCTCACCCAGGACCACCTGGACTACCACAAGGACATGGAGGCCTATTTTCTTGCAAAGAAAAGGCTCTTCGAGGTCTATCTTGGCGGCAAGGCTATCATTAACATAGATGATACCTATGGAGCCCGGCTCGCAGACACCTTGAAGGGAGCCATTACCTACGGGTTCCGTAAAGACGCCCTCATCCACCCCCTTTCCATGGACAACTCTGCAGACGGCCTCACCTTACATATCGCAACCCCCGCAGGCCAGATCTCCATCAGGAGTGCACTGAGGGGCGAGATGAATGCCTACAACATCATGTCAGCCATTGGTGTCTGCCATGCTTATGACATACCGAACGAGATAATCGCCAAAGGCATTGAGGCCCTCAAAGGCGTACCCGGCAGGATGGAGTCTGTTGAAAACGCCAATGGCCTGAACATCATTGTGGATTATGCCCATACGCCTGATGCCCTCAAAACGGTCTTGAAAAATGCACGTCAGTTTACGAAAGGGAGGCTTCTGACCGTATTCGGTTGCGGAGGAGACCGGGATATGACCAAGCGGCCCATCATGGGTACCATTGCCGCGGATCTAGCCGACCTTGCAATAATCACCTCGGACAATCCTAGGACCGAAGAGCCCGGGTCCATTATTGAAGACATACTGAAAGGTATACCGGATAGGACAAAGATCATCCTTGAACCTGACAGGGAAAAGGCCATCTGCCGGGCCATTCAAGCCATGGCGGTAGGTGACTGCCTTCTCATTGCAGGCAAGGGTCATGAGGATTATCAGATTATCGGCACAACCAAGATATCCTTCGACGACCGTGAATGCGTCCGCCGATGCCTCAAGGAGGTTTACGGTCAATGAAGATCAGTGCACGGGAAATTGCAAACTTCACTGATGGCTACATCCTTTCAGGGGAACCGGAGACGATCTTTGACGGGATTTCAACAGACTCCAGGAGCGTCCTGCCGGACCAGCTCTTTATCGCACTGCGTGGAGAGAATTATAACGGCCACGCCTTCATAAAGGATGCAGTTTCACGAGGGGCAACGGGTGTAGTGGTCATGGAGGATTATCCGAGAAACGGCACTGTCATGATATCCGTCGAGGATACCATGCAGGCCCTGGGTGACATCGCGTTAGGGGTGAGAAATAAGTTCGATACAGCCATTATCGGCGTCACCGGGTCAACGGGCAAGACTACGGTCAAAGAGTTCTGCGCCTCAATATTTTCCCTGCAGGGCACGTGTCTGAAGACCGAGAAAAATTACAACAACCTTATCGGGGTCCCGCTGTCATTGCTTGCGCTCGGCCCTGAATATGAATTCGCAGTCATCGAGATGGGCACCAACCGGTTCGGGGAGATAGACCGGCTTTCCTTCATCACCAGACCGCAGGTCTCCATCATTACCAATATCCATCCCGTTCACCTGAACGGGCTCAGGAGCATCTCGGGTATCATTAAAGAGAAGCAGGCCATCTTCAAGAACACAGCCAAATGCGGTATGGCCGTTATCAACCCATCATTGGAGCACATGGACAAGATCGAGATCCCGAACCATCTGCAGACGATCACCTACTCCCACAAGGACAGCGCGGATATCACCTTGACACATATCGAACACCAGGGGCTCGACGGCAGCGACATCGAGATCGACCTGGCAGGAAGGCTCATCAGAACCCATGTGCCCCTGCCCGGCATGCATAATGTCATCAACGCCCTTGGGGCATGCGCCTGCGCCGTAGCATTGAACCTTGACCCCGAGATCATTGCCGAAGGGGTGAGACGGGCGAAATTCCCTGGCATGCGTTCCGAGATAATCGTATCCGACCACCTCACCATTATCAATGACTGCTACAATGCCAATCCGGCATCCATGAAGGCTGCACTGTCCATGCTGGTGGATGCCCCTCATTCCATCAAAGTTGCCGTGCTTGGCGATATGCTGGAACTCGGCAAGGACACACAATTCTGGCACGAGGAGCTTGGGAGATGGGTAGCTGAGTCTAAATTGGACAGGCTCATCTGCATCGGCGAGATGGCGGGTTTTGTCTGTGATAAGGCTTCGAAAGGCGGCATGGAAGGGGAGAGTATCTACCCGGTGCAGAAGATGGATGAGATCCTCTACCATCTCCAGGATCTCTTTGACAAGGATGCCATGGTGCTCATAAAGGCATCCAGGGCCCTGAAACTCGACCAGGTTGTCAACCAGCTTAAGGCGGTGGCTTAAGGATGCTCTATTACCTCCTCTACCCCCTGCACACCACCATCAGCCTCTTCAATGTCTTCAAGTACATCACCTTCAGGACCATCTATGCCACCATCACGGCCCTGCTCATCACCCTGCTGCTGGGACCGTGGTTCATTGAGAAGCTCAACAACTTAAGGCTCAAGGAACGTATAAACGGCCACACACCTTCCACCCACAAGGTGAAATCCGGCACGCCGACCATGGGCGGAGTTTTGATCGCGTGTGCAATCGTGTTTTCCACCCTTATGTGGGCCGACCTGTTCAATATCTATATATGGCTCGGCATGGCCGTCCTTGTCTCCTATGCTGCGTTGGGATTCATTGATGATTACATGAAGACGGTCAAGGGCAACATGCGTGGTCTGCCCGGACGCCTTCGCCTGCTCGTGGAGTTCGCCGTGGCGGCAGCCGTGGGTGTTGCTCTCATGAGCACCCCGGGCTTCAACGACACGGTCACATTCCCGTTCTTCAAACGCCTCAACCTTGACCTCGGACCGTTCTATATCCCCTTTGTCATGGTGGTCATCGTGGGCATGGCCAATGCCGTCAATCTCACGGACGGCCTCGACGGGCTGGCCATCGGTCCGTGCACCATTGCTGCGGCCACCTATATCGTCTTCGCCTATGTCATAGGCAACTTCAAGGCGGCCACCTATCTTCAGATCCCGTTCATAGCTGGCATAGGCGAGCTGAGCGTCTTTCTCGGGGCACTGGTGGGGGCCGGCATGGGCTTTCTGTGGTACAACGCCTATCCAGCGCAGATGTTCATGGGTGATGTGGGGTCATTGAGCCTGGGCGGAATCCTCGGGGCCGTAGCCGTCATGACCAAGCAGGAGATGCTCCTCTTGATCGTAGGCGGCATCTTTTTCATGGAGGTGCTCTCCGTAATCCTCCAGGTGGGTTTCTTCAAGTTCACAAAAGGCAGGCGGATATTCCGCATGGCCCCCATACACCATCACTTCGAGCTGAAGGGATGGGCGGAACCCAAGATTATCGTCAGGTTCTGGATCATATCCATATTCCTTGCAATGGTTGCAATATCAACCTTAAAGCTGAGGTGAGATCTATGCAGAATGCTTATGAGGAGATTAATTACCTGCAGATGCTCCTGGCGATCTACCTGGAGCATGAGGACAAGGGGCTGGCATTGCTCATCATGCAGATACAGCAGAGGCTGGAGGGACTTAAAGTGTGCGCATAGTTGTCTGGGGAACAGGTATTACGGGCATCATGGCAGCACGCATGATGATTGCGAAAGGCCACGAGGTACGCCTGGTGGACGAGAAAATGCCAGTAAAGCCCCTGGATATACCCGTCAAGCTCCTGGAGGAACATGATATTGCTTGGGCTGATCTCGTGATTCCGAGCCCCGGTGTGCCGCAGCATCACCCCATGTTCAAGAAGGCCAAACAAGTGCTCTCCGAGATCGAGGTGGCGGCGTTACTCCTTTCAGGAAAGCTCATCGCCATCACCGGTACTAACGGAAAGACCACTACCACGACGCT
>CAYMDG010000031.1:17382-19563 GCA_964388905.1 uncultured Bacteriovoracaceae bacterium
TTCTCCATGACACATCCGGTCTCAGGGGACGGCGCCTATATCAAGGATTCGAAAATCGTCTTCACCGGCAGCATTGCAGGCATAGGCCCTAAGGTGCCTCCGGCCGAAAAGATCGGCGGAGGGGTCATCGAGGACATGCTGGCAACAGCACTTACTGGGCGGTTCCTTGGTGTTGAAACCTCGGTCATGGAAGATGTCTTCCTGGACTTCAAGGTAATCCACCACCGGTTCGAGTATGTAAACACCATTGACGGCGTCACCTTTATCGACGACTCCAAGGCCACCAACGTGGGTGCGCTGGACAAGGCGCTGTCCACGCTGACCTCCAAGGTCATCCTCATATTGGGAGGAAAGGACAAGGGCGGCGATTTCACGGAAATTGCACAAAGATATAAAAATACCATCAAGAAGGCCTACCTTATCGGAGAGGCAAAAGCCCGTATTAAAGGCGAAATTGCTGATATCGTTGACACGGGAGCGGCCCAAGACATGCTTGAGGCGGTAACACAGGCGTACTTAACCGCAACACCGGGCGATATAGTCCTGTTAAGCCCGGGTTGCGCAAGTTTTGACATGTTCAACAGCTATGCACACAGGGGAGAGGTCTTCCAGAAATGCGTCTATGGCCTTTTAAAGAACAAGAGCAAGAGATAGACTTCGACGTCATCTTCTTTCTCGCCACCATGGCCCTCTTGATACTGGGGACCGTGATGATATTCTCTTCGAGCTATTTTGTCTCGAAAGAACTCTATGGCAATGGCATCGCCATGACCAAAAAGCACCTCATCCATGTGGTCCTTGGCACTCTGGCAATGCTTGGTATCATGAGCTATGATTACCGACGCTTGAGTTCTGGAAAAACCATCCTCTTTACCCTGCTGGGAAGCGCGATTGCCCTGGTATTGTGTTTTATACCGGTAGTCGGACATGCCGGGGGTCACTCGAGACGGTGGATCGGGTTCAGCCCCTTCATCTTTCAGGCATCCGAGCTGGCCAAGATATCCCTTATCCTCTTTATCGCCAATTTCCTCTCAAGGAAGTCTCGATACATCGGCGACTTCGCAAAGGGTCCCCTGCCGGTGCTTGCAGTTGTGGCTGTCATGTGCGCCCTCATCTTTATTGAACCGGACTTCGGAACTGCAGCGGCCATCGGCATCTGGGCCGTTATGCTCCTCTTCATGGCAGGGATGAGGTGGAAGCACCTGTTGATCCTCATGGGTATAGGTATCCCCATAGGCCTTGTTGCCATGTTCTGGGAATCCTACCGCCGTGCCAGGCTCACGATCTTTCTTGACCCTTGGAAAGACATGCTGGGTTGCGGCTATCAGATTGTCCAGTCCATGGTCGCCTTTGCCACGGGCGGATTCTTCGGCTCAGGACTTGGCGAGGGCACCCAGAAGCTCTTCTACCTGCCTGCGCCCCATACGGACTTTATCCTTTCAGTTATCGGAGAGGAGCTTGGCTTCATAGGGGTTTTCGTTGTGGCAGCCCTCTTCGCCATCTGGATATGGAGGGGTTTCACCATCGCCCAGGCAACTAACGACTCCTTCGGATTTCACTTGGTCATCGCATCTGTCTGTCTTATCGGACTGCAGGCTTGCCTTAACATGGGCGTTGCACTCTCGCTGCTTCCGACCAAAGGTATCCCCCTGCCCTTTTTCAGTTACGGCGGATCGCCGCTGCTGAGCACCATGTGCATCTGCGGAATTGTCCTTTCGGTATCAAGGAGGGCCCGCCTATGAAGGTGCTCATTACGGCAGGGGGTACAGGCGGACACATCATGCCGGCTGTTGCCATAGCAGAAGCCATCCGCGAGATAATGCCCGGGGCAAAGGTCCTCTTTGTGGGGACGGACCGCGGCATGGAGGAGCGCATTGCCGGGCTTAAGGGGCTGGACTTCATCCCCATAAAGGCCCTTGGTATCAAGGGGAAATCGCTGACCAACCTGCTACGGGCCATAATGGTGAATCTGAAGGCATTTCTCGCTTCTATGAGGATCATCAAAGACTTCAGACCCGCATGGGTTATCGGAACCGGAGGGTACATCACGGGAATGGTAGTCCTCTCAGGAAGGATGCTGGGATGCAACTGCGCCATCCAGGAGCAGAACAGCATCCCGGGGCTGACCAACAGGCTCCTTGCCAGGATAGCCCACCGGATCTTCCTGGCCTTTCCTGACAC
>CAYMDG010000032.1:0-16109 GCA_964388905.1 uncultured Bacteriovoracaceae bacterium
CTCTCTATTACTGGGCCATCCTGGGCTCGAACCAGGGACCTACTGATTAAGAGTCCATTTTATTGGAGTAAGATGCTCTATGATTGATTTTTATTGAATATGATAGAATGTTAATTTTCGATAGGATAGCAACTACTGCATTGTTATTAACATTCACTGATTATCTTATATTTTGATTTGTAACTGACACCAAAACTGACACCATATTAGGCGAATAGAATCCTAGACCCAGGTGGGGGACTTCTTCACAAAGAGGTCTAGTATTGATAATGAAAAATGGGCTTTTCATATGAAGTGAGATGCTTTGTATGTTTCAACTCAAGATCTTAGGTTTATTTAGGTATCTCATAACCAGAAAGTTATCGCAGGGATCAACGGTACAGGGAAAGCGTTAAGTTTGGTGCAGTGATCTATGCTTTCACTGATCTGTAGGAACCGATGCTTCTTTTGCATGTATCAACGGTTGCCCGGCTGAGGTACACAGCTATCGCAGAGATCAACATAAAGGTTTATTCAACTGCATGTCCAAGCTCACCTAATTGTCTTGATTAAGGTTATTCTTAAATTCGATCAGTAACAGCTCTGATAATGCTTTCTCTTACAATAAGAATTACTTTATCATCTGGTTTCAGAACATCACGTGCCTCAATTCCTGGCAAAGCAATATTTCTTGTCTATACAAATAATTGAGAACCCATATGCACTCTTAAAATGAACACTGTATTTGCATATGCTCTTAGGACTTGGTGCCATATGTCGAAGGATCTTGAAACCACCTATCGAAGAGAGTGCTCATCGTTACTCCTTTCTTATAGTTCGACACAAAAAGAAGAATCATTATCTTCATCATTTCAATAATTTATCTGGCTTTTTAAAATATTATCGCAAACTGTGAGTTTTGCAATTGGCTCAATTTAATATTAAAGAAAGTTGAATAATTGACTAGCAGTTATTTCTGGCATGATCCTCAATGGTCTTGGTTATCAATTAGTTCATATTGTGCATCATGAGTGAAAATTACTGATGATCCCTGAGTATTCCAACATTGTTCAGGTCCACATGAAAATGATAACGTGAAACGGCATTTGTCCAGTATTTGAAAATCAAAATGTTGTAAAGGGCAAGGATTCCATACAGAAGTTGATTTTAAAAGCCCGTCGCGAAAACCACTTTCAATTAAAAATAATGTCGCATTTTCTCCTATATAATAATAATTACCTACTGAATACCAAGACGAACTCTGATTACAATAGGGTGCAGATGGATTAGTAGCAGTCTGTGTACTATAATTTCCCGTTGATATATATTGACCACATAAAAGTGGTAGATTCCCATCCTGTTCCACTGTTAATGTCTCTCCTGCAATGGTCAATGTCCCCTTACGTTGGCACGTATTAAAATTGGGTTCTACTAAAAACTGTACTTTAGAATTTCCTATTCCATTACTGGTTGTAGAATTGATTGTAATCCAATTAACATTGCTTACAGCACTCCACTTACAACATTCATAAGGCATTGTTACATCTACACTACTTGTACTTCCCTCAACTCCAACTGAGTATGTTATAGGAAATATTGAACCTGGACATTCCTTGGTAATAATCCTTTCGTAGCCGTCCATCACTGTTAAAGTAACATCTGTAACAAAACCCCTTAATTCACCACATTGTTTAAATGCAATCACACTGTCTATTGTAGCACCTTGTATAGTTGAAGAAATCTTATATCTTTTACCTTTATAAGCGATTTCCCTTCCATTTGTATCATAGAAGTATTTAGGATCATCAAGCCTATTTGTATCTAATGTTGGACCAGGAAAATCAGGACTGAAACAAGTATCTGCACTATAGTAATGAGATTGAGTATACGCTTCTATCATTATAAAAAAATTCATAATATCATATGTGTCATTACATTCTATCAGAATGTTACCAGATATGGGCCAATAGACATAATTTAACCCTTTAGCATATTTCTCTAGCGGATCATAATTTATCTTAGGAAAGAACTCAGAATCAATAACTCCTGGATGAAGGTCTTTTCTGACATGTGCAGGAACACACATGTCCTGAAAAAGATGAAGAACATGGCCCAATGATCTCCAGCCATTTATTTTACATGCATTATTAATAGCTGAATTCCAATTGTAAATATTACGTGTTGTAGAACTAAAGGCCCAATCGTATGCACTAAGTACATGTGGAAGAGGTGGATCGAAATGGCTTAGCCAATTAGGAGCACTATCTTCAGCTAAATCTGCCTGAGTTATTATTTCAGGATTGCCAAAACAATAACCATTAGGACAAAGTGGTGATCCTGAATAAAACATATTGTGAGTTATACTCCAATGTGCACCACCAACTGAAATATCCCAAGCATAACAGAGTCCTGGTAGGCTTGATAGGAATAACAAAAAAAGAACTTTAATATAATGTCTTTCCATTGTTTTTCTCCCTCTCAAAAACTACCAAACTATCACGATCCAATAACCTAAGTTGTTTTTGGCCATTTGCATTTCATCATAATCAACTGGTGATCCAGGAGGGTAGTTATAGTGATAGATCCTCCAGTTGTCGTCACCCTCAATGAACACTTGGTTCTCAAACCAGCTCGCAAGGTCATTTCTTTGCGCTGAAGATAGTACTGTAATTACTCTTGTATTGCTTTCAGATGGTTTAAAGTAGCTCAGCGTATTCTGGATATTCCCAGCGCGAAGAGATTGGCTTATTCCTTGTATTGTTTGTTGTGGATTTGAAATGACCATCACCTGGATGCTCGTGATACCTGATAGAACTCTGTTCCTTTGACCAATATATGCAGCACTAACCCTAAAGAATATCTTTCTTGATGTTGTTTCGTTTAATGTAATCTGGGTTGTAAATGTATAATCCCCTGCAACTAAATCACCGTGAGAATAATCATCATACATTCTTCCAAGGTTAGTAATGAGCTTTCCAGTTGCATCACATCGGTATAGATTCACACTATTTTTAATAAGAGTTGAATCCTCATCAAGGTCAGCTTTGAAAGTAACCGTTGTTGGAGTATTAACGGAAATACCCTGTGGATAACCGTATAGTATTGTTATTTGTGCAGACAATGCACTTGTTTCCCCAATAAACATGAAGATAGAAACTAGGAGATAAATGAAGAAATAGTGCGTTTGGGCGCAGACAAACGTGGTTAACCTATACATAGTAACCCTCTTTATGAGTTATGATATTACTTTACCTCTTTCCTTAATAGCCTTACACCGAACAAGAGTCCTGTACCCAAAAGAAGAATTGATGTTGGCTCGGGTACAGGTGCCGCTGGTACCGGATCAAAGTTGAAGTCATCAAGGATGTATGAGTTATTCCATTCACCAGTTATGACCAGTGACCTTACTCCAGTAAAACCAAGTGTTATAAGTTCGGATGACCCAAGGTTGCTTAGCCCTGAATTCACAAAAGTGCTTATGAGAGAATTTGATGCATCATATGCGCTGAAAGTAAGCTGTGATGCATATGTGAAGTTCCCGAACAGGTTGTACACATCCTCGTCAAAGGTGATCTCGATAGGTGCATTATCATCCCCGATTGCAACCAATCCACTGCTTGGCGGGTAGTCAATCTCATTCAGAGAGAATCCAGCGGTTAGAGAAAGTGAATTGCCGAAGTGGATGCCATAGCTGGCATAGAAATTACCAACTGGTAACATGTCTGGTAAGTCCTCGAAATCAAACAGGATGGCGTATGAAGGTGAGGAGCCTAACAATAATAAGTACAGTAATGTTATAATTGATGTTTTACTAAAGATATTCATAGTATTCCCTCCCCATAAAGATTGATGTTAAGTTGTTCAATTTAATTTATCACGGGTGATAATTCACAGGTGGCAATTAATTAGAAAATAACTCAAAGAAGATTGATGAAATTTATCATTATAGATAATAATTCATGTAATAATTACATATAAATTTAATAATAATAATGACATTATTAAAGTCAAGGGGTATCTTAAAAATTGTCAAGACTCGTTAGAAATGTCCCCCCTATGAAATTTGGCAAAGATCGTAGATGATCGTTTTTTCATTAAATGTATAATATTCAAACAGGACCATAGATTTCTTTGATAATTCGATGTTTATAATACATCTGTGTCAACCGTTGATTACGCAAAAGAATCATTGGTTTTATAAGCCCATAGAAACTGAATAGGGTGTGCCAGAGGACACGGTCTTGTGTGAAGGGGCTTACTGCGTATGTTTCATCCCAAGATCATCGGTTTTAGAACCTTTGGAAAGCGCCAAGTTATCGCAGAGATCTCTACTCTGTAAATACATAAAAAGGGCGGAAGACCACTAAAGCCTTCCGCCCTTTCTCTATCTATCAATCTCAATGTCGCTGAAGACTAACCTCACGGACCACTGGAGATCACCAAGCCAACCCATGAGCCTTCTGGTAAACTGTTCCCTGCTGCGGGATCGGTCCTGATCACATAATTCTTGGGTATTGTAGGGCTGCTTTCATAACTCAAAATATATCCCCAGAGACCCAACGGATTCAGCGTGGGATTAGCACTGTATAACGGTTTGTTTCTCAGATTTGGTATCGTTGCAAGGGGTACCGGACCGGTGGATACTGTCAGATACACGTCTGTTTTAGGGCTTACAACAGTGCCAGCCGCCGGATATTGGTCGATCACCTGACCAAAGGGAGCACAGTTGTTAATTTTTGTTATGCTGCCAATCCTCAGGCCTAAAGCAGTGAGGTTCGTCTGTGCAGTTGTACTGGTGATACCGACTACGTTTGGAATTGTAACTGGTGGGGGGCCTGTGGAGACAATCAGTTCCACCCATGAACCTACAGGTATATTTATTCCAGCTGGAGGGTTTGACCTGATTACATAATCTTTATATACCGTGGGGCTGCTCTCATGAACAATGCTGTACACCCAGATTCCGAGGTTGTTCAAAATAGGATTGGCACTGTATAAAGGCTTACCTGTTACATCAGGCATAGCCACAGTGTTTTGTGGGCCAAGAGAGGTTGTGAGAGTAACTGATGAACCAACAGGCACTGATGTGCCAGCAGGAGGATCTTGGCTGATCACACTCCCGGATGTAACTGTACTGCTGTATGCCTGGGTGATGGTCCCTACAGTAAGGCCAATCAATGTTAGAGCACTGCTTGCGGCAGCCTGTGTCATACCAACAACGTTTGGCACTTGCAAAGCAGTGACAGATCCAGTGACAACTGCAGGGCGTACTGCTAACGCATAGAACTCGTGATGCTTAGGACCCTTGGCCTGGCTGCCATTATTGCCGAATGCCCAAGCATAGGTCGGATCAGGAGAATAATCCGTACACTCCCAGTACCCTGCAAGTTCAGTCCGAAAGCTGGTGAAAGGCCCAGGGTTAAAATACCAAGGCACTATCCACGCTCCATCTGGTGCAGTACTCCCTGTGTTTCCCAAGGACACGTAATAGAGATGTCCCATTTCGGAATTGAGCATATGAAAGCCCCATTCATAGTCGTAGTATCCGTTTTGGTCAGGGCCTTTAAAACCCTCAACACCATTAAGGGTCACAACGCTTTCATCCATCTTCGGCAACCGCCAGTTACTACCTACCCCCCAAGAAAGGTTTATCCCGGGGTTAATGTTGTAAGTCAACACTCCAGGATTGTTTAATCCAGCCACCCAGCTCATCTGGGTGTACCATTCAGTATGATATGTAGGATAGTCCAGCCATACTAGTCCTTGATTGGCTTCATAGATGAGTTTGTAATTTTGTCCACCATAGGTCGCAGTCCCGATCGTAATTAAACTAGAGCCAAGAGAGGTGGTGAGGGTAACCGAGGAACCAACAGGTACTGATGTGCCAGCAGGAGGATTTTGACTTATGATGTGATTGATAGGTACTGTGCTGCTATACTGAGAATCCCAGGTGCCAACTGTCAGTCCTACAGAACTTATCGCACTCTCAGCAGCAGTATCAGTCATGCCAACAACATTCGGCACAGGTACTACTATTGGTGTCAGAAGGAATCCACAAGACTGACCGTCTATCATGCCAGTGCCAACGATTTGCCCCGCATCGTTGATACAGGTGGCTTCATGCAGAGTCCAGCCAGAAGCAGGATCGATGAGGCTGTTCAGATTAGTAATGATGCCATTGCTGAAGAGAGTTGCTTGTTCTCCACGATTGTTACCATTCCAACTATACCCCACCGCCTGGCCGGAATTATTTATGCTCCAGGCAGTACTATCTGTAAACCCCTGTGGTGTCCCGAGATCAGTCACAGTGCCATTGCTGAAGAGGGTGGCACGTGCGCAACCGGACCTACTTGAACTCCCCACCGCCTGGCCGGAATTGTTGATGCTGTAAGCAAAACTATTCGTAAACCCCGGCAGGATGCCGAGTTTAATCACGGTGCCATTGTTGAAGAGCACAGCCTGACTGGTATTTGTATCAGAACCATCAATTCCAGTATGGATATACCCCACCGCCTGGCCGGAATCGTTTATACTGCAGGCAAAGCTATCCAAATACCCCGGAAGGGTGCCGAGATCAGTCACAGTACCATTGCTAAAGAGGGTGGCATGTGTACCACTATACCCCACCGCCTGGCCGGAATTGTTGATGCTGTAGGCATTGCCAGGTCCCAGATCAGTCACAGTGCCATTGCTGAAGAGGGTGGCATGTTCTCCACCATAGGCACTAGTCCAACTATACCCCACCGCCTGGCCGGAATTGTTGATACTGCGGGCAAAGCTTTTTATACCCCCCGGAAGGGTGCCGAGATCAGTCACAGTACCATTGCTGAAGAGGGTGGCGTGGACAGTTGGATCAATGCCATATAGAGACTTAACACTATACCCCACCGCCTGGCCGGAATCGTTTATACTGCGGGCAGTGCTAACCTCATCCCCTGCTAGTGTTCCTAGAGCAGTTATTGTGTATTGTGGTGAGGCATAAGCAGGACTTACAAATATCAAAAGGCAAAGCAGACAAGAAAACAGGAATATCCTTTTTCCCATGGTGAACCCTCCTCAATGAAATTAGTCGTGGATGCAGAATGAATTTGGATAAAAATATTTGTAATGTTTATAGTAATTATAAGTTTTTAAATGTCAAGTAATGATGTGATTTATGGTTAAATCCAACTGAAGATCCCGTGCCAAGTGCAACGCTCCGACATGAAGTGCTGTACTGCATATGTTTTAAAACAAGATCATCAGTATTAAGGCATCTTGAAACCGTGATGATCTCGCAGAGATCTATGGTTTGTACGGACAACCACTCTTTCTAAGGAATTTATAATTAATAATAATATACTGGAACCATTAATCTTTTATTAGCAATGTAACTTTAATAAGTTAACTAATCTTTCGACTTTAGTAGCCTTAAGTGCTTGATTCTTCTCATACCACCCACATTGTATGCCGCATAATTTTACATTGTAAGGATTCCATAAGCTTCCTTTAGAAGAATATGGAAGTGCCCAAACTCCGCAACCACTCATACTACTCGGGTCGGTTACAAAATCATCAGATGTTGTATCACCTGAAAAGTCTATAAGAAAATGTCTTCTTGAATTATAGCCTAAAATATTTGTAATTGGTTTAATAATTTTTCGCCATTCACAATTTGTAAAAGCGCCGTATCCTTGCTTTCCTGTATAAATATCTTTCATGGGGGTTAGAAGTTGTCTTGCTTTTCCAAAAAGCACTACTGTTGTTCCTATGTTTGGTGTTCTTCTTGAAACATTCAATTTATGAAATATGAGATTAATATTTAATGCTGAAGGGTCAATTATAATAATTCCTACATCATCTATTGAATCTGACAAATAAATGTTTATTATAGGAATCTTAAAACGTTCACGACCTTTTATTAAACGTATCTTTTTAATATCTTTTCTAGTTCCTCTAATTAATGGTTGGTCATTACGATAGTAAAACCAAAAATCATTACTATTCTCACCTTCAATTAAATGTTTAGCTGTGACAATTAAAAATTGCTTTTTATATTCTATGGCTACGCCTGTACCTAATGTTATACCGTCATCAGGAGTGATACCTAAAGTTGATTTTGCTATGGTGTCCTCTATAGCATCCTCAGCAATTCTATTTATTTCGAAGTTCAAAGAAACCCTCATTTAATAAAAGCAGTGAGTGTTCACCTATGAATTATTATCATTCTTTACTATGGGGTAAGTCCATCAGAAATAATACTAAACACGATCTTTTCATTAGAAACCTGTTGCAGTCGAATAATAGTATCTTTAAAACGTATTTGATTTGCATTTGCCTCATATACTAGGTTTTGAAAAAAGGATGTTCTCGCTAAGTCATCTGCTGTGAATTCCCGATAAGTTATTGTTATTGATTTGCCATCAGTCCCACTATAAATCAGTTCATAATTTGTATACCCCGCCTGAACGTCAATATCTTCTTTATTGATAACTGTGAACTTCAAATCAGGAGGTTCTACTTTAATTGAAGCCATTATAGGAGCCCATTTCCCAAAAGCATTTTTTCCTATTGAACTGTGATAAACACTCCCATCCTCATTTATAAGAATAAGGCTATCTATCATAGCATCAGCAAAGGGATTATTATTTATAATTTTAATCTTGATACACTTAAGTGGCTTGTTATCAATAATTACTTCACCAAATATTTCATAATTAGCATTTTTCGATCCCGCAAATTCTCCATTACCAATTTTTAGAATAAAATCTTCAGATGCGCTCATAATATTAGATGCATATCGATGCAAGGTATAATCTTTTACTTTTACCATAGGTTGACCTATAGAAGTTTCCTTAGTTTCGCCTATTTTATAGTTTCGTTCAAATTTCTTCTCGATTCCAGTAGATCCCTTAACATATGGCCTAATTGATGGAGTACAGGAGATTAATTCAAATATTAAAAGTAAAACTATAAAAATTCTTCCAGGGGCTCTTACTGAATGCATATTGCACCTCCTGTTACTCTATGATTAATAATATTATAATATTGTTACTCAAACGTAAATTAAGTTAGTATAACCCTTTTTAATGTATACAATAATATCCAAGCAGATAACTTTATTAATACTCCTATTATATTATAATAAAGCTGATTCCATAAGCTAACTTATAGCACCTTTCCGGTGATAAGGTTGACATGAACCTTTTTTTTTATCGAAAAGCGCCAAGGCTTTTATATAATAAAGAGCAAAAGGCATAAAATCCTGTAGTGGCTTTACCAGCCTGAATCTATTATATCAAACATGAATATGATCTTTCTGAAACCTATGAGGTGATATAATAATTTAATCTCTTTAAAAAATATAAAAAAACCTTCCCAACTAATACTCTAAATCTAGACAATCCAGCCTTCTGTCTTTAATGCAGATATTTTTATTAATACGATGTCAAGTGAGTTGTTACTTCACATGGTAGTACTTTATTTAAAGAAATTTTAATTATGTAAATCTATTTAAAATCGTTAGTAGGGGTATTATTCTTAAACCATGTTATGGCTTCATTTTCATATTCAAAACCCTTAAACAAAGCCTTAGAAAAACCCTTTACCTGTTCTTCAGCACCATTCTTTTCTGACCATTTTTTATAAATGCCCGGCTTTCGACCTATTGCAACTGCGTAATAGTTTTTCATTAATAAACCTCTTTTAATGTGCTCTTCTGGTTAGTAAGGGAGGATATATGTTTAAGTAACTTAGAATTATAGGGAGTTAATAATTCATAGTTGCATCTCATATTTCCATAAACGATATATTTTACCCTTTTAACAAGATCTTCATCTCCGTTAATACTTTTAACTTTTGCATGTGAATACCAACTGGCCGCTAATGTCTTGGAAATTCCTTTATCAAAAGGTCTACCGAACCTATTCTTTATAGAAATAAGCAGATGTATATGCTTTCTAGAGAATCCATAATTATGGGAGATCACACCCAGATAACAAACCTGAACACCTTCCTTTCGTTGAACATACCTTACCCATTCTAATAAAAGCTTATTTATATTATTCGAATCAATATTCTCATTCTCAAGAGTAAGAGTAACAAAAGCCATGAACTTATATTGTTTCATCCATTCAACTACTTGTTCTTTAATTTCTATGTCTTTCATTAATATCTCCTTGATTATTTACACACATATATTATCAAGGCCTTTCGCCTTTTTGCTGAAACAACATTGTTAACAAGCACAATTATTACTTCTATCTGAGCGCAGAAATCAGCATGTGCTAGACTGATTGTCTGATGGCATTAGAAAGAAGGGTATCTTTATTTAAATTTATGAAAATAAACCGACTAGACATCATATTATTATCAATTATTATTGAACAGTGGGTGTGAGTGCAGTTCATTATATAGTTCATGATCTTCTAGAACTGGATTTCTTTATGGGAGTTATTATTTTTAGGGTTCCCACCACGTTTAACCCAGAGATCGATATCGCTTACCCTAAAACGAACAAGCCTTCCAATGCGAACGCAAGGGATGCGTCTTTGGAACACCCATGACCGGAGTGTTGATTCCTTTACATTTAATATCTCTGAAACCTGTCTTAAAGTGAGTAAATTCTCCATTTACTAATGCCCCCATTTATTAGTGATATCCCATATCATAAAACAGACTAAATGTCAATCATAAAAACTATTGACTCTTATTTGAAAATCACTTATGGTGTTAACAATCAGACATATGGACTAGGGAGATAATCATGACGAAAGAACAGAGAACACGGATCAATACTCTAGAATGGTTTTTGAATTTCACTAGAGAGGATCTTCATGAATTAGATAATCAAGAACTTTCAAGAATACAACTTCAGGCCACCCATTATTTTCTGGGCTCCATTCCGTTTATTCAGCGCAAGGAAGAGGAAGGCAATGCAGATGAACTAAATAATAAGAAACATAACCATAATAGCAATCTCGCAGATCTTCTAGCCCCTAATATTTCAACTCTAGAAATGGATCTCCTAGATGAAATACAGAAGATCTTGCAGGAGATTATCAATTCATGGGGTGATTCTTCTCCTAAGTCACAAGACTCAGAAAAGGTATTGTGGGAAGTTAATGAAAAGTCTTCTGTGATTTTTAGGGAAATAGAAGGTAACTTCGAAGCACTATTTTCTGTATCAGAGGCTAAGAGTGATCTTCAGATAAGTAACAGTGCGAAAATTCACTTCTTTCATGCTCTATCAGGATTTCACAAGGATAATATTCGGCCATGTCTGGAATGCGGAAAATATTTTGTACATACATCTATGAAACCAAAGAAATTTTGTAATAACAAGTGTGCTTCAAGATTTATTGTAAGGCAGCATAGAAAAGAAGACCCTGTAGAATATAATAAAAAGCATAGAGAGTTATTACGTCGAGTGTATCATAAAAAGAAGGCAGAAAAGGCTCAACAAGAGAAAAACAATAGGAATGGATAATACTGGAAATAATATTTATTAGAGCGGAGGCACATAATGGCTAGAGGCGTATTCGAGAAAGAAAAGGGATCTGGAATATGGTGGATAAGGTACACGGACCAATATGGGAAGCTTCATAGACAGAAGCTTGGCCCTAAATCACTTGCTATATCAGCTTATAGAAAGCGTAAGACTGAGATCAAAGAAGGCAAGTTCTTCCCGAGTATGATAACGCCCAAGAAAGATATTCTGTTCAAGGATATGGCAGGGCTGTATCTGGAAGAATATTCGAAGATCAATAAACGCTCTTGGAAGACTGATCAGGGTCAGCTTAATAAACTTAAAGTCTATTTCGGAGAGAAGCCTCTTTCTCAGATAACACAACAGGACGTTGAACGATTTAGAGCTATCCTTTTACAAGATATATCTCATTCTTCTGCTAATAGATATATGGCCTTGCTTAAAAGCTTGTTCAATAAGGCTATCTCTTGGGGTAAGTGCTCCCATAATCCTGTCAAGGGCATAAAGCAGTTCGCTGAATTACATAGGATACGGTTCTTATCACCTGAAGAAGAGGCTGGGCTTAAGGAAAAGTTACCTGTTCAGTATTGGCCATGGATTGAGATTGCAATAAATACAGGTATGAGACGTTCTGAGCAGTTCAATCTCAGGTGGGTGAATGTTAACTTTCAGACTCGTACAATAACCATTGCCCTGAGCAAATCAGGGGAAACTAGGCATATACCTATGAATGACCGTGTTATGGAGATTATGCGAGGGCTTCCTAGCAGATTGAAGAGTGAATGGGTATTTCCAAGTTTAAATAATGATACTCCCATAGACAGTCAGAACTTTATGAACCGTGTGTTTATTCCTACTCTGGAAAAGGCTGAAATGAAGGATTTTCACTGGCATGACTTAAGACATACCTTTGCATCACGTTTAGTAATGGCAGGTGTTGACATCAGAACTGTGCAGGAGCTTATGGGGCATAAAACCATTACCATGACATTGAAGTATTCTCATCTATCACCAGGGCATCAAAGGGATGCTGTTCAGATGTTAATTTCAGAACGAACTGGCACCATAACTGACACCATAAAAAACAAGGGGTCAGCCAATATCAGCTAACCCCTTGTTTTACTTGGTGGGCCATCCTGGGCTCGAACCAGGGACCTACTGATTAAGAGTCAGTTGCTCTACCAGTTGAGCTAATGGCCCATATTCTATCTTTGGTACGCCCGGGGCGACTCGAACGCCCGACCTGCGGATTCGAAGTCCGACGCTCTATCCAACTGAGCTACGGGCGCTCACCTTCAAATTGTGGTGAGTGAAGGGGATCGAACCCTCGACCGCAGGAGCCACAATCCTGTGCTCTACCATCTGAGCTACACTCACCATATGCTCTGGCACGCCTGAGAGGATTCGAACCTCTGACCTACGGATTAGAAGTCCGTTGCTCTATCCAACTGAGCTACAGGCGCCCACCTAGGTCCCGCTATGGTCGGGGCGAGAGGATTTGAACCTCCGACCCCCTGCTCCCAAGGCAGGTGCGCTAGCCAAACTGCGCTACGCCCCGTAGTGGAGCCTTATAGCAGAGGGTCTTAGGGCATGGCAAGCACTTTTTCCGCAGGGAAAATGCCAGGCAACTAATTAATTTAATTAAATAAAATTAATGTGTCTCAAAATCCAATACATACCATTGCAATAAGGTAAGTAGGAGAAAATCATGACAACGAGGAGGGTCTGGCGCCTCAAATACAAACCGGGTGATCTCTATGCCTGGTAATCATCAAGCAAGGCCAGCAAACGCTCTTCAACAGCCTCCATCTCGTGGATCATCTCCTCAGAGACGCCCTCATGGTTATATCCGCACAGGTGGCAGATCCCATGGACCAGCAGTGCCCTGATGCGGTCCATTGTCTCTATACCTGCCTCGAGAGCTTCTTCAGCAGCCTTTTCCACTGAGATGACCACATCCCCCAGGTGGCTGCCTTGCGGGCCTTCACCTTCCTGTTGGGGAAAGGAGATGACGTTGGTAGGTTTATCACGGTCAAGGTATTCCCGGTTCAAGGCCTGGATATCGGCGTTGTCGGTGAGCACCACGCACAGTTCAACGCTTTGCCTGCCGAGGATTTCAAGGATCCGGACCGCCAACTCGCCCAGGAGGTCAACATCGATCTCAATGACCTTCTGTTCGTTGATGATATCGATGAGGTTCATCTGCCGCTCTTGTCATAGGCGCGGATGATCTTGGCCACTATCTTGTGCCTGACCACGTCATCCTCTGAGAAATACACGAATCCGAGCTCGTCGATGTCCTTGAGGATCTGTGACGCCTCCACCAGACCTGATATAGTGCCCTGGGGCAGGTCGATCTGGGTGACATCACCGGTTATGACTGCCTTGGAGTTGAACCCGAGCCGTGTGAGGAACATCTTCATCTGCTCGGAGGTGGTGTTCTGCGCCTCATCCAGGATGATGAAGGCGTCGTTCAGGGTTCTGCCGCGCATGAATGCAAGAGGCGCTACCTCGATATGGTCCCTGGCTATGAGCCGCAGGACATGGTCGCGTTCCAGCATGTCGTACAGGGCGTCATACAGAGGCCTCAGATAGGGGTTCACCTTCTCCTGCAGATCGCCGGGCAGAAAACCGAGCCGTTCCCCTGCCTCCACTGCGGGCCGGGTCAACACGATGCGCTCCACCTTTTTCTTCAGCAGATAGTGCACCCCCATGGCAAGCGCCAGGTAGGTCTTGCCTGTCCCAGCCGGGCCGATGCCGAAGAGTATGTCCTTGAAGCGCATGGCATCGATGTATCGCTTCTGCTGCAGGCTCTTGGGGAAGATCACCTTTTTCGTGGAGGAGATATAGATGTTGTCCTTGAACACATCCTCAAGGTCCACGTTGTGGTCTTTGGAGATCATGCGCACTGCATACCAGACATCATCGGGATAAATGGGGAATCCTCCTTTTATGAGCTTGTAGAGATCTTTGAGGGTATGCTCTGCGAGCTCCACGTCAAGGCTTTCCCCAGATAGATCGATGGTGTTGCCCTTGAGTGCGCACTTGACCCCTATAGATTCTTCAAGGATCTTCAGGTGGGAACAATTGTCACCGGCAAGCTGCCGCAAGATGTACGTGTCTGAGAAATCGATTGTGGGCATGGATTTGTGTGTGGCCTCTTTTTTCCCTGAATGGTTTAAGGCATATACCAAATCCCCTGGTGTTACAAGTTCATTTCCTGTGTTGCAGATCCGCATATGTTGTACTATGTACTCACCATGTTCACAGCAAAGGTCATGGAAGGTTTCAGCGCTGCGCACCGCCTCAGGGGCTACCAGGGTGACTGCGAGAGGCTGCACGGCCACAACTATCGCGTGGAGGTCGCTGTGGAGTCGCCGCAGCTTGACTCCGCAGGCATTATCATGGACTTTCGCGAGCTGAAGCAGATACTCAAAAAGGTGCTCGCAGATTTCGACCACCAGTACCTCAACGATCTCGATCCCTTTACGCAGATCAATCCTTCGGCCGAGAACATTGCGAAACACATTTATCACGCTGTCTCCGGGTCTATGAAGACCCCGGTATCACTAAAAGAAGTCACGGTCTGGGAGAACGATTCCTGCTGCGTGACCTATTCGGGGTAGGAAGGTCCGGCCATGAAGGATGTGCAGAAGCAGAAGCCTGACAATCCCTTGTACATCGAGAAGGTGGGGGTCAAAGGGATCAGTTACCCCATCGTGGTATCCGACAAGAAGAAAGGCTCCCAGCACACGGTGGCCTCCATCAGTCTTTCCGTGGATCTGCCCCGGGAATTCAAGGGCACGCACATGAGCCGTTTCATCGAGGTGCTCAACGAGCACAAGGAAGAGATCCACATCAAGAACTTCGAGCATATCTTAAATGAGATCAAGCGTTCTCTGGAGGCCGAGAGCGCCCACATGGAGATCGAGTTTCCCTATTTCATCGAGAAGGAGGCCCCGGTGACCGGGGCTGTAGGCCTCATGGAATACACTTGCTCGCTCATGGGCATGGTCGGTGCAAAACGGGAGTTTAAGGTGGGCGTGAAGGTCCCGGTTCAGACGCTCTGCCCGTGCTCCAAGGAGATCAGTGATTTCGGTGCACATAACCAGCGGGGCATCGTAACCGCAGTTGTTCGTTATGAAAAGTTCTTCTGGATGGAGGATCTCATCGGAATCATCGAGGGCTGCGGGTCAAGCCCGGTTTACCCCGTTCTCAAGAGGCCCGATGAGAAATTCGTCACGGAACATGCCTACCAGAATCCCAAGTTCGTGGAAGACGTTGTCCGGCAGGTGGCATCCATCCTGAGCGTCAGGGACGAGTTCTCATGGTTCTCGGTGGAGGCGGAGAATTACGAGAGCATCCACAACCACAGCGCATATGCATATATCGAGAGCGAACAGACGCATGGCTGAAAATGTTCTGCCCATGGGCAAGCTCCCCGTCGAACTCCTCAGGCAATTCCTTAAAGGGCTCCCCGCAACTCACCCGGATGTGATCGTGGGGCCGGGCATCGGCATGGACGCAGCGGTTATCCGCTTCGGGGATGAGCAGCTGGTCTTCAAGACCGACCCCATCACCTTTGCCACGGATGACATTGCCTGGTATCTCGTCACCATCAATGCCAACGACATTGCCTGCATGGGCGGTATCCCGAAATACC
>CAYMDG010000032.1:16209-18408 GCA_964388905.1 uncultured Bacteriovoracaceae bacterium
CTCGTCACCATCAATGCCAACGACATTGCCTGCATGGGCGGTATCCCGAAATACCTGCTGGTTACCTTCCTCCTGCCCCAGGGTTCAACGACGCCAGTCAGTGCTTCAGCCATCTTTTCACGGCTCAAAGAGACATGCAAAGCAGGCGGCATCACCCTTGTGGGAGGTCATACCGAGATCACCCACGGGATCGAGCGGCCCATTGCCGTCGGGTTCATGATAGGCACCATATCCAGGCATGGAATAATCCGTTCCTCCGGTGCAAAACCAGGTGACGCCATCCTCCTGAGCAAGGGCATACCCCTTGAGGCAACTGCGCTCCTGGCGCGAGAGTTCGCCCATAAGCTGGGCCTCGATGAACATACCCTGAAGCAGGCGCAGGACCTTATCTATACCCCGGGCATCAGCGTGGTGACAGACGCTAGGATCGCGCTGGAGACAGGTGGAGTTTCCGCCATGCATGACCCTACCGAGGGCGGCCTTGCCACAGGGCTCTCTGAGCTTGCAGGCGCCAGCGGTTGCGGTATGGAGGTTCACCTGGAGAACATCCCTGTTCTCGATCTTGCAGAGAGGATTCTGAGCGTATTTTCTATTGACCCGCTGGGCGCCTTGGCATCAGGATCATTAATCGTGTGCTGCAAGCCCGAAAATGCCGGGGCCATCCTTTCTGCCTGGGAGGAGGCCGGAATCTCAGGCACCCTCATCGGCACCATGACCTCACCGCCTGAGCTCATCCTTTACCGGGATGGCAAAGCCGGACCTCTGCCTGAATTCAAGGCGGACGAGATCACTAAGGCTTTTAATCCCGGATGTTGCAGATAAATGTATCCGGTAACGCTCTTTGCGCAGCAGGACGCCTTGAGCATAAAATTATTGTGACCAAAAGGTTTTTTTATGTTTCTTAAACGCAAAATCCGGGTTGTATGACTATTTGTTCAGGAGCTGGGTGACCAGGGAAGTGTCTCCGTTGCCGGAGAGGAAACTGTCATGGTTGAGCAGCTTGTAGAGCAGTTCTTTGTTCGTGGTCAGTCCGTCGATGATGGTCTCGTCAAGCATCCTGCCCATCCTTCGGAGCGCCCCGTCCCTTGTGGTTTGGTGGGCAATGAGCTTGACCAGCAGGGGATCATAAAACGGGGTAACGATGCAGCCGGGGAAGAGGTGCGTGTCCACCCTGGTGCCCGGACCGCTCGGCAGCCGCAGCTTTGCTATGGTCCCGGTGGTGGGCATGAAGTTCCTGGATGTGTTTTCAGCATTGATCCGGCATTCAATGGCATGCCCTGTGGTTATAACCGGGAGAGGTTCAATGTGGGCACCCGCTGCAACCATGATCTGTTCACGTACCAGATCAACCCCGGAAATCATCTCCGTGACCGGATGTTCAACCTGGAGCCTGCCGTTTATCTCAAGGAAATAGATGCCCCCTTCCTGATCCATGAGGAATTCCACAGTGCCGAGCCCCTTGAACCCGATGGCCTGGATGATCCCCTTTGACCAATCCCACAGGCTCTGCCTGAGATCTGCATCAATAGAGGGAATGGGTGCCTCCTCGATGATCTTCTGATGACGCCTCTGGATGGAGCACTCACGGTCGGAGTAGATTCTGATGTTTCCGTATGCATCGGCCAGGACCTGCACCTCAAGATGACGGGGAGCGGTGATATAGTGCTCAATGTAGACCTCGCTGCGACCGAATGCAGCACTGGCTTCGCTGCTCACGCTGGCGAAATGCTGCCTGAGCTGGTCATCGCTGAAGGCGACCTTCATCCCCCTTCCGCCTCCCCCGTACAGCGACTTGAGGATCACGGGGAAACCGAGATCCTGGGCCAAAAGGATTGTCTGGTTGATGTCGGCAACAACCCCGTAGGAGCCTGGTATGGTAGGTATGCCCAGCGACCTTGCCACCTCTTTTGTCCGGGACTTGTTGCCTATGGTCCTCAGTGTCGTGCTCGTGGGGCCGATGAATTCGATGCCGTTCTCCTCGCAGACAAATGCGAATTGGGGATTCTCTGAAAGGAACCCGTAGCCGGGATGGATGGCATTGGCCTTCCAGGCAAGGGCCGCGGAGATGATGGCATCGATGTTGAGGTAGCTCTTGGAGGCCTGCTCAGGGCCTATCATCACGGCCTCATCGGCGAAGTTCAGGTATTCCATGTCTTTGTCCGCCTCGGAGTAGACAACGATGGTTTCCAGGCCCAGCTC
>CAYMDG010000033.1:0-7938 GCA_964388905.1 uncultured Bacteriovoracaceae bacterium
TCGCCCCCGAGTTCCTTGATCCGCTCCGCGAACAACTCGGCATGGCGCATCTCGTCTATGGCAATGAGCTTAACCTTCAATGCCAGATCGCCGTAATCCATGTTGTCCAGGTTATAGTGCTGGTTCATGTACTGATAGATAGCCTTGAGCTCCATGGAGCGTGCCTTGTTGAGAACCTCCACAACCTTTTTCTTCTTCAAATCTCTTGAGTCACGTGCCATCAGATACCTCCATCATTTAATATCTTACTCATTATAAGGACTTGTTAGTAAACTTACAAGACCTCGCTGGATGCATGAAATATTTAGTGCTTGACAGTGTCCCGCTTCACGTTTATTTATGTTTCATATCTGAAATATGAATATATCTGACCCGAATCTTGCGCTACGAATGGTACCTTCGGATACACTTCTCAAGCAAAATTCCATTGATGATAGATTCTGTTTTCAGAAATACACAAAAACAGACCCAAGGTTTTGCCGAGCTGGGATCTGGATTAAGAGGTAAGCAATGGCACAAGGAACAGTAAAATGGTTTAACGATTCAAAAGGTTTTGGTTTCATCACAGCAGACGGTGGACAGGATGTCTTCGTGCACCATTCATCGATCAATGGGGAAGGGTTTAAATCCCTTGAAGAGGGTCAGCGTGTAACATTCGACATCGTTGCAGGACCCAAGGGCCCCCAGGCTTCAAACGTAAGCAAAGCCTAAGCAGTTCACAGGGGCAGGCATATCCTGCCCCTTGACCTTTTTTTGCAGCACCCGTTGTGAACGGGTTGAGTTATAATTGATATACTGAGATATATTTGTATTTATAGCGTTGTTTGTTGGCCGAAGATCAGCCAAGATCAGGTGTTTGCGTCTTTTAAATCATTCTCGCTTAAATCATTCTCTTTAATTCAGGCGAAAATCTATGCTCTTATTGATTGAGTTAGTTTATTCAACATCTTGAGCTATCTGGAGGATTTCCAATGGCAGTTTGTAGTTCAATTCTCTGAGCTGGTTCGTATCAACAAGTATCCTCAGCTCTTCCTGCCTGAGAATGGGAAGGCTGTCAGGCTTTGTGCCATCCTTAATAATCTTGACTGCCTGAGTTCCGGAAAGAGCTCCGACGGTTGTGAAATCCGATCCGACATACATCATGGATCCCGGGATTTTAACGAGGGCAAAGCTGAAAATTGGGATCTTCGATTTTAATGAGAAATTCTTTAAATCCTTAGCCGCTTCATATTTTCGTAAAGCGTAGTAGGTGTCCAGTGGAACGGCAAACGCCTCCACACCGTTCTTTTCAAGGTCCTGGGCAGCAGGTATGATCGAATCATTCTTACCCACTTCTCTGGCAATGAATTTCAATCCCGCATCCTCAGGACCGAAGAGGGTAGCCTCTTCCATGTGGGCAATACCATTCTCGTCGTCGCTGTAAATGAGGCCCACGCGTTTTATGTTCGGGAATGCCAGCCTTACGATCTTCAAGGCATGGTGCATGTTCATGTAAAGCGTTGATCCGGTGAATCCTGGGCCTGCAAAGGTTTTTGACCTGCATCCAGCAGCCTCTGGAATGGCAACTGCCGTAAATACAACAGGAATTCCGGCATCGATAATCGTACCCCTTGCATACTTGGTGGCAGGTGTGCCGATGGTAAGGGCGAGATCAGGTCTCAATTCCGCGATGCGAGCCGCTTCATCCCTGATCCTCATGAGCACCCCTACCTTGTTCCACAGGCCTGCCTTCTCCATATCGAAATCGATAATCTTCCTGTTTATGAGGAGGTTCTTCCCTTCTACAAGGCCGTTTTTCTTCAATATGTCTATAAAACCCTCATATGATTTCTGAAAAGGTTCAATATCCGTCACCTGGAGGATTTCTATGCGGAATAATTTTTCGCGGGTAAAATCGACAATTTGTGCTGAATTGATGATTTCCGCAGGGAGCTTCAGGTTGAAATCGGCCAGCCTGTTTTTGTCTACCATGATCTTTGGTTCTTTCTGCATAAGGATCGGCAGGCTATCTGGTTTTGTGCCGTCTTTCAGGACCTTGGCAGCCTGATCTCCGGACAGTTCGCCGATGGTCTGGAAATCGGAACCAACGTACAACATGGCCCCTGGCACCCTCATGAGGGCAAAGCTGATGACCGGGAGTTTAGTCCTGTTGGAAAACATCTCTAATGCCCTGCATGCCTCATAATTCCGTACACCGTAATAGGTGTCCAGCGGGACACAGAAGGCCTGGGCCCCTTTGGTTGCAAGCTCTTCCAGTGCCTTTGTGATGCTTTCGGACTTCCCGATTTCCTTCGAGATGATAATGAATCCGCTTGCTGCAGCATACTTCTTCGCCTCTTCAACATGGGCAATGCCGTTCTCGTCATCGCTGTGGACCATCCCGATTGTCCTGATCGAGGGGAAGGCGGATTTTACCTTTCTTAGCGATTCAGGCATGTTCATGTGCAGGGTCGATCCGGTAAACCCGGGGCCTGCAATGCCCACAGAAGTGCACCCTGCGGCCTCGGGGATGGCCACTGCCGTAAAGACAAGCGGTATCCCCGCACCGATGATCTTCTCTTTTGAATACTTGGTGGCAGGCGTGCCTATGGTAAGGACCAGGTCGGGTTTGACATCAACAATTCGTGAGGCCTCGCTCCTGATGCGTAAAAGGACGCCCATTTTTTTCCAAAGCCCGGCCTTTTCTATATCGAAGTCAATGATGGTGCGATTGACTGCGAGGTTCTTACCTAAGACGATACCATTATTTTCGAGCACCTTGAGGAATCCCTCATATGATTTCTGGTAGGGTTCAATATTTGTTACCTGAAGGACCTCTATACGGAAGGTTCTATCCTCGGCAAAACATGCGGGAGATACAACGGTGATAAGGAACAATATCATTGCAAAGGTATAATGCTTCATTTGAAGATCCTCCTCATACAGGGAAAACATGAGCACAAAGGTTCTGTATCTCACGCATCATGAAAGTAAATATCTATGAACATATTTATAACCACATACTTGTTTTATAGTCAATCAGCAGGAATATATCGTTATGATTATATTGCTGGAAATGTCCCCTTGAAATGGCACCCAATATGGTGTAATAGTGTATTTAATGTATTAATAATGTTGGGGTATTTGCGATATCATGAAACACGCTGGGTTTTTTGATGGAGGTGCTATGATGAGGTCAATAGTTTTTTGTTCGTTGCTAATCGCTTTGTTTTTCCTCCCGAATGTATCGCACGGCAAATCAATGCTGACAGATGATGAAATGCAGCTCATGGAAGAGATGCAAGTGGCAGGCTTTTCCCAAGAACAGGTGAGTAAGGTTATCTCCCTGAAGATAACGCTGCGCGAAACGAGCAAGAAATGGACAACACAGGAGTTGGAAGAGCTTGATGTCATGCTGAGGTCTCGCTGGCAGGAAATGGTCAAGGCACTTTCCAATGATGATATCGATAAAGCTTCTACCTATTTCGAAAAGGACATGAGGGACATACACAAGATGCTTCTGTCTGCGTCTACGCCGGACCAGCGCGCCCCTGTTCTGAAAACCATGGAAGACATCAAGTTTATCGGGGTAAAAGGTGCTAATTGTGCAGAATATAAGATCAAGATGCCGCTAGAGAGGATCTATTCTCATTCGAGCGAGCTTGTCTTCATAAAAAATGATGAGGGAATCTGGGAGATAAAGTCGTTTTAGAGGCAGTTGTACTTCCAGAGAACCATCTTCCGCTTCAGCACGCCCGGCCCTTGAGATTGAAGAGCAGTCTGAGAATGGACCGGGTCTTATCCGAGAAAAGCTTTGAGGCAAAGTATTTTCCTGCAACACGCTTGGAGATCTCGGATAATGTCGGATAGAGGTGAACAGCGCCTGCCATAGCGGCCAGTCCAATACTGCCGTATCTGGCCAGGATCCATTCATGTATGAGCTCTCCGGCATGAACCCCGATAATCTGAGCACCCAGCAGCTTACCACGACCGTCCAGCAACAGCTTGATCTTGCCCTGTTGCTCTCCCTCGGCTTGGGCACGATCGTTTTCAGAGAAGAGCTCCTCCATCACGCTATACCTGGTGCCTTCCTTTTGAGCGCGTTTTTCATTGAGCCCAATGCTTGCTATCTCGGGAGAGGTATAGGTACACCAGCCTATCTTTGAGTAATCGGCCCGGCGCGGCAGGCGCAGGACTGCATTTGAAAGGGCAACACCTCCTTCGTAGCCTGCCACATGGGTGAAGGGCATCACCCCGTTTATATCTCCGCAGGCATAGATGTTGGGGATGTTCGTCTTCATGCGGTCATTTGTCGGGATGCCTTTGGGCGTGTAATCGATCCCTGCGGCCTCCAGTGAGAGTCCCTCCACATTCGGCTTTCTTCCTGCTGCAACGAGAAGGGCGTCTGCCTCAATGACGTGCTCAAGGCCTTCTCCCCGGGCAGGACCGATGGTGAGAAGGATGGGTGCATTCCCTTTTTCCACCCGGATTGCCCTGGTGTCGGTATGGATCACCACACCCTCGGACATGAGCTGATTCTTAAGGATTTCAGCCATGTCAACGTCTTCAGCGCCAAGGATCTGATCCATGAATTCTATCAGGGTCACCTTTGATCCGAGGCGCGCGAAGGCCTGGGCCATCTCGCATCCGATTGGTCCGCCTCCGAGCACGACAAGTCTCCCCGGGAGAGTTCGTGCAGAGAACACGGTCTCGTTTGTCAGGTAAGGGACATCTTCCAGGCCATCAATAGCCGGCAGGGCAGGGGAAGATCCTGTGGCGATGATCCAGTTCCTGGCCGAAATACGGTTATTGTCCAGGTTTACGATATGATCATCAACGAATACCGCCTCACCGAACCGGACAAGTGCGCCCAATGAGCAGAAACGTTCAGGCGAGTCGTGGTGCTGAATAGTATTTATCACCTCGGCCACACGGTCCATTACTGCGCCGAGGTCCACGGGCGGCAGCGTCAGGCCGGGCAGGCCGAACTCTGCAGATCTTCTGGCCAGCGCCCAAACGGATGCCGTATGGATGAGTGTCTTGGATGGCACACATCCGAAGTGCAGGCAGTCCCCTCCGAGCTTGCCGGACTTTTCCACGAGGATGGTCTTTGCACCGAACTGTGCAGCGCCTGCAGCAGCGGTAAGCCCGGCAGCGCCACCGCCGATGATCCCGACATCATAGTCATAGCGAGTCATGCTTTTCTCCTAGTTGAAGCTCAATGAACCTCTTGGATTATCCGATTAATGGCCGCAGTGACGTCTGGACCTGAGATATGAAGCCTGATGAGTTGCCTGCCTGCAGCCTTGAGCGCTTCACCATCGCCCATGGCCTGGGCCGCTTTCAGGATGCCGAATGTCATGGATGAGCTTTCCGATCCTGCCTTGTCGGGGATGGCCAAGTCAGATGCATCATCACATGTTATCTGAATAAACATTCCTTTCCCGGCATCGCCCTTGTGGAGCTGGCCGGTTGAATGAAGAAACCGGGGGCCAAAACCGAGTGTGGTCGGGATACGGTATTTATCCAGGAGGACCAGCCTCAAAGCCTGCAATGCCCTTTCAGTATCACGGGTGGGATTCAGGTAAGCCTGGATCGAGATATAGGAACCTTCCCGTGCCCGGGAGAAAAAATCCTGCATCACCTGGCTCAGCTCGGAAGAGGGTGAGTCGGAAAATACTGAGATGTCCTTGTCCACCAAGGTTGCGGCATGGGTGCTCATGCTTCCCATCCGGCGGTATTCGTCCATGGCCTTGCGGGAAAGCACCTTGGCAGCTTCCACATCAGGCTGGTCATAGGGATTGATCCCAAGGACATGTCCGGCTACGGCCACGGCAAATTCCCAGAGGAAGAACTGGCCGCCTATGTCATAGATGTCATCCAGGAAAATCCTTATCACCGGGTGACCTGCATCCGAGAGCCTTCCCAATTCAGGCTCAATGGTATCATCACCGGGTAGTTTCATGGAGATGAAGACCCTGTCGTTTCCGTACAGTTCAGGGCTGTCAGGGGGCTCGCCGATAACCGGGAGTATGCCTTTACCTTCCTTGCCGGTACTCTCGGCAATGAGCTGCTCCACCCAGTCTCCGAACCCGGCAACCTTATCAGCAATGAAGAAGGTAAGCTTGTCCCTCCCAGCACAGGCCAGGGCGCCCAGGGCCGCGCCGAGTTTAGCGCCGTCATTGCGGCCGGACCACGAACAGTCGTTTTGTCCGCAGGCTTCTGCAGAGGCGATTGCACGCTCCAGCAGCAGTGGTATGTCCATGCCCATGAGTGATCCCGGAACAAGGCCGAAAACGGACAAGGCAGAAAAACGGCCGCCTATTGTAGCATCCCCGGCAAAGACCTTGCGGAACCTCAATTTCGGGGCAACCTCGTTCAATGAATTCCCCGGGTCCGTAATGGCTATGAAATGCTCTCCTGCATTGTCTTTGCCTACGGCCCTTATGGTCTGGTTATAGAAATATTTAAAAAAAGACAGCACCTCGGCAGTAGTACCTGATTTGGAAGACACGATGAAAAGTCGCTTTTCAGGGTCGACTGCTTCTGCAAGGGCCCTAACGGCGGCAGGATCGGTACTGTCGAGCACGGCGAGGTCAAGGAAACCGTCTTGGACACCAAAGATCCTTCTCAGCATGTCCGGGGCAAGAGATGAACCGCCCATACCCAGCAGGAGTGCATGGGTATAGCGCTCAGAGCGCACTTCATCGGTAAATGCCTTCAGCTCTGTGACCCGTTGCCTCATGTTCATGGGACTTCTGAGCCAACCTAGCCTGTTGGTTATTTCTTCAGGGTCCATCTTCCAGACCGTGTGGTCCATGTCCCAGATCCGCTTGATCGTCTTGTTGTTCTGTATCTTCTTAAAGGCATCTTCCACAGTAACACGGTAAGGGCCGAGGCTCATTTCAATCTTTACCATGGTTACAGCACCTCTTTACGCTTGGTATCGATACTTTTCAGAAGCGACTCAAAGGACGAGGCAAAGGATCGCACACCATCTTCTTCGAGCTTCTTTGTTATGGCATCCAGGTTCAATCCAAGTTCAGCGAGTTGATCCATCAGGTTCTTCGCATGCTCAAGACCTGTTTCCAAGCTCGGAGATACCTGCCCATGTTCAAGGAACTTCCCTAACGTTGAGGGGGGCAGGGTGTTTACCGTGTGGGGGCCGATGAGCTTGTCCACATACAGGGTGTCGGAATATCCGGGGTTCTTGGTACCGGTGCTGGCCCACAAGACCCGCTGCACATGCGCACCGTTGCCGGCAAGCCTTTCCCAGCGATGTCCTGAAAAGATCGACTTGAAACGCCCGTAGGCGATCTTGGCGTTTGCAATTGCAGCCTTGCCCAGCAGGTCCTTATTCCCGATTTTATCAAGCTCTGCATCCACCGAAGTGTCTACCCTGCTTACAAAGAACGAGGCCACGGACGCGATTTTAGAGATGTCACCGCCTGCTGAGAGGTGTTTTTCCAACCCCGAGATGTAGGCTTCGGCCGCCTTGACATATTGAGACAGGGAGAAGAGCAGTGTCACATTCACGTTCACCCCGCTGGCAATAAGCTCCTCGACTGCCGGTATGCCGGCATCCGTTGCAGGGACCTTGATCATGACATTGGGTTTGCCCAGGGCATTGAAGAGCCTTTTCCCCTCCTGAATTGTCTTGTCGGTGTCATATGCCAAATTCGGGCTTACCTCCAGGCTTACGAACCCGTCGAGCCCGCGGGTGCTCACATAAACCGGAAGAAACAGATCGGCTGTCAGCAGAATATCCCGCAGGACGAGTTCCTCATAGATCTCTTGAGTTGATTTTCCATTCTTTGCGAGCCTCCTTAAGGCATCATCATAATCGTGGCTCCCTGCAATGGCCTTCTCAAAAATGGTAGGGTTGCTGGTCACACCCCGGACGCCCTGGTCGATGAGGTTCTGCAACTCGCCCGAACTGATAAGCGAGCGCTGGATATA
>CAYMDG010000033.1:8038-9735 GCA_964388905.1 uncultured Bacteriovoracaceae bacterium
TTCGACAGGACATATGCGGCATCCAGCGCGAGGCTCAGCTCGGACCCTGTTGAAATGAGGATAACATCAGGCACTGCCTTGGCGGATTCCCACAAGATGTACCCGCCTTGTTCCAGCCCCTTTGCCGGTGAGCACTTTTTTCTGTCAATGGCAGGCACGTCCTGCCGGGTGAGGATCAGGGCCGTTGGGCCGTCAATCCTGCTTATGGCCGCCTTAAATGCATGGGCGGTCTCCTGGGCGTCACAAGGACGGATAACTGTCAGGTTCGGAACCCCCCTGAGGCCCATGATCTGCTCTATGGGCTGGTGGGTGGGGCCATCCTCCCCCACGCCGATGCTGTCATGGGTGAAGATATAGAGACTGCGGACCCCAGACAGGCATGCGATGCGGATTGCAGGACGCATGTAGTCGGAAAACATGAGGAACGTGGATGCATAGGGGATCATGCCGCCGTGCAGTGCCATGCCGGTGGTGATAGCGGCCATTGCATGTTCGCGAACCCCGAAGTGTATGTTCCTGCCGTCATACCCCCAGCATTTACCCACAGACCCCTGGACGTTATCACTGCAGAGTCCGGGGTTTTGGAAATCCCCGCATTCCTTTAACCAGGTGAGCGTGGAAGGATTCAGGTCGGCAGAGCCGCCTGCCAGGGCTGGAATCTTCCGGGCGAGGTACTGGAGCACCGTTTCACCTGCCTTTCTCGTGGACATGGCCTTCTTGTCAGGGAAGAGTTCCGTAATACCCGCATCCCAAGCCTTTGGCAGTTCCGAGCTCAAAGAGCCTCTTAGTTCTTCCGCCTGTTCGGGAAAAGACCTGCTGTATCGGAAAAAGGCCTGCTGCCAGTCTGATTCACAAGCCTTGCCTCGGTCTCTAGCCTTGAGGAAATGCTCATTGACGTCATCCGCAACAAAGAACTGCCTTGATTCATTCCAGCCCAGGGCCTTTTTTGCTTCACGAAGTTCATCATCCCCAAGCGGAGAGCCGTGCACCTTGTAAGATCCCTGCCTGTTCGGGGAACCGAAGCCGATTACCGTGTCCACAATGATGAGCGAAGGCCGGGTCGTATCTTCTTTTGCCGCGAGAATTGCCAGGTCGATGGCGGCGAGATCATTGCCGTCATGTATATGCTGGGTGTTCCATCCGCATGCCTCGAAGCGCTTTTCAGTGTCCTCGGTAAAACACAGGTCAGTGGATCCGGCCAGAGATATCCTGTTGCTGTCGTACAATACGATGAGCTTGCCGAGTCCAAGATGACCTGCAAGCGAGCATGCCTCGTAGGCTACACCCTCCATGAGGTCTCCGTCCCCTGCAAGCACATAGGTATAGTGGTCGATTACGGTGTGGCCGGGTCTGTTGTAGAGTGAAGCCAGGTGTGCTTCGGCCATGGCCATGCCCACAGCGCTCGATATCCCCTGTCCCAGGGGACCTGTGGTTATCTCGACGCCGGGGGTTACATGGCTTTCCGGGTGCCCGGGCGTCTTGCTCTCCCATTGACGGAATTTCTGGAGTTCACTGAGCGGCAGGTCGTAGCCTGTAAGGTGTAGTAATGCATAGAGCAGGGATGACCCATGACCTGCCGAGAGGACGAACCGGTCCCTGTCAACCCACTTGGGATTGGAAGGGTTGTGCTTCATATGTCCGGTCCACAGCATATAAGCCATGGGCGCCGCGCCCAAGGGCAATCCGGGGTGACCGGA